>CALJER010000017.1 GCA_938074535.1 uncultured archaeon
CTCCAGCACCCTCCTGGGGGTGGAGAGGCCCAGGAGCTCCATCCTCCTCTCCATGGACTCCCTCACCCCTTCCCTGGTCCTCTCCCCTCTCCCGCTCAGGGCCTCGATCACGGGGCAGAACTGGGTGAGGGGCTCCCCCACAGAGACGATCCTGCCCCCCTCCACCACCACCCTGGCCTTGGCCACTTCCCAGACGTGCCTGTCCACATTAAACATTTCAACATAAACTGATAAAAATAAGCTCCTCACCAAAAGGTTTAAATAACATCGTTATAAAAGGAGGAGAACCGCGCACCAGGGAGAACTTTTATTCCGAACTACGGGGGAGGTAAAACGATGCCAAGTGTGGAGAGGATAAGAGAGGACTTTCCCCTCCTCCGCTCGGGGATTATCTACCTAGATAATGCAGCAAGTACTCTAACACCCGAACCGGTCTTGGACAAGATGCTAAAGTTCTACCGCGAATGCAGGGCGAATGTGGGGCGGGGAGTCCACAGGCTCTCCATAGAGGCAGGTGAGAGACTCTCCTTAGCTAGGGAGAAGGTGCGAAGGTTCATCGGAGCAAAATCGGAGCGTGAGGTGATCTTCACCAAAAACACCACCGAAGGCATTAACTTGGTGGCGAAGGGGCTGAAGTGGAAGAGAGGGGATAGAGTGATCACCACCCTCTTAGAACACCACTCCAACCTCCTTCCCTGGCTCGCGCTGGGAAAGCATGGTGTGGAAGTGAGGGTAGTGAGGCCCAGCAAGGAGGGTGTGTTGAGGCCGGAGGACTTCGAAAGGGAAATGGGGAAAAATGCCAAGCTGGTGGCCCTGACCCACGTTTCGAATGTTCTCGGAAGCGTAAGCCCAGTAAGGGAGATTACAAAAGTGGCTCACGAGTACGGGGCCAAGGTACTGGTAGATGCCGCTCAATCCGCCCCACACTTGGCGCTAGACGTGAAAGATCTTGGATGCGACTACCTTGCCTTTTCTGGACACAAGATGTTAGGGCCCACGGGCATTGGGGTGCTCTACGTGAGGGAACAACATTTGGAAGAACTAGAGCCCCTCTGCTTGGGGGGAGGAGCCGTGGAAGAGGTCTCCTCGGAAGAGTACTCCCTTACGAGTTCCCCGGAGCGATACGAGGCGGGCACGCTGCCCATCGCCGAGGCCATAGGACTGGGGGAGGCCGTAGAATACCTTCAGAAGGTGGGATTTGAGACCCTCGCTCAGCACGAGAGGTCAGTGCTCAAACGTCTCCAGGAAGGGTTAGAGGGGATTCCGAAAGCGGAGGTCTATGGTCCCACCGATCCGGAACACAGAGTGAGCATCGTTTCCTTCAACATAAAGGGGATGAACCCCCATGACGTGGCCGCCATTTTGGATCATTCCTCCAGCATCATGGTGAGATCAGGCCACCACTGCGCAATGCCCCTCCACAGGGAGTTGCTGGGTCTTCAAGAAGGTAGCGTCAGAGCCTCCGTATACCTCTACAACACGGCAGAGGAAGTGGAGAAGCTCGTGGAGGTTGTGGAGAAGATAGCCCGCGAACTCCTGTGAGGTTTCTAAAAACCCAGCGTACACAATGCTTATATATAACACCGTTTTAATTCTTAAGAGATGGTGCTCCTCACCGAAAAAGAAAAGCAGAGATATTCAAGACAAATCGTCTTTCGAAAAATGGGGGAGAAAGGTCAAGAGATGCTGAAGCAAGCCAAAGTCGCCATATTAGGTCTAGGAGCGATCGGGAGTCCATTGGCAATTTACCTGGCTTCAGCTGGTGTCGGTTATATAAGGTTAATAGATAGGGATTTGGTAGAACTGAGCAATATCCAAAGACAAATCTTGTATGAAGAAAAAGATACCGTGGAATGGAAACCCAAAGCAACCGCGGCCAAAGAAAAGCTGGAAAGGGTTAATTCAGATATAGTGCCGGAAGCCAGATTTGAGGACTTCAACCCAGCCACGGCCGAAGAACTCGTAGCCGATGTCGACCTCGTTCTGGATGGAACGGATAACCTCGAGGCCAGGTTCTTGCTCAACGAGGTGTGCGTCAAAAACAACATACCTTTTATCTACGGAGCTGCGATAGAAGACTACGGCGCGGTCAGCTTTATCGTTCCAGGAGAGACCCCTTGTTTACGATGCATAATTCCAGAATTGCCTGAACCGGGGAGCTTACCCACGTGCGAAACAGCGGGGGTCCTAGGTCCCGCGCCCGGTGTAGTAGGTATGATTGAGGCGGCAGAAGCCATCAAATATTTTGTGGGCTTTGGGGAGCTTCTGCGCTCAAAGCTTCTGTACTTCGATCTTTCTTCTCTTTCCTTTGAGATCATCGATGTTCATAGGAACCCTAACTGCCCCACGTGTGTTCGCGAGGAATTTCCTCTCCTCAACAGAGAAATAAAACAATCTACCATCAGCACTCTGTGTGGAAGGAATGCCGTCCAAATCTCCCCCAAAGCTGATTTGGGATTGAACCTGCAGGCCTTGGGGGAAAATCTAAGAAAAAATCCTGAATTCGAGGTTAAGAAGCTGACTGGGGATTTACTAGTCGTTGAGCACGGCGGACTTTCTATTGCCATAACCCCCTCTGGTAGAGCCATCGTGCGCAACACGAATTCTGAGAAAAGGGCAAAAAGCGTTTTAAGTAGGATCATAAGTTGCTAGAGCCGAGAAACATGAGAGTTTATCTCGATAATGGAACCACGACACAAGTCGCCAAGGAAGTTCTGGAGGAGATGCTTCCCTACTTCAGGGAGAAATTCGGTCACCCAACTTTCGTTTATTCGCTTGGACAAGAAGCGGCTGACGCTGTTGAGAGAGCTCAAGAAATAATCGCAGAATCTATCAACGCGAAACGCGAGGAGATAATATTTACCTCTGGAGCCACGGAAGCCAACGATCTCGCCATCCGGGGTATGGCCTACGCCAATAAGAAAAGGGGAAACCACATCATCACAACTAAGGTCGAAAATCCTTCCGTTTTACGGGTGTGTGAGAGGTTGGAAAGCGAGGGGTTTAAAGTCGACTACCTAGATGTTGACCCGCAGGGGTTCCTAGACCTAAATCAGCTAGAGGACCTCATAAACGATAAAACCATCTTGATCAGCATAATGCACGTCAATGACGAAATAGGCACGATCGAACCCATCGAGGAAGTGGGGAAAATACTCCAGGAACTTAGGCAAAGAGTTTATTTTCATGTAAATGCTGCCGCTTCTTATGGTAGGGTTCCTATCGATGTAGAGAGAATGAACATCGATGCTCTAAGCATAACTGCGCACAAGATCCATGGGCCCAAGGGCGCCGGAGCGCTTTATTTGAGAACGAATACGCCCGTAGAGCCGGTGACATGCGGCTATGTCTCCCTCTTTCCCCTTAGGCCAGGCACCGAGAATGTCCCGGCAATCGTGGGATTTGGCAAGGCAGCTGAGCTGGCCTTCGATGGTTTTGAAAAACACGTGGAACATATGAAAAGACTGAGAGATAAGCTGATGAATGGCATTGAGGAGAAAATTCAACATGTAGTGCTGCATGGACCAAGAGGTGAGAGGAGAAGTCCTGCGAATGTGAACTATTCCTTCAAGTACGTCGAGGGAGAATCAGTGCTGCTGCACCTGGACTTAAACGGCATCTCAGTGGCAACGGGCTCGGCGTGCTCGACGCGGAAGCTGGAACCAAGTCACGTCCTCACCGCCATAGGTGTGAAACCGGAGATCGCGCACGGGGCCATAAGATTCACGCTGAGCAGATACAACACCAGCGAAGAGATAGACTACGTGCTGGAGGTGCTTCCGAAAGTAATCGAAAATTTGAGGAGGATAAGTCCGATAAAAGCAGGCCAGTTCTAGGTGAGGGAAATGCCCGTAGAATATACTGAAAAAAGCCTTCTGAAATACTCGCAGCGTATAATCGAGCTATTCAAAAATCCGAAAAATGTGGGAGAAATGGAAAATCCAACGGTAACGGTCAGTGAGGGGGACCCCCAGTGTGGCGACATGATGCAGATGTCACTAAAAATTGAGGGAAACAAAATCCTTGATGCAAAATTTCTCTCCTTCGGCTGTGCTGCCAACATCGCCACTGGCTCAGCTGTGACCGAAATGATTAAGGGAAAAACCTTGGACGAGGCAGAGAAGCTTTCTATAAAAGAGGTTTCGGACTCATTAGGGGGCCTTCCCGCTCTTAAAATGCACTGTGCGGTCCTCGCTCACAAAACGCTCCGGAAGGCGATAAGGGAGTACAGACAAAAAATAGAGGAACTTAAAACCTGAGAAAGAATATGGACACGGCCGAGAAGTCCGCTCAATTGATCCTGCCTGGCTTCAAGGAGAATTGTTCCGTAAGTAGAGGGGTGGAGATTGGAGAACTCTTAAAAATTAGAAAGAATGCCGTGCTTTACATCCAACCGTGCGTCTCTGAAAGAGGGAAGTTGATAGCCGATGTGGAGCTTAAAAGGGAGGAAGACAAGCCACGGTCCATAGACCCTCCCACACTCTGCTCGATATTAGAAATTCACAAAAGGCGGTTTGGGGAGTTCAAGTGCAGTAGGAGTCTGGGAGTGGCAAAGCTCAGGTTTAAGGGAAAAGAAATAAGCATATTCAAGAGCGGGAAGCTGAAAATACAGCGGGTCCTAGATAAGGAAGAGATACTGAAAACAGCGACTTCCATCACCCGCCTCATTTGGGGGGCAGTGGTATGTGACATTTGCGGATATCCTACCATTGCCTGCGCCTCTGGCAAGTGCGGGAAGTGCATCTCGGAAAGAACTCAACAGGTTACCTTAGAGGAAATTCCCAACGCTGCACCGTTAGTGGAGGGCTATTCAGCGCTAAAAAAAGCTGAAGAGTTAGGAGGGAAACATCCGGAAGCATTTCAGAAGGCCGTAAACACCGCAGAATATCTAGCGCTCTTTTTCATCGAAGAGGCTGCGGATAAGGAAACTGCAAGATTGGGATTAATTTTGCTGGGCAAGGCTGAGCAGCTCAAAGAACTCGCATTCAAAAACGTTTTATCTCTATGATAACAATGTAATTCAGTAAAATGAAGCCCCCTTGCGAAAAGGTGTTTAAAAATGCTCTCCCTGCACTAAGAGCTCTTCTAGTGAAGGATCTCATTGAAAGACATAACCTAAGCCAACTCGAGATTGCGCGGAGGTTGGGCATAACCCAGCCGGCGGTCAGTCAGTACCTGAGATCCCTCAGAGGAGTCAGCCACAGTAAGATGCTCCTCAGGAAGAAAGATTTGATGAAGTCCTTGAGAAAGTTCTCCGACCTTATCGCAAAGGAGGAAATAAGCGAAGACGAGAAACTCAAGATGTACTGTAAACTCTGTGAAATTTTGAGAAAGAAATAACCCTCTTTCCCGCTTCTTATCCCCACCTCCTCTTGAGTGTGTGGTTGTCCCTATATCCCCAAAGCCTCCCTTCTCACGAACTCATACCAGAGATAACCAGCATATCCCATATTTGGAGCCGGGAGCCGGATTTGCACCGGCGTGGGCGGGTCTGCAGCCCGCCGCCTAACTTCTCGGCCATCCCGGCTCTTATTTTATAACGTCGTTATACCTTAAAAAGCTTTCGGAAAGCATAACATAGTTATATTTCGAGAATAAATCAAAATAATGCAGAAGCTCATCTGTTTAGTTTCGGGGGGGATAGATTCACCAGTAGCCTGCGCGCTGATGGCAAAAAGGTTCGAGGTTCTGCCTATGCACTTCTGTCTCTATCCTTATACGTGCGAAAATGCCTTCTTTGAAGTAGTGAAGGTGCTAAAGCATCTCAGGAGCAAGATAGGCTTCGAAAAAGCCATCGTCTTTCCTTGGGCTTGGGCTTTGCACACTTTTCTCAAAAATCGGAGAAAAAGCTACGCCTGCCTCGCTTGCAGGGAGGGCATGTTTAGGGTGGCAGAAATTTTCTGCGAGCTGGAAGGGGCGATAGGCATAGTCACCGGAGAGTCGTTAGGGCAAAAAGCGACCCAGACGTTGGCAAACCTCGTAGCAACTTCCTTTGGAAGAAAGTTCCCGGTTCTAAGACCACTTTTAGGGCTAGACAAGCAGGAAATAATTGAACTCTCGAGAAAGCTCGGCCTTTGGCACGATACGCATGCGGGTTGCTGTTTTGCCACACCTAGACACCCATGCACAAAAGCGAGGCTCGGGATGCTCGAAGAGTTCTCAGCTGATGCTGAAGTCAGAAAAGCTATTCGAAAGGGCTTCAAACACTTTCTAGAGATACGGAGATTCGAGGAGGACTTCGAAAACTATCTAACCTTGCTGGTACAACCGGCAGACGACGATGAAACATTGTGAATAGCTTGCCTAAGCCTGCTAAGCATCTCGCTGTGCCTGCGGCAGAATTCCTCCTTCGGCTCCAGTTGGGACTTAATGACCTCCTCTTGCCAGTGGCTGTTGAAGAGTCTGCAAGTCAACTTATCGCAAAAAGGATTGCCGAAGACCTGGTAGAAGATTGCCTGCATCGCGTATCCCTTCATTACCTCCGTCAACCTTTCATCCTCATAGTCGATGAATCTTCCCCTAAATTTTTCTCTAAGGATCTCAACCGGCAACCCGAGCATCGCATACTGTCTCCTGAGGAAATAGAACTCTCTGGGCATGGCTGGAGCCTCCACGACGCCAGTCGTCGAGATGATGGATGGAAAGCCATAAACACTCACTCGCATGTGGTATCTCCGATCACCCTCGTCAAAAGTGGCGAAAAGGCGACCAGTGAAAATGATATGGATATGCTCGAAACTCAGTTCTCCAGCCGGCAAAAGTTTCCGAAACAACACCTGAAGCTTGAACCCGTCATACAACACCCCAACTCTCCCAATGCTGGGATTTCGCAAAAGCCTCTTCTCGAATTCCATCTCTGCGGGGAGTGGGTGAAAAAAGGTTTTAGGATTTGTTAAGTCCCTTACCCTTGTCTCTGCAACTTTGCGAGCGAGGATTTCCTCCAATTCTGGTGGGCTCGACAGGAGGGGGGAAGCTCTAATATCAACGATAGGCTCGCCTAACTTCTCCCTCAGATAGGACGCTATCTCCCGGAGCCTGAACGATCGGGAAGGAAAATCCTCGTAAAGGTGGATTTTCGAAGGAACCAACG
This sequence comes from uncultured archaeon, assembly GCA_938074535.1. Classification (GTDB taxonomy): domain Archaea; phylum Hadarchaeota; class Hadarchaeia; order Hadarchaeales; family WYZ-LMO6; genus WYZ-LMO6. The sequence continues at coordinate 7,091 of CALJER010000017.1, forward strand.
GCACTACTGACTCCCCCATTTAGACTACCCCCTCACCTTGCTTCAGAATCCTTTCAATTTTTGCATGGCGATCTCAGCAGCCTTCCTTCCGCTTAAAATCATGGCACCAAAAGTGGGCCCCATCCTCGGTAAGCCATAAGCCGTGGTCACGGCCATCCCAGCCACTATGAGGCCTGGATAGAGTTCACCCGTGTGCTCGACCACAAGATCTTCAGAGCGCTCCACCCACATCGCCCCATACCCCGGCACCTTGAGGAGGCCTCGCTTTTCGAGCAACCTCACTACCGCTGCCTCGTGTCCGGTGGCGTCAATCACGAGCTTGCTTTCTAGGCCAATAGGATCCACACATGTAAGCTCTCTAGGCAACGTGGTCACAGGGGTCCAGTTCACCACCACGCCCGCAACCCGTCCTTCACGTAGCACTACATCCTCAATGAAAGTCATGTTGAGAAATTTTGCTCCAGCATCGCACGCAGCAGCTATCAGTTTCGAACATGCATGAGGACCATCTGTTACATAAAGTCCTCTGACGCTTTCTTTAAAAGGCACGCCAAGCTCACGGAGGACCTCATGCGCTGGAGCTCTTATGGTAACGGGATTGAATAGAAAACCGCCTATCCAAAAACCTCCACCCAGATAGTTGTTCCTTTCTATCACAAGCACTCTGGCTTTTTTTGCTGCGAGTTCTCTAGCCGCCATCACTCCTGCCGGTCCTGCACCCACCACTACAACGTCACTCTCCGCGAAGCTATTGAGAGTGGCCAAAAACTCGGAAGCTATAGCTCTCGTTATTTCCTTTTCCCCAACTGGCTGGAACATCGTTTTATTTTTACTTCTCGCTATATAAATATAACGTCGTTATTTCTCAGAGAACCCGCAGGAGCCAACAGGTTTACAAGGGAGACACGAGCTGCGCCGCCTTTGTAGGAGTTTAGGATAAGCTCTTCGAAGTTGGGAGCTCCCAACAGCGAAAGAGGTTCATAATCGCACCGTTTTCAAGGAGACCGCCAGTGGGTGACCTTTGGAAGTCATGGAAAAAATTTTTTCCCATCCAAAGGGGGCTTTGCTCACGGAGTAGTTTAAAGATTTGAGTCCTTCGTAGAGTCCTTCTATTATTCTAGCTGCTACCTCTGGCGTACTTATTTCATTAGAAAGGTGAACAAAGGGGAATACAACCAAGTTTCTCACACCCAAACGCCTAGCGTAGGAGACAATCTCCTCAACACCTTTATTGATTACCCTATTGGGGTCACCACCATCACCTTTTTCGACGGTTACAAAAATAACCAAGACATCTTTGATAGCACAACTCTTACATCCATCCTGTATCTCCTCAGCCGCTTTAGTTGGCTCGGTGACGAGGAAAGAGAAGTAATCGCAATGCAGGAGCAGGAGCTTCATATGTACCTAATAATGTAGTACCACAAGCTTTATAAATATAACGTTGTTATAATACAATGGGGCGATCAAATGGGTGAGAATGCCGTGAGGGCGACCTTTGAAGCCCTATTTGCTCTAACGGATCTAAGGCAAATTTTGCGAGAAACTAAACCTACTCATGACCTCGGCACCGAGCAAAAGAAAAAAGTGAGAGAAATCCTCGAAAAAGTGAAAAGGAGCCTGGATGTCATCGAACGTGACTTAAACAATTGCCAAGAGGAACTCAGTAAACTCGGGAAGATTGTGAACGGAATTGAAGTCAGGGAAAGGGAAGAACTGTTCATCAACATCCATCCCATTCAGCCGGGGGGGCGACTCACGCCTGAGGCTATGAAAGCCCTGATTGCGTATGGCGATGGTTATTCCACTTGCGATTGGTGCCGAAAACCCTTCAGGCTGGACAAGATCAAGAGACCACCCATCGAGGAATTTCACGCAGAATTGGCAGAGTTCCTTGGGATGGACCAAGCCAGAGTAGTCCCGGGTGCGAGGAGGGGTTTTCAAGCCGTAGTATCCTCGCTCGTTGAAAGAGGAGATCCGGTAATCGTTTCATCGCTCGCCCACTACACAGAGTTCTTGGCAGTGGAGGATGCGGGAGGAATCGTCAAAGAAGTCCCGCTGAACGAAAAGAACGTCATAACGGCAGACGCAGTAGCCCGGAAGATAGAGGAGGTTAAGAAAGAAACCGGAAGATTGCCCAGACTGATAATGATAGATCATTTTGATTACATGCTAGGAAACGAGCACGACGTTCGCGGAATCGCTAAGGTAGGAAGAGAATATGGGATACCCTTCTTATACAACGGGGCCTATACAATAGGCATCATGCCTGTAAACGGAAAAGAGATTGGCGCAGATTTCTTGGTCGGATCCGGGCATAAATCGTTTGCATCGCCAGCGCCCTCTGGGATTGTAGCCACGAGCAACGAGTGGGCGGAGAAAATATTCAGGACTACTCAAATGGTAGGCGATGTAACACGGAGAAAGTTCGGGATTAAGGAAGTTGAGATGCTGGGCTGTACCCTGATGGGCGCTAACCTCATCGGCATGATGGCCTCCTTTCCCGCCGTCAAGGAAAGGGTAAAACATTGGGACGAGGAACTTAAAAAAGCAAACTGGTTAGTGAATGAGTTTTTGAAGATTGAAGGAAACAAAGTCTTGAGTGAAATGCCCAGAAAACATACTCTAACGAAGGTGGATACTACCGAAAGCTTTGATAAGGTCGCTCGAACGCACAAAAGAAGAGGATTTTTCCTAAGCGACGAGCTGAGCGCCAGGAAAATAGTGGGGGAATTTGCGGGGGCTACAAGGAGTTGGAAATTGAACACATATGGACTGACTTGGAAGCAGGTTGCATATCTTGCTCAGGCCTTCAAGGATATTGCGAGAAAATACGGAATAAAAGTTCTGGAATAAAACAGGCTACGAAAAAGTCTCCACGGGAACCTGCACTCCTAGCTTAAGCCCCGAAGCCTGGGGTGGGGAGGGCCTCCAGCCCCCTCCTGAAGACCCTCAGGAGGAGGAAGAGGGAGAGGAGGGCGTAGAGGCAGCCGGCGGCCAGGTCCTGCCAGTAGTGCTCGCCGAGGTAGAGGGTGGAGAACATCAGCAGGAGCCAGCTAAGCCCCCAGACGAAGGCCGGCGCCCTTCCCTGCCTGCGGGCGAAGAAGAGGGCGAGCAAACCGTTGGCGGCGTGAAGGCTGGGGAAGGCCCCCCAGGGGAAGGCGTTGAACCTCTCCGTAACCCCGAAGAGCTCCCTCCTCACCTCCCTCACCCCCGATACGGCCATGCGGGGTGGAGAAACGGGAAAGAGGAGCCAGGTGGCAAAGCCCAGGAGCTGGCACAGGCCAAAGACCCAGAAGTACTCCTTGAAGGACCTGCTGTCGCCGGCGAAAAGGAGGAGCAGGGCCGTGGCGTAGATCAGGAAGAGATAACCGAAGGAGTAAACGGCCACCCACCACCTGTCCGAGAGCTCTCCCGAGAGGTGCTCCTGCAGGAAGAGGACCTCTTCCCCCCCGAAGCTGTGGGGGGAGGAGGGCGCGGGAAAGGCCCTGGGGAGGGCGTCCAGGACCAGCGTCAAAAGGAGGAAGAGCAGGAAGGGGGTGGTGAGGCCCCTCACCCTTTTCCGCACCTGCCTCCACCCCCCAAGAAGAGCTTCTCCCTCTGGGCGTACCTCTCCTCCATCTCCCTCACCAGGGAGTCTAACTCCTCCGCCCTGACCGCTCCCGTCTCCACCAGCGCTTTGGCCAGCTCCCTGGCCTGCACCACCTCCGCCAGCTCCCTGTCGCACGTCCTCCCGAAGGCGGGTGCCCTGCAGTTCTGCCCCACCCTGAGCCCGAAGTACCTGACGGTGTCCGGGGAGGCGGGCTTCCCCTCCAGAGCGCTGGAGGCCTCCGCGGTGGAGCCGCAGGGAGATCCCCTCAGGAGCCTCACCTTCGCGATCCTCCCGTTCTCCACCTCCAGCCCGAACCTGGGCCTGCCGAAGAAGCGGGCGAACTCGTCGAAGACCTTCACCCCCGTGTTCCCCTCCAGGGAGCACATGGTGGGGGGCGCGAGCACGTGCGGGTTCCTCCCCCTCGCCTGGCGCAAAAAGCCCTCCCCGAAGCTCACCCCCAGGATGGTGGGCACCCCCTTCCCCGCCACCTCCAGCGCCACGTCAGGGTGCCTGGCGTAGGAGAGGTAGAGGTCGCAGGGCGGAAGCTCCAGCTCGAGCTCGTCCACCACCGGGGAGGAAGGAAAGTCCACCAGGATCCACTCCACCCTGAACCTCTTCCCCACGTTCTCCCTCGCCCTCTCCCCGTACTTCCCGTCCGAGACGATCCCCACCCTCAGCCCTCTCCCCCCTCGAAAACTTTCCTGAGCCTCGCCGCCAGCTCCTCCGGCACGGTCTCCACCACGGGTTCGTACTGGAACCTCTCCATGAACCCGCTGTCGCTGGTGTAGAGGGGGCGGAGGGGCGGGCGGGAGATGAGCCTGAGGGTGAGCCTGTGGTACCCTCTGCTCCCCCCTCCCTCGGGGCCCGAGAAGGAGGTGAGGTTGAAGGTCTCCACCCCCAGGTCCGCGTATCCCTTCAGGAGGAGGGAGAGCCCCTCGGCCAGCTCCCTCACCTCCTCCTCCCCCACCTCCCCGAAACAGGAGCTCTCCCTGAAGACGGCCCAGACCTCGTTCTGCCCCTGCGGGGCGAAGGCGGCAAGCCAGCAGATTCCCTCGCCCTCCCCTATCCACCTCTCCCCCCTCCTGCGCTCCTCCCTCAGCAGGTCGAGCCAGAAGTTCCTCCCCGTTCTCCTCCTGTACCTCCTCCCCCCCTCCATCACCCTCCCCAGCCAGAAGGTGGGGGTGCGGTCGGCGAGGAGCTGGAAGTGCGGGTGCACGATGCTGGCCGCGGCGGAGGGGAGGTGGTTCCAGTTCAGCATCAGGTACTCACTCCCCGGCTCCACCTCCCTCACCCTCCCGAAGTACTCCAGGGAGAGGCGCAGCGCGTCCTCCAGCATGCGGGGAGGGAACTCGCGGACGGTGAGGAGGTGCTCCCTGCTCAGGACCACCACGGCGTGGAACTCGGCGAAGGGGAAGAGGTTGGGGAAGAGCACTGCCTCCCCCCTCCTCATCCTCTCCTCCCCGAACTCGGGCGGGAGCTTGGGGGTGGAGCGCTCCAGGTTCTCGGGGCAGAAGAAGCACCCGCTGGCCGAGGCCTTCAGGAGCTCCAGTGGGCTCTCCCCCATCGCCTGCCTCACCCTCTTCGCCCTCTCCAGGTTGATCCTGCTCCACCTTCCCGTGAGGGGGTCCCTCCTGAACTCCACCCTCTGGGCCACGGGGGTGAATCCCTCCAGGGGGCTGAGGAAGCGGGCTATCCTCACCTCCTTGCGAAAAAACATCGACCAAATATTAAGGGGGGTAGAAATATAGGTGATGGTATGGGCAGGGGACCCCTTCCCAGGTTCAACGAAGTCCACGTGAGGGCGGCGCTGGAGCTGATCCACAGGATGGGAAGGGTGGGAAGGCCGGAGCTGGGGGAGAGACTGGGGCTGGGTGAGGGAAGCACCAGAAGCCTTCTCCTTCTCCTGAGAAAGAGGGGGCTGGTCAGGCCTTCCAGGGGGGGCCATACCCTGACCGAGAGGGGCAGGAAGGAACTGGGGGAGCCCCTGCAGTTCGTGAGGCTGAACTGCGGTGCCCTCACCGTGGGGGAGGTGGATGTGGCCGTGCTGGTGAGGGGGGCCGCGGAGAAGGTGAGGGGAGGGGTGGAGGAGAGGGATGAGGCCATCAAGGCGGGGGCGGAGGGAGCCACCGTCCTGATCTTCAGGAAAGGTGCGCTGTGCTTCCCGGACAGCGGAAGGGAAGTGGGCGGAAAAGTGGGGAGGGAACTGGTGAAGAGGCTGAAGCCTGCGGAAGGGGATGTGGTGATCATAGGGACGGGAAAAAAGGAAGTGGAGGCGGAGATGGGGGCCAGGGCGGCCGCCATGAGGCTGCAGAGGAAGCGGTGATCATCAGCCGGGCACCTCGTACCTGAACTTCACGTTGTCGCCGTCCCTGAGCTCGTAGGAACCCGCCCCCACGCTGGCGTACTCCCACCTGCTGTTCTCCCATACGTAGAACATCCAGTATTTGCCTCCAGCGGGGTCGTTGCTGAGCCCGTTGATGGAAGTGATGAACTCCCCCAGCCCCGCGTAGTGCCGGGTCTCCACCGCAGCCACCCTTTTGAGGGCCTCCAGGGCCGTGGCACCCTTGGCGAGATGCACCCTGTAGGAGAGCTCCCCCTCCCCGTTGTCCACGACCACACCAGCGTCCACGGTGATGAGGGTTCCCTCCAGCTCCTTCAGGTCCGCGCGCAGGTCCGAAACTTGGTACCCCAGGTACACCGTTCCCATGGCCAGCACCACCAGCACCACCAAAATGCCCTTGGTCACCTCTTCCATCCCTCTCACCTCCTCTGAGCTGTGGAAGCCCCCACCCTCACCGGGATGGGGACCTCGAGCCTGACCCTGGTGCTGAGCTTCAGCAGGCCCACCAGAGGGGGGATGAAGAAGAGGGAGGTGAGGTGGTAGAGGGTGAAGGGAACCTGCAGGACCAGGGCCGTGAGCCAGGTGGAGGGGGAGGTGAGGGGCCCGTAGAAGCCCGTGAGGGGGCTGCCTATCACCCCCGTCCAGAAGTCGAAGAGGAGGATGGCCGCGGCCGCGGTGAGGGCGGTCCTTCCCACCAGGCCCCAGAAGCCGGAGAAGGGGGAGAGCCTGTTCCTGGTGGCCACCCACCACACCAGCAGGAAGCCCGACCAGGTGAAGAGGTAGATCCGGTGGAGGCCCCAGAACAGCAGGTCCGCCAGCAGCACCCCCGCCAGCACCATCAGCCCGAAGCTCCTCCCCAGCTTCCTCTCCGCCCCACCGCCAGCGTTCCAGAGGTAGGTGGAGCCCGCCACCACCAGGACGGGAATCACCAGCTCCATGTTGGGGAGGGTGAGCCCCCTCAGGTAGAGGAGCTTGCTCATGCCTGCGAGCAGGAGGCACAACCCGGCGAAAAGCCAGAGCCTCCTCCTCAGTTCCCTCTCCGTGCCCATCTTATTGGATATACTGTCCAATATAAAAAGCCTTTCCCAAAAACTAAACCCTCTTGTAGGTGTAGACCCTGAACCACTCCTCGAGCGCCTCCACCAGCTTCTCCCTGAGCTCCTCCCCCCTCGCCCCCTCTTTCCTCAGAGCGGAGATCCTGGAGGAGAGAAAGGCCAGACCGAAGACCTCCTTTATCCACCTCTCGAAGTCCCCCCTGTAGAGATGGAACTCCAGGGAGTCCGTTCCCACCTTCTCCACCGCCTCCCTGAACTCCAGCAGGCTGTGTGCCAGGACTCCAAGGGGTCTGTCCACACCCGAGTAGAAGGAGAAGGGTTTGTCCACCCTACGGGCGGGATCCATCACTTTCTCTCCCAACCCCGCCTAAAAAGGCTTCCACGGGAAACAGCCCAGCTTACGGAGGGTTCCGGTGCGGAGCCTTCTCCCGTCCTTCATCCCACCGTTCCTCCGGGAGTCTCAACCTCTTCCGTAGAGCTCCGTCAGCTCCTTCAGCCTCTCCACGGCCCCGGCGGTGAGCTGCCAGGGTTCCACCCTCCATCTCCAGTTTCCCTCCGCCTTTCCCGGGGTGTTCATCCTGGCCTCTTTCCCCAGCCCCAGCACGTCCTGAAGGGGGAGGACGGCCAGCTCGGCCACGGAGCCCAGCGCCAGCCTCATGAACTCCACATGGACCTCCTCCGCCCCGACCTCCCTCCCCACGTACTTGAAGAACCTCCTCCTCACCTCGGGGGAGGCCTCCTCCTCGAACCACCCCCTCACGGTGTTGTTGTCGTGCGTGCCCGTGTAGACCACGCAGTCCCTCCTGTGGTTGTGGGGGAGGTGGGGGCTGGAGGGACCCTCCCCGAAGGCGAACTGGAGCACCCTCATCCCCGGAAAACCGAGCTTTTCCCTGAGCTCCACCACCTCCTCCGTGATGGTTCCAAGATCCTCGGCCACGAAGGAGAGGAAGCCCAGCCTCCTCCTGGCCTCCCTGAAGAGCTCCTCCCCCGGTCCCTCCACCCACCTCCCCCTCTCCGCCGTCCTCTCCCCCGCCGGGACCTCCCAGTGGGCGACGAAGCCCCTGAAGTGGTCCACCCTCACCAGGTCGAACATCCTCCGGGCGTGCTCCATCCTCCTCACCCACCACTCGTAGCCCTCCTCTTCCATCCTCTTCCAGTCGTAGACGGGCTGCCCCCAGAGCTGGCCGGTGGGGCTGAAGTAGTCGGGTGGCACCCCGGAGACGAAGAGGGGTCTCCCTCCGCGGTCCAGCTTGAAGAGCTCCCTGTGCGCCCACACATCCGCGCTGTGGTGGTCGAGGTAGAAGGGCAAATCGCCCACCAGCCTGATCCCCCTCCTGCGGCAGTACCCCCTCACTCCCTCCCACTGGAGGTGGAAGAGGTACTGCAGGAGCTTCTCCTCCTCCACCTCTTCCCTCAGCTTTTCCCCCGCCCCCCGCAGGGCCCCTGGGTCCCTGTTCCTAAGCCCCTCCGGCCACTCCGTCCAGGGTTTGCCCAGCCTCCTGGAGAGGGCGGCGAAGAGGGAGAAGTCCTCCAGCCACCAGGAGTTCCTGGCGCAGAACTCCTCAAAGCCCTCCCCCCCTCCCCTCCTGAAGCGCTCGCAGACCTTCTGAAACAACCCGCGCTTGTGGAGGAGGACGGAGGGGTAGTCCACCCGGCCGTGGGGGAAGGGAGGGGGAGAGGCCTCCTCCTGCGTGAGCCATCCTTCCCTCACCATCTCCTCGGGGCTCAGGAGGAGGACGTTTCCCGCGAAGGCTGAGGTGGGGTGGTAGGGGGAGTCACCGGAGGGGGGGAGGAGGGGGAGGAACTGCCAGTACCTCTGCCCGGCTTCGGAAAGGAGGTCGGCGAAGCCCTTGGCCCAGGGACCCAGATCCCCTATCCCGTGGGGCGAGGGCAGGGAAGTGAAGTGCAGAAGGATGCCGCTCGCCCTCATCCCTTTTTCCCCCCGCATCCCCCCGAGGCCGGGCAGGAGGTGCACCTCTTCCTCCTGCAGTACTCCAGGCCGAGCCTGACCAGCCTGGGCTCCAGCCCCTTCATCCTCCCCTCCCCCCTTATGCCCAGCCTTCCCGCCACCTCCCTCGCCAGAGGAGAAAGAGGGGGATCGGCCTTCTCCCAGATTCCCCTGAGCTCCCTGAGGAAGATGCAGGCGGTGGTGGGGCCTATTCCCCTGAACTCCTGAAGCTTCCTCATGAGGTCCTCAGGGTCGGCGGCCGAAGCGTGAAGCCTCTCCAATCCGCCCTCCTCCTTCAGCCTCCTGCAGATCTCCAGCAGCCTGTCGGCGGTGGAGAAGTCGTAGCGGACGTAGCCCCCCTCGTCCAGGGCCCTGACCAGCCTGGCCCATCCGGCCTCCAGTATCCTCCCCGGGCTGGTGTATCCCCTGCGCTCGAACTCCCTGAAGGTCCGGAGGGCTATCCCCGCGGAGATCCTTCTGCCAAAGAGGAGGGAGGCCAGGAACCACTTGAACCTGTCGCCCGGCTTCCTCAGGTCGAGGCCCAGCTCCTCGGGATAGCTCCTGAGGGGCACCCGAGCCATACCGGACCTCATCCTTTCCAGTGGGAAAACTGTGGAAAAAAGGGGAGGGGGTGAGAAACCTCACCCCGAAACGCTCTGGATCAGCTCGGGCATCGCCACCTGCTCGGCCTGTAGGTGAATCGTCTTCATGGTGACGCCGGTCATGGTGATGGTGGGCAGCAGATGCTTTGAAATGCTCACGATCCACGGGACCGAGCTCCCCCTCCACTCCAGGGGTAGCAGACCTATCGCCTTCCCCTTCACGTAGGTGGTGTAAAGGAGAGCGTTCTTCATCTCGATCCTTGGAGAGGACATCACGTAGGAACCCGCGGACATGGTGACTCCCTTGGTGCTCATGCCACCCGCCTGAATCTTGGTGGCCTTGACACCGCTGTAGGTGGTCCCCACGATGTCGTAGCTGGACATGGTGCTGGAGCTGGCCTTCACCTCCACCTCGGAGGGGAAGGTTTTTGACAGGAAACCCTGGACGGAAACATTGGTTCCGCGGAGATACAGGGCGTGCATGATCACCCTGGGCAACGTGGCCGGATCCCCCAGCGCCTCCTTGAGGGTGAAGACCCTCCCGGTGTAGGGATCCTTCAGGCCCAGCGGCACTTGGTCTCCCGTCCAGGAGATCCCCCCGCCCCATGCTCCCACGTACACCGCATAGATGCTCACGTTCTCCCACACCAGCTTGGATGCCGTGAGCTCGAAGCCGCTCTGGTACATCCCCGTCACTTCCATGCGCTGGGCGGTGATGAGGGTGCAGGGAATTCCGTTGTAGCTGGATGGAACCATCTCCCACCCCCACATCTTCACTTCGCTCGCCGTGACCAGATAGCACGCTGTTCCCTGGGCCAGAGCCCCTCCCGCGAAAAGCGTGGAGAGCGGGACCAGGGCCAGCACTAAGCATAGCCCGGTCGAAACCGATTTCACCGGAACCACTTCCTCACACTATCTGGATGTAGGCCTTCATGTTGTCGATGGTGATGGTGGCCAGGGACTGCTTGATCACCTTGGCGCTCAGGTTTTCCATCTGCGCGCTGCCTGCCAGCACGTAGACTCCCTCGGGTATGTCCCTCCCCTCCATGGACATGTTGTTCATGATGGCTTTGCCCGCATTGATCTGGGTAGCCGTCATCGAGAGACCGCTGCCCGCGGCCGCGTCTCCCAGAATCCAGGCTCTCACCGTGGCCCCTCCCAGGTTGAACTCCCGGAGAATCTTCATCTTCTGGATATTGACGGTCTTCATCTCCGTTACCAGCACGGGTTCTATGAGTCCCCCCTGGACTATCGTGGAGCCGTACATCTTCATGTTGTCACCGACCACCTTCTCTGCCGTCAAATCGAAGGTGTACCCTGGGAGGCCGAAGACGATGCCCATCGAGAGGCTCAGCACCAGTATCCCCACCATCGAACCCACTCCTGCCACCGAAGCTGCCAAGAAGACTCCTTTCCTCATTCCTTCACCTCTGGGTGTTCTTCGCCGTGGATCGGGGCTCGACCGCTCTCCGGGGTTGCGGGTTTTTCTCCCCTCCTCTCCACCGACGAGCGCAAGAGGGAATGAATCCTGCCCACCGCCTCCTCCAGCCCACCGCCCCCACCCCTCCTCTCCGTCTGGGCGGGGAGAACACCCTCCTCCAGGGGTGGGACTTTCTCCTCGCGCCGAACGGGTTCCTCTACTAGGGAGGGGGCCTGCGAAAGCGAGGGGGGCTGCCAGGCCAGGGCGTGGGCCCCGGCCACGATGGTGAAGAGGGAGGCGAAGACCTCCCCCACCGGCATGGAGAAGAAGGAAACGACGCCCACGACGATGAACACCACCCCTATGATGGAGGTGAGGCGGTCCGAACGGAGCCAGAGCATGGCCCCTGCCAGCCCCATGGTGAGGAGGGCCAGGAGAGGGGTGAGGAAGAGGTCGGGGTGGCGGAGGTAGAGCTGGCCCGGCACCACCCTGCAGGAGGTGAGGATCCAGGCCCCTCCCAGGAAGGCGAACAATATGGCCCAGAAGGGCCACCTCTCCCTGAAGCGCCTGAGGGAGGAGAGGGAGTTCAGGAAGAAGGGGACGGAGAGGCAGAGAAGGACGAAGAAAAGCAGCCTGAGCAGGCCGCTGGACAGGTACCAGGCCGCGGCCAGCCCCACCGAGGGGAGGGCCGTGAGCCCCTCCCTGAGGGTGAGGTGGGGCCTGCTTAACTTCACCTCGGGCATGGCCCAGGTGAAGGCCAGGAGAAAGAAGAGACTCGCGAAGAGGGCTATGCCCAAGGGGGAGCGGGCGAAGAGGAAGAGGGAACCCAGCCCCGGAATCACCCTGTCCACCTTTCCCACCACCGCGCTCTTTGGCACCGCCCAGGGATCTGGATCGGGATTGGCGTCCCCCTTGGTGGTGAGGGTCTCCTCCCCCACGGAGAGCACCCGGTGACAGATGTTTCTGTAGACCACCACGTCGCCCTCCCTTATCTCTCCCGCAGGCTTCAGGAGGACCAAATCCCCGTTGGAGATGGAGGGCTCCATGGACCCGCCCTGCATCACGTACACCCTTCCCTTCAGCAGGAGGGGGACCGCCAGCAGGAGGGAGAAAAAGAGCAGTATCACCGGCAGGAGCTTTCTCAGGCTCAACCCATCTCCACCCCCCTGAGCGTGATTCTACCCCCCTCCATCGAGACCATGTGCATGGTGACGTCGGAGAAGGTGGTGGGGTTTCCCAGGAGCCCCACCGTCCAGGGTGGAGAGCTCCCTCCCTTCCAGCCGGACTGTACGCGCATGCCGAAGGCGCTGCCCGTCCCCCTCATGTAGGTGACGTAGGCCTGGAGGTTCTCCACCTCCATGGAGGAGGCCCACAGCCCCAGCCCCCCTCCCGCCATCTCCTGCCCGGAGATCCTGGCCTTCCTGGCCGTGATGCGGGTGCAGGGCACCCCCTGGTACTCCACCGGCCCCTCGATGTCATAGTCCCAGAGGGTGACCTTCCCCACCTTCACCCCGTACTCACCGGCGGCCGTGGGGGGTTCGGGTGGCGGCGGCATCGCCATCATCACGACCGCCGGTGAGACGAGGAACCAGACCCCCAGAACGATGATGAGAAAAACCGCAACGATGAAGACGGAGAGGAAGGCGTAACGCAGACCGAGCATGAAGGAGGAGGGAAGGGAGAAGACGATCATGAGGAAGACCAGAAAACCGACCAGGGGCCAGAGAGACCAGGAGGGGAGGCGGGAGAAGAGAACGAGCAGGAGGATGAGGGAGGAGAGCGCGAGGTCGAAGATCAGCCTGTGCCTGTTCACCCTCATCCAGAGGGAAACGTTGAAGCCGAAGAACTTCGCCCACACCCTGGAGGGGACAAGCCTCAACCGCTGGAGCCTCCTCTCCTCCTCGGGCGGCGTGGGAGGAGGTACCTTCTCCGGGGGTGGCGGGGGGGGTCTTCCCTCTATCCTCCGCAGGAGCTCTTCTCTCCACGCCTCCCGGTTCTCAGGGTGTTTCCCCCAGGTCCCCAGACCGCCCAACCTTCACCCGCCCCATCTGGCTTGATCCAGCCGCTGCGTCTCGGAGAGGGATTTCAAGAGGTCCGGTAAAAGCGACTACTGAAGTTTGTTCTGGAAGATTGTTCGGTGGAAACCCACCCCAACGAGCCCCTGCTCTATCCCCTAGGCTCCCGCTCCCACAGTCTGGGACTAGTAGAGAGCCTGAGCACCTGCCGCATCACCCGGCTCCAGGGAAACCTTGCAGGTCTCCCCGAAGTCCGCATAACCGTACATGGTCATGGCCCAGTAACACTCATCATAGAGGTCGTCGAGACCCGTGACGTGACCCGCCTCGTGGGTTGCTATGTTCTGGAGATCGAAGGCACCGATAAGCGTATATCCAGAACCCTCACCGTCCCGGTCTATCCCCCAGCGGTAGTAGGAGTTGAACACCATATCCGCGTCCACCAGCTCTCCCGTATCCGTGAGGTACCAAAGGTAGGTTACCGCCACCACCCCCTTCTTCAATCTGCCCCATGTCACCACGTTCTTATAGTCGGGGCGCCTGGTGCTTGCGCTGGCGAACCTGTCCGTGGTGACCCTGTGGTCGTACAGCTCCACCTCCACCGCCTCGTCCCAGTTCTCGAAGGCCCTCCGGATGGCTCCCACCACCTCACCTTCCTTCAACCCGTAGGATCTTACTGCCAGGGTGGGATTCACCACGTAAGGAACACCCTTGGGGTATCTGGAAAGATCCCACCACACCCCTAGGAGCGCGTAGGCATCCGGATTACCATCGTTATCAGGATCCCCTATTCCCACCACCTCCCCCTGAGCCGAGATCTTTTCCTCCCCCGCATAGCGGATGAGGATCAATCTGCTCAGCTTCCCGAAGTGGTCCACAACCTTCCGCTTTCCCTCCCACTCCCCTGGGAAGAGGTCTTCCTCCGGAGGAACAGCCAGAACGGGGGAAGAGAGAGCCAGGAGGAGGAAAAAAACCAGCGGCAAAGCCAGAACCCTCATTGGAGAAACCTTCAGTGGGGGTAGTTATAAAGTTATGGTAAGCCGTGTTTCCTCTGAGTATCACTTTTTCATTGTCAGACCTCCAAGCGCCCTCACCCTGCGCTCGTACCTCACGGAAACGTCCGGGACCGGGAAGAGATGCTCCTCACCCTCGTGTGTGGAAAGCCCCACGTGCAGGACGGGCTTCACCAGACCCTCGGCAATCTTGGCCAGACCCTCCATCTTCTCCACCCGAGCCCCGGGATAAAGGCGCCCACTGAAAACAGTTCTGGCGCCTTCTTCTGGCGCTAACTCCAGTTCTCCTTTAAGCCATCCCTCACACCAGCTTCTCCGTGCCCGGACTCGAGGACTCCTTCGAGGAGATCAAGAGGAGGCTGGGGGGAAAGTGGGGTGAGGAACTGGCGGAGGAGATCCTCGGGATCCTGAGCGACGGGACCCCGCACTCCCTCACGGAGCTGGCGGAGCTCACGAAGGCCTCCAGGGAGAGCATAAAGGCCGTGCTGAAGCTGCTGGAGGAGACGGGTTTCGTAGAGAGGGAGTACCGGTTGACGGAGTTCGGAAAAAGGACGCTGGTCTCCCAGGAGTAGCTCAGCAGAACATCCTCCTTAGCTCCCTGAGCTTCCGCAGCACCCTCCTTCCTTCCTCCGTGATGCAGTAGACCCTCCGCGAGCTCTCCCCACCATTGAATTTCATCTCCAGCAGCCCCCTCCCCATCAGCTCGTCGATGTACTTCTGGGCCAGCCCGAAGCCCAAGTTGGTCTTGTAAGCTATCCCCGTCTTCGTCATCCCCCCCAGACCGGCCAGCTCCAGAATCTCCCCTATGATCTCCAGTCTGTTCCTTCTCCCCTTCATGCGCTTTTGCCGTTTTCACACCCCCATCCTAAAAATGGCCCGTGGTCCTTTCCCCCCACACCGTCACACGGTGACCCTTTTTCGAAACATCCTTCCCTTTTCGTCCCTCAACCTTCCCCCATCCTCCCTGCTTCTTTCCGCTTTTCTTGTGTGATACCAAATTGTTTAAATATGGTGGCGAGGAAGAAATAAGCGGGATCAGGGGATGAAGGTGGGGGGTCCTAAACACCTACCCATAGGGGCATATCTACCCGGCAGGAAGATCGTCGAGTACCTCGTTCTGACCGAAGACCCTGTGAGCACCCTCGCAGAAATCACCTGGAGGGCCAAGGAAAAGGGAGTGGAAATCGTGGCGGGGAACCTCACCGCCGAACCCCGATCCCCCCTCAGGCACTTCTCCTTCTTCGCCGACCTCACCCACTCCGAGACCACGCCCGAGGAGCTGGAGAAGGAACTTGCCAAGGTGGAGGGGGTGAAGGAGGTCTTCTCCCAGCCGGGAACCTCCGAGGGCCTGCTGGTGGACAGGCTGCACTTCCCCCTGATGGTGATGGAGGAGAGGGCCATCACCCTCAGGGTGGAGACCTTCGGGGACCTCCTGCAGAACCTCAACCAGGTGGAGAGCAACAAGCTCTCCTTCTTCAGGCTGGGGGTGAAAGCGGGGCTGAGAAAGGCCAGGAAGGTCTCCCAGCTGGGGCTGAGCGGGGCACAGGCCCTGGAGCTGGTCCTCACCGAGAGGATAGCGAAGGGCTGGGGTTTCCCCTCCATCAAGAAGTTCAACGGGGAAACGGTGGAGGTGGAGATGCAGGACCTCTTCGAGTGCCTGCCCTTCAGGGGGAAGGGAAAGGAGAGCAGGAGCCAGTTCTTCCGGGGCTACCTCTCTGGCCTGGTATCCGGCCTGATTGGAAAGGAGGTGATCATGGAGGAAACGAAGTGCATAGCCAAGGGAGACAGAAGCTGCTACTTCGCCTCCATCCCTGGCCCCCTCTCCGAGGTGGGCACCAAGCCAAGCGAGACCCCCCAGGTGAGGGAGGAGCTTTTCGCCACGGTGAAGGAGATCTTCGGGGAAGAACTGAAGTTCAAGGCCCTGAAGTTCCTGGCCAGGAAGGGGGTGGCCTCCATCAGGGAGATCGCCAGGAAGATCAACATCGCCCCCAAGAACCTCACCCGCCACCTGGAGCACCTCCTGCAGAAGGGAGTGATAGAAACCGTCTACAGCGGGAAGAACATCAAGCTCTACAGGCTCTCCCCAAAGGCGGAGGTGCTGGGGAAGTTCCTGCGCAGCGATCTCTGACCCTTTTTAACCGGGAAGAGTAAGGGAGTGATGCTGGAGACCCCTCTGGTCATCGTGAACTTCAAGGCCTACGCGGAGGCCACGGGAAAGAAGGCCGTGGAGCTCTCCAGGATCCTCTCCTCCGTCGCTGAGAGGGAGGGGGTGTGCGTGGCCGTGGCGCCCCAGGCCCCCGACCTCAGGAGCGTGGTGGAGGTGGGGCTTCCCGTCCTGGCCCAGCACGTGGATCCCCTCACCCCCGGTGCCCACACCGGCTGGATCCTCCCTGAGGCGGTGAAGGAGGCGGGGGCGGCGGGCTCCCTGATCAACCACTCCGAGCGTCCCCTGAGGGCTGAGGAGATAGAGGCCTGCGTGAGGAGGCTGAGGGAGCTTGGTTTGGTGAGCGTGGTGTGCGCGGCGGACCCGGGGCTCTGCAGGAAGGTGGCCTCCTTCCGCCCCGACTTCGTGGCCGTGGAGCCCCCCGAGCTGATAGGGACGGGAAGGGCGGTCTCCAAGGTGAGGCCGGAGGTGGTGAGCGAAGCCGTGAAGCTGGTGAAGGAGGTGGACCCGGGCGTGAGGGTCCTGTGCGGGGCCGGGATCTCCACCGGGGAGGATGTGAGGACGGCGCTGAAGCTGGGGGCGGAAGGAGTGCTCCTGGCCTCCAGCGTGGTGAAGGCCAAAGACTGGAGGGCCGCGGCCGAGGACGTGGTGAGGGGAGCCAGGAGGGACTAGCCCTCCTCCACCCGAAAGGGCACGTCCCTGAGGGGATCCGAGAGCTCCTCCTCCGTCATGGGCTCGGGCGAGGGAACGGAGAGGCGGAGGATGGGCTGGAGCCTGCGCTCCACCTCCCTGACCAGACCCTGCATGCGTTTGACCTTCCTGCGGGAGGAAAAGTGGGAGGCCAGGTCGAACCTGGACTCGGAGAGGAGGATGACCACCCTCCCGAAGGAGAAGCGTCCCGTTCTCCCCTTGCGCTGGATGTACCTTATCTCCGAGGGAACGGGCTCGTAGAAGACCACCATGTCGACGGAGGGTACGTCCAGACCCTCCTCCGCTATGGAGGTGCCCACCAGAACCCTGGTCTCCCCCCTCCTGAACCTGTCCAGGACCTCCAGCTGCTCCCTCTGCTTCAATCCCGAATCGCGGGCCCTGCTGGACTGCCCCACGAACCTCTCCACCCTCACCCCCTTCAGACCCTGGGAGAGGTACTCCACGAGCCTGGAGGCCGTGGCCCTGTACTGGGCGAAGACCAGCACCCTGGACTCCCCGGAGGACTCCAGCTGGGCCTTCACCTCCGCCAGCAGCCTCTCCATCTTGGGGTGCTCCGGGAGGGCGGAGGCCAGCAGCTCCCTGAGCCTCGCGTACCTCGGATCCCTGAGGAGAAGGGAATAGGTCCTCCTCTCGCCGCTCTTCCCCTCCACCCCCTCCAGAAAGGAGCGGAGGGCATGGGGGCCCTGGGACTCCAGCAGCTCCAGGGCGTGGTAGAGGGTGAGGGAAAGGGACTGGTACCTCATGGCGGTGAAGAGGGGCCCCTTCTCCCTGGCCGTCCCCAGCTTCTTCCTCAGTTCCTCCCCCACCCCGAGCAGGATCTTCCTGGTCACCCTGCTGGGGGGAACCCTCAGGTAGCCGTGCTCCCACAGCCACCTCACCTTCTCCCCCGCCATCTCCCTGAGGAGGGAGGAGAGGGGGGAGTACTCAGGAGGAAGGGGCACCCTGTGCCAGCTCACCTCCACGGGGTGGACGTAGGGGCTCACATCCTCGTCCAGCTCGGTGCGGTACTCCACGTGCTCTATCCCCAGCGCCCTGCAGACGGCCTCTATCCTCTCAGGGGAGGAACCCGGCGAGGCAGTGAGCCCCAGCAGCAGGGGATGGGGGCACTCCTGCAGGTAGCGCTGGGCCACCAGCGTGTAGGCATACTCCTTCACCGCCCTGTGGCACTCGTCGAAGACCAGCAGGACGAACTCCTGCAGGCTCAGCCTCCCCCCCTCCAGGTCGTTCCTCACCACCTCCGGGGTGGCGAAGAAGACCCTTCCCTCCCTCCAGGCCCTCCCCCTCCTCTCCGGGTCCACCCTCCCCGTCAGGACCCTGAGCTCGGAGGGTAGGAGGCGCACGGAGGCCAGGAAGCTTCTGGCGTGCTGGACCACCAGGGGACGGGTGGGGGCCATGACCAGGACCCTCCCCCTGCGGTACCTGTGGAGGAGGTGCGCCGCCGCCAGGATGGAGATCACCGTCTTTCCCAGGGCGGTGGGAAGGATCACCAGGGTGTTCCTCCTCACCGCCTCCTCCACGATCTCCTCCTGGTACCTCCGGTACCTCAGGGTCTTGGGCCTGAGCAGGGGATGCTCGAAGAACTCCTTCAGATCCTCCTGCAACCCCTCCCCCTCCTCCCCAGCCACCCGTCCAGCGGCTCCCCGTCCCCGCGCTCCAGCCTGTAGCTCTCCCCCCCGCTCTTTCTGAGCTTCCCCAGCTCGCACACGAGGGGGGAGGTCCTGCGGAAGCCGAAGCACAGGAGGGGCCTGGCCCCCATTCCCCTCGCCTCCCTCCTCAGCTCCTCCACCTCCTCGGCGGGCACGTAGAGGCGGTCGCCCATGGTCTTCTTGCACGAGACCAGGAACTGCGGTCTGCCCTTTTTCGTGATGAGCAGATCGTAGCTTCCCAGGGAGCTCCCGGACCTCCTCCACTCGTAGCCCCAGCGCTCGAACCTGTGGGCCACCCTGTACTCCCACCTGGTCCCTCTGCTCTTGGGGGTCACCATCCCTTCAGACTTCTCCCTTCTCTATAAAGAAGGGAGCATCTCCCCCAGGGTGACGAACTCCACCCCCCTCTCCCCCAGCCAGAGGAGGAGCTCCCTCAGTCTGCGCAGCGAGGTTTCTCCCGTGGAGAACCCGAGGTCCCACCTCACCCCCCTCATCTCCACCGCCTCCCAGGGATGGTAGTCCAGCACGGTGAGGGGAAGGTGGCGCACGCACCACCCCAGGATCCTCCGGGAGAGGGAAAGGGGAAGGCGGAGGATGCTGGAGGGGAGGGTGTTGGGGAACTCCGGGAGGCCGGGAGGCCCGAGGCCGGGATAGGGCTTGTAGAGGGCGAGGGAGGAATCGTAGGAGTACCCCAGCCTCCTCACCTCATCCAGGACCTCCGCTGTGGGCCTGAAGTTGGGGGCCCTGAAGCCCCTGGGCCTCCACCCCATCCTCCTCATCCTCTCCGTGGCCTCTCTCACCCTCCTCCTCCCCTCCGCGGGGGGAAGGCGGTCCAGCCTCTCGTGGCGGAGGCCGTGGCAGCCGACCTCGTGCCCTTCCGGCCTCCCGGGGAGCCTCCCGGCGGCCTCCGCGGTGCTGAAGAGGGTGGCCCTTATCCCCAGCTCCTCCAGCAGCTCCAGCAGGGCGGGGAGACCCTCCTCCATCCCCCTCCAGGTGCGGAGGAAGGGGGGTGCGTCCTCCTCCAGGTCCAGGGTGAAGGCCACCTTTCCCCTCAAGCGATCTCCTCGTAAAGCCTGAGGGTTAGCCTGGCCGTGCGCTCCCAGCTGAACCTTCTGGCCGTCCTCAGGCCGCCCCGGCGGAGGGTCCTGACCAAGCCCCCGTCGGAGAGGAGCCTGAGGAGGGCCTCCTTCAGGGAAGAGGGATCCCCGGGTTCGAAGAAAAGACAGTTGTATCCCTCCCTGGCGAACTCCAGGATCCCTCCGGCCCTCGGACAGATCACGGGGGTCCCCACCGCCATGGCC
Source organism: uncultured archaeon (assembly GCA_938074535.1). Classification (GTDB taxonomy): domain Archaea; phylum Hadarchaeota; class Hadarchaeia; order Hadarchaeales; family WYZ-LMO6; genus WYZ-LMO6. Next base: position 26,899 of record CALJER010000017.1, read on the forward strand.
TCTATCGCGGCCAGACCGAAAGCCTCCACGGAGGAGGGAAGGACGAAGACATCGGCCCCCGCCATGAGCCTGGCCACCTCCGGATGTGGAAGACGGCCCAGCAGCTCCACCCTTTCACCCAGCCCCTCCCTCTCCACCTCCCTCCTTATTCCCTCCTCCTCCGGCCCCTCACCCGCCATCACCAGCCTGGCACCCGGGACCTCTCTCCTCACCTCCTGGAAGGCCCTCAGGAGCAGGTAGGGCCCCTTCCTTTTCACCAGCCTTATGGCCGTGGCCACCAGGGGCTCTCCGTCCCCCACCCCCATCCTCCTCCTGAGCCCCTCCGCGTCCAGCCCCCGGCGGAAGGTGGAGAGGTCCACGCCGTTGGGGATGACCTCTATCCTCTCCCGCGGCACGCCCAGGAAAGCACAGAAGTCCTCGGAGGCCCTGCTCACCGCCACCACCCTGCTGGCGCGCCTGAGGAAGAAGGCCAGGGGAAGATGGACCGCCCTCCAGAGCCCGAAGGGGTGGAGGAAGGAATGACAGGTGAGGACCGAAGGCAGTCCCCTTCCTCTGGCGAAGCGTGAAGCCGCCAGGGCCAGGGGTGAGTACATGTCCGTGCCGTGAACCACGGAGAAGTCCTCCGAGCGGAGCTGCCTGCGGAGCTCGGAGAAAATGAAGGGGGAGACGGACCTGTTCTTCACGGAGAGTCCCCTGAGACCCCTCACCTCCACCTCCCCTCTGGCCTCCGCCCCCTCCCTGGTGAAGACCACCACCTCCACCCCCAGCCTGGAGAGGGCGGAGCCCAGCTCCGCGGCATAGGTGGCCGCTCCTCCCGTCACGGGGGGGTACTCGTCACCGACCAGCGCCACCCTCATCCTCACTTCCCCGGAGAGGGGAGATTTAGCCTTTGGGAGGGCGGGCGCGCCTGAGGGGTGAAGGCCCCGTCAGGCCCAGGTAGGAGAGAACCCCCGCCCCCACCAGCGTGCTGAGGAGGAGGGAAATCATCCTCTCCAGCAGGGTGGCCGCCAGAGCCGTGGGGAGGGGGACCCTGAAGAAGGTGAAGACGGAGAGCATGGTGGCCTCCACCAGCACCAGCCCCCCCGGGAGGAAGGGCACGAGCCCGGCCAGCGTGGGGAGGGAGGTGGCCAGGAGGAGCATGGGCAGGCCCGGGCGGTAGCCCAGGGAGAGGAAAACCAGGAAGAGCCGGAGGAGATCGAGGGACCACATGAGGAGGGAGAGGAGGAGGAGGGGGACCACGCACCTCCAGCTGGAGAGCACGGAGCTGGAGCTCCGGTACATCTCCCGGATGGGGGGGAGCGCTCCCTTCCCCCTGCCCAGCAGCCTCGCCAGGCGGTTCAGCAGCCTCCCCAGCGCCCCCATTCCCACCTCCTTCCTCACCACCCCGAAGACTAGGAAGGGGGGGAAGAGGAGGAAGAAGAGCCAGAGCAGGAGGAACCAGTGGAGGGGAAAGGGAAGGGAGATCCCCAGGAGAAGCCCCAGCATCAGGAAGGAAATGACGACGGGGAAGTCGAAGAGGTGGTCCAGGAAGGTGGTGGAGAGGGCGGAGGAGTAGGGGACCCCCCTGAGCTTCCCCAGCAGGTAGACCCTTCCTAGGGGATCGGCCCCTCCCCTGAAGAGGGGGGTGACGTTGTTGATGAAGACGCTCCCGGAAAGGATCAGGTAGAGATCCTTCAGGCCCACCCCGAAACCCAGGTAGGAAAGGGAGACCCTCCAGCGGAGGGCCCAGATCACGATACTCCCGAAGTACAGCAGGATGGCCGCCGCAAACCAGCGGAACCTCACCCCGCGGAGGATCCCCGCCATGGAGTGGAGGTCGTCCCTCCAGCACACCAGGAGCACCGAGAGGGCGAGGGAGAGGGGGAGGAGAACGAAAAGGGTTCTTCTGAGAGTTCTTCCCATCATCCCCTCCATATTTATCTCACCCCTAAAAACTGAAGGAGTATGGCGTCCGTTCTCTTCATCTATCCTCCCCTGAGCTTCGAGGAGAGGGGCGCCCTCTCCGCCTACGCCCCACCCCTCGGGATCCTCTACCTGGCCTCCGTCCTGCAGGGAGCAGGACACAGGGTCCAAGTGGTGGACGCGGAAGCCGAGCGCCTCTCCCTGAGGGAGCTGGGGGAGAGGATCCGGAGGGAGAAGCCCGACGTGGTGGGCCTCACCTGCCTCACCCTCACCCTGGAGTCCTGCAAGCGCATCGTGAAGGAGGTCAGGAGGAGGTCCGGGGCCTACGTGGTGGTGGGGGGGCCCCACATCTCCGTCTCCCCTCCGGAGTACCTGAAGGAGATAGGGGCGGACGCCTACGTGGTGGGGGAGGCGGAGGAGGAAATCGTCAGGATCGTGGAGGAGAGGCCCTCCGGGATCATCCGGGCTAGGGAGCCCCAGGACATGGACTCCCTCCCCCTGCCGGCCAGGGAGCTGGTGGAGCATGTGGAGTACGGGCAGTTCTACGGGATGAAGATGACGGGGAAAATCACGGGGATCCTGACCTCCAGGGGGTGCAGGTACGGATGCACCTACTGCAACCGCCCGAAGAAGCTGGGCTTCCGCTCCCGCTCCCCCCGCCAGATCGTGGAGGAGCTGAAGCTGCTGGACAGGGAGGGTTTCGACTCCATCTGGATCGCCGACGACAACTTCACCAACGATCCCAGGAGGGTGATCAAGCTGGCCGAGCTGATAAGGAGGGAGGGCCTGAAGTTCCACTTCTTCGGGCAGGCAAGGGTGGACACGCCCAGCAGGGCCCTCTACAGGGCCATGAGGGAAATGGGGGTCCTGGCCCTGAGCTACGGGGTGGAGTCCGTGGTCCCCGAGGTGGTGAGGTGGTACGCGAAGACCCCGCACCCGGAGCGCTGGCCCCACTACGTGAAGCGCTCGATGGACCTCTGCAGGGAGTACGGGATCATCTTCCTGGGAAGCCTGATCTTCGGGGCGCCCATGGAGACCAAGGAGGACATGGTGCGCTCCATCGAGTTCCTGGAGAAGGGAGGGGCGGACTTCATCAACGGCAACATCCTGCTCTACATGGTGGGCTCCGCCATCTGGAACTGGGCCGTGAGGGAGGGGAGGCTGCGTCCGGACCAGTTCGTGGCCACGGCCCCCGAGCTGGGCCTCACCCCCTACTCCAAGGAGGAGCTGCAGGAGCTCTGCGACCGCTGCGCCGACTTCTCCAAGAGGGAGGGATGGAAGAGCTCCTTCAGGAAGATCCTGCAGAGGAGGGAACTGGGGCTGATATGGATGGGCCTGAGGAGGTACGTGGGGGACTACCTGAAGATCAGGAGGGTGAGGAGGGAGATCTACGGGTACGGGTACGGAAAGAGATATACCGCCGGGAGGTGAGGGAGAAGGTGCCCGCCATAAGCAGGGGACTGCTGAGGATCCTCGCCTGCCCGGTGTGCAAGGGGGGGCTGAAACTGGGGAGGGAGGAGCTGGTGTGCAAAAGGTGCTCCCAGCGGTATCCCATCGTGGACGGCATACCCCATCTCCTCCCTCCCGAGCTGATGCCCGGGGCCCGCAGGGCTAGAACTCCACCTCGACGGTGATCTCCACCGGCAGGCCCTTTCTGAGGAGGCTCACGAACTCCCGGGAAAGGTCCGAGGCCGACCTGTCCGCCCTCACCGCCAGCGTCCTCCCGCACACGAAGGAGCTCCTCCTCACCACCATGTCCGTGGGGTGGTCCAGGGTGAGGGAGGGGTGGCCCCAGCCCCGCACGGTCTCCACCCTTCCCCCCACCTCCATCCTCACCACCACCCTTCCGCCCTTCCTTATTCCCCCCTTCAGTTCCCTCCCCAGGTCGAGCACGGACTTGTCCGCCCCCACGGCCACGATGCAGTCGCCCCCGGGCCCCACCTCCCCCTCCTTCGTGATCATGAGGGTGGTGGGATGGAGGGCGGTGAGGAGCGGATGGCCCCTGGCCCTCACCCTCTCCCTTTTTTTCATTCCCCCTCCTAGTTTTTCGGGGGTATTTCTGGGTTTTGAGGAGGAGAGGGAGGAAATGGTGGAAGAGCTGGTGAGGTGGGGGTACCTCCGCACCCCCTCCCTCATCGAGGCCTTCAGGAGGGTCCCCAGGGAGGAGTTCGTCCCGTCCTCCCTCCGGAAATACGCCTACGAGGACCACCCGCTTTCGATAGGTTACGGGCAAACCATCTCCGCCCCCAGCATGATCGCCCTGATGCTGGAGTCCCTGGACCTGAGGAAGGGACAGAAGGTGCTGGAGGTGGGGACGGGCTCCGGCTACAACGCCGCCCTCCTGGCGGAGCTGGTGGGAAGGGAGGGAAGGGTGGTCTCCATGGAGCGCCTCCCCGGCCTGGCCTCCTTCGGGAGGGAGAACCTGAGGAGAACGGGGTATGGCTGGGTGGAGGTGGTGGTGGGGGACGGCACCTGCGGTTATCCCCCCGGAGCCCCCTGGGACCGCATCCTCATCACGGCCTGCTCCCCCGGTTTTCCCCCTCCCCTCGTCGAGCAGCTGAAGGTGGGCGGGAGGATGGGGGCACCCGTGGGGCACTTCTACGGGGGGCAGGTCTGGAAGGTGGCGGAGAAGAAGGAGGGGGGGGACCTGCGCGTGGAGAACTACTCACCCTGCTCCTTCGTTCCCCTGGTGGGGAAGTACGGGTGGAAGGAATAGCTCAGAACCACCTCTCCAGGGAACTCTGCCTCCCCCCCCTCCCCCTGAGCAGCTTCTGGATCCCCGACTGGACCCTGTCCTCCGAGAAGTCGTGCTCCCCGCAGAGGAACCCCTTTATCCCCTCCACCTCGGGCTGGCCCCACTCTATCCTGTACTCGTCGGAGACCTCCGGTTCCAGGAAGATCCTCCTTATCCCCTCAAAGTCCTCCACCCTCACCCCTTCCCTCTCTATTCCCTCCAGAGACCCGTGCTTCCTCACCAGCTCCAGCGCCCTCTTGGGCCCTATCCCCTTCACCCCCTCGTTGAAATCCGTCCCCACCAGGATCCCCACATCCACCAGCTGCTCCCTGGTGATCCCCAGCTCGGAGAGGGCCCTTTCCAGCTCCACCACCTCCGGCCTCACCTCCACGTACACATCCTTGCCGGGGAGCTTCCTCCTCCCCGTGAGGGCCAGGTTTCTCACCAAAACCGGGGAACCGAAGAGCAGGCTGTCGAAGTCCTGGCTGGCCACCGCCCAGGCATCCCCCCTCCTCACCAGGTGCGCGGCCTGGGCCTCCCCCTCGGCGGGAGCCTGAACGAAGGGAACGCCCATCAGGCGCAGCAGGCGCTTGGCATCCTCCACCACCCGCTCCTCCACCGTCGCCGCCTGCGCCGCATACCTCCTGGCCTCCTCCAGCCTCCCCTCCCTCAGCGCCCTCTCCCACTCCTCCGCCGCCCTCTCCCTCACCACCCTCCTCTCCTCCAGGGTCCTCCTCTTCAGCTCGGGGGGCTTCCCGTCGAACACGTAGATGGGGTAAATCTCCGCCTCCAGCAGGTTGGCGGTGCGGTAGAAGAGCCCGGAGAGGTGCGAGGTGATCCTTCCCCTGGAGTCCCTGAGGGGCTCACCATCCCTCTGGCGGATGATGGCCAGGAACTGGTAGAGGAAGTTCAGGGCGTCCACCGCCACCCTTTTCCCCCTGAGCTCCTCCAGCCCCACCTCCGTCCGCGGGAGGAGGGGCCCCAGCTGGACTCCCATCCCAAAGTCCTTGGAGGGGCGAAGCTAAAAGCCCGGTGCCCCCGGGGAAAGCGGTGGAGAGGCTCAGGCTGGAGGAGCTGGCGGGGGAAGCGGAGGAGAAGGAGGACCTGGTGGTGGAGCACGAGCTGAGGGGGGTCGAGCCGGAGATGATCGACTGGTTCTGGACCTACCTCGCCGAGGGTGGCGCGAAGGGAACGGAGGAAGCAACCAGGAGATACAAACTCTGGCACCCGCGAGACCACGTGTCCTTTGAGTGGGAGGGAGAAACCGTGCACAGGGTGGTGGAGAGGATAGGGGAAACCCCTCCCGTGGAAATGAGGATGAGGGCCGAACCTCCGGACGAGATACCCATCCCCCGCTCCCCTTCCTACTCCCATGCCATGGCCGAGAGCATCCTGGGAAAGGGGGACAAACCCTTGGGGTGGCTCCTCCACGAGTACGAAAAAATGCCCGGAGGGACCAGGATGCGCTCCACCTTCAGGCTGCCCGCCACCCTCCTCTCCGTGGTCCGGGAAGCCCTGAGGAAACACTGCCTGGAGGAGATGGGGGAGCTCACGAGCCTCCTGCCCGAGCTCTACCGCAAGGAGAGGGGATGATCAGGATTCTCCCGGGGGCTCCCTGAGCACGGTGATGGGGCACACGCCCTTCTCGAACTCGTAGAGGGCGATCTCCACCGAGCTCTTCAGGTGCTTGGGGACCTCCACGAGAACAGGCGCCCCCATGGAGATCTGGAGGGCGCGGGCCCCTATGATCCTGGCCTTTTCGAATTTGGTGTACTTCCTTACGGAGAAGATGCCGAACCCCCCCAGCTCAGCTGTCTGCATTCAGAACTCCGGTGAGGGGGGAGTCTCTCCCTTCTCTCCCTTCTTTTCTTTTTCTTCCTTTTCCTCCGTCTTCACCGCGGCGATGACGTCGTCTATCCTCAGGATCATCTCGGCGGCCTCGCTGGCGGATTTTATGGCCTGCAGCTTCACCCTGATGGGCTCCACCACTCCTTTCTCCATCATGTCCACGATCTGCCCGCTCATCACCTCTATCCCCTTGCCCATCCCATCGGGCTTTTCATGCTCCGCGCGCAGCTTCACCAGGATGTCGATGGAATCCAGGCCGGCGTTCTCCGCCAGCGTCCTGGGGATGACCTCCATGGCATCGGCGAAGGCGTTGACCGCCAGGGCCTCCCTTCCCCCCAGCTCCTTGGAGTAATCGCGGAGGGCCTTGGCCACCTCCATCTCGCACGCCCCACCTCCCGGGAGGATCCTCCCGTCCTCCAGGGCCACGCAGGCCACGGAAACTCCGTCGTGAACCGCCCTCTCCAGCTCATCCACCACGTGCTCCGTTCCGCCCCTCACCAGGATGGTCACGGCCTTGGGGTCCTTGCACCCCTCCACGAACACCATTTCCTCCCCCGCCACCTTCCTCTCCTCCACGAGCTCGGCCGAGCCCAGGTCGGAGGGGCTCAGGTCCTTCAGGCTCATCACCACCCTGCCCCCTGTGGCCTCCGCCAGCTTCTGCATGTCGGACTCCTTCACCCTCCTCACGGCCAGAATGCCAGCCTTGGCCAGGTAGTGCTGGGCCACGTCATCTATGCCCTTCTGGCACAGGACCACGTTGGCCCCCACCCTCTTCACCTGCTCCACCATGTCCATCAGCATCTTCCTCTCCTCGTCCAGGAAGCTCTTCAGCTGCTCCGGATCGGTGATGTTGATCTTGGCGTCCGTCTCGGTCTTCTCCACCTCGAACGCGCTGCTGATGAGGGCGATTTTGGCGTTCTTCACCCTCTTCGGCATGCCCGGGTGGACCACCTCTTTGTCGAGCACGATGCCCCTCACCAGCTGGGAGTCGGAGGAAGAGCCCCCTATCTTCTTCTCCAGCTTGATCTTGTCCCTGTCCGCCCTGATCTTCCCGTTCTCCTCCTTCGTGATCTGCCTGGCGGCCTCCACGATGAGGCTCACCAGCCTGTCTCCCTTTATCTCGGATCCCTTGCTGCTTATGGAGGTGGCCACGATCTTCTTCAGCATCTCCACATCATCCTTGGAGATCGGGCGGGCGATCTTCTGCAGGATTTCCTGCGCCCTTGCCGCCGCCTTCCTGTACCCGCTGGCGATGATGGTGGCATGGATGTCCTGGTCCAGCAGCTCCTCCGCCTTCTTCAGGAGCTCCCCGGCCAGGACCACGGTGGTGGTGGTCCCGTCGCCGGCCTCGTCCTCCTGGGTCTTTGCGATCTCCACCATCATCTTGGCGGCAGGGTGCTCCACATCCATCTCCTTCAGGATGGTGACCCCGTCGTTGGTCACCGTGATGTCGCCCAGGCTGTCCACCAGCATCTTGTCCATCCCCCTGGGTCCCAGGGTGGTGCGGACGGCCTCCGCGATCACCCTGGCGGCCATGATGTTCATGTGCTGGGCGTCCCTGCCCAGGTACCTCATGGCCTTCTCGGGGAGGACCAGCACGGGAGTGCCGCCCAGCTGAGCTGCTGGCGCTGCCATCTCGTCACCTCACAAACTCTAGAATCAAATGTGTTAATCAGAGTTCCCATATAAAAGATTTTCTCTCCACCCTCTCCCCGCCCCCAGCTTTAAACAAGCCGGAGAAAAGAGGATGTGGATCCAAGCGCCCTTTATAAGCTCAGCTACGGGCTGTACGTGCTGACCTCGAGGGACGGGGAAAGGCTCAACGGGCAGGTCGCCAATACCGTGTTCCAGGTGACCTCGGAGCCCCCTCAGGTGGTGGTCTCCGTGAACAAGAAGAACCTCACCCACGAGTTCATCAGGAAGAGCAGGGTCTTCGCCGTCTCCGTGCTCTCCAGGGACACCCCCCTGAAGTTCATAGGACACTTCGGCTTCAAGTCCGGGAGGGAGGGCAACAAGTTCGCCGGGGTGAGGTACAAGGTGGGAAAGACGGGAGCACCCCTCCTGCTGGACCATACCCTGGCCCACATAGAGGCGGAGGTGGTGGGGGAGGTGGATGCAGGCACCCACACCCTCTTCCTGGGGAGGGTGGTGGAGGCCGAGGTGGTGAGGGAAGGCGAGCCCATGACATACTCCCACTACCGGGAGGTGAAGGGTGGGACCACCCCCAAGGCCGCACCCTCCTACGTGGAGAAGCCAGCGGAGGTGAAGAAAATGGACAAGTACCGGTGCTCCGTCTGCGGGTACCTGTACGACCCCGAGAAGGGAGACCCTGAGGGGGGCATACCGCCGGGCACACCCTTCGAGATGCTCCCCGACGGCTGGGTCTGTCCCGTGTGTGGGGCCGACAAGTCCCTTTTCAGGAAGGTGGAGGGTTGATCCCCAGGGAGATAGCCCCCGGCGTCTACGCCGTGGGGGCGGTGGACTGGGAGAGGAGGCTGTTCGACGGTCTCATCCCCCTGCCGCAGGGAACGAGCTACAACTCCTATCTGGTGAGGGGGCGGGAGGGTACGGTCCTCCTGGACACGGTGGACCCCTCCAAGCAGGAGGTGCTGCTGGGCAACCTCCGTGAGCTGGGCGTGAAAAGGCTGGACTACGTGGTGGTCCATCACGCCGAGCAGGACCACTCCGGTTCCCTCCCGGCGGTGCTGGAGGAGTACCGGGAGGCGAAGGTGCTGGCCCACCCGAAGGGAAGGGAGCTCCTGCAGCTCCTCCTCCGCGTGCCCGGCGAGAGGGTGAGGGAGGTCGGGGACGGGGAGGTCCTCTCCCTGGGGGACAAAACCCTGCAGTTCCTGCACGCCCCCTGGGTGCACTGGCCCGACACCATGCTCACCTACCTGAGGGAGGAGAGGATCCTCTTCACCTGCGACTTCCTGGGCTCCCACCTGGCCACCTCCTCCCTCCACGCCGACGAGAAGGAGGTCCATCCCGCCGCCAAGAGGTACTACGCCGAAATCATGATGCCCTTCAGGGGCCAGGTGAGGAAGAACCTCGAGAAGGCCAGGGGACTGGAGGTGAGGCTGATCGCCCCCAGCCACGGCCCCCTGCACCCCAGCCCCGAGTTCATCCTCAGCGCCTACGAGGACTGGAGCTCCGACGCCGTGAAGAACGAGGTGGTCCTTCCCTATCTCTCCATGCACGGGAGCGTGAAGAGGATGGTGGAGCACCTGACGGGGGCCCTGGTGAGGAGGGGGGTCGCCGTGAAACCCTTCGACCTCACCGTGACGGACGTGGGTGAGCTGGCCATGGCTCTGGTGGATGCCGCCACGCTCCTGCTGGGTTCACCCACCGTCCTGGGGGGTCCCCACCCCTTGGCCCTATACGCCGCCCAGCTGGTCGGTGCCCTGCGCCCCAAGCTCAAGTTCTTCGGGGTGGTTTGCTCCTACGGATGGGGGGGAAGAACGGTGGAGGTGCTCTCTGAAATCCTTTCCAGAACGGGGGCGGAGGCCCTTCCCCCCGTCTCGGTAAAGGGGTACCCCTCTGAGGGGGACCTGAAGGCCCTGGAGGAGCTGGCGGAGCTGGTCGCCGCCAGGCACCGGGGGTTGGGGCTGGAGGCGGGCCGTTGAACCTAGAGGGGTTCATGAGGGAGATGGTGAAGAGGGAGGAGGAAATCGTGGCCTCCCTGAGGGAGAGCCTGGGGAGGATCTCCCATCCAGCCGTGAGGGGGGTGCTGGAGGGAATTTCTCTGGACTCCGTGAAGCACGCGCGCATGTACGAGGCCGCCCTGAAGCTCCTCCAGGGGGTGAGGGAGGAGGTGAGGGAGGAGCAGCTCAGGGAGCAGGAGGAGCTCCTGAGGAAGCACCTGAGGTGGGAGGAGGAGCTGCTGGAGAAGATAGCTTCCGTGCTGCCCGAGACGGAGGATGAGAAGGTGAGGATGCTCCTGCAGGCCATCCGCGAGGACGAGAGGAGGCACCACCTCCTGCTGAAGAAGGTGATGGAGCTTCTGGTGAGGAGGGAAACCGTGACGGAGGAAGACGTCTGGGACCTCCTCTGGAAGAACGTCCCCTTCCACGGCACCCCCGGGGGGTGAACTCCCCTGAGGGAAAGCCACGCCCACCACGGGGCGGGACATGCACACCACCCCGGCGACTTCAAGCGCAGGCTGCTGGTTTCCGTCTCCCTCACCCTGCCCGTCCTCCTCCTCTCGGAGATGATCCAGGAGTGGGCGGGCTTCAGCCTGAGGATACCCCTGCAGGGGGGCATCATGCTGGTGCTTTCCGGGATCATCTACTTCTACGGCGGCTGGCCCTTCCTGAGGGGACTGGCGGAGGAGGTGGGGGGCAGAAAACCGGGGATGATGACGCTGGTGGGGACCGCCCTCTCCGTGGCCTTCTTCTATTCCTCTCTCACCCTGTTCAGGGAGGGTGAGGACTTCTTCTGGGAGCTGGCCACGCTGGTGGACCTCATGCTGCTGGGGCACTGGATGGAGGCCAGGAGTCTGCTGGGGGCCTCCAGGGCCCTGGAAAAGCTCGCCAGGCTGATGCCCTCACAGGCTCACCTCCTCGTGGGGGATGAGGTCAGGGAGGTGGCCGTCTCGGAACTCCGGAGGGGGGACCTGGTGCTGGTCAGACCGGGGGAGAAGGTGCCCTCGGACGGAAGGGTGGTGGAGGGAGTTTCATCCGTGGACGAGGCCCTCCTCACGGGAGAATCCAGGCCCGTGCCCAAGCGGCCCGGAGACAGGGTGATAGGGGGCTCCCTCAACCTGGAGGGTGCCCTTAGGGTTGAGATCGAAAAAACGGGGGAGGAGAGCTACGTGGGGCGGGTCATGGAGATGGTGAGGAAGGCACAGGAGAGCAGGAGCAGGACGCAGGAGCTGGCGGACCGTGCCTCGGCCCTCCTCTTCTACGTGGCCCTGGGGACGGCCCTGCTCAGCTTCTCCTACTGGTACCTCTCGGGACGGCCTTCCTTCGCCTTCGAGAGGGCCGTGACCGTGATGGTGGTAGCCTGCCCGCACGCGCTGGGTCTGGCCATCCCCCTGGTGGTCTCCCTCTCCACCACCCTCACGGCCAGGAGGGGGATCCTGGTGAGGGAGAGGAGGGCCTTCGAGGCCCTCAGGAAGGTGGGGGTGGTGGTCTTCGACAAAACGGGGACCCTCACCTCCGGAACCCTGGAGGTTTCGGACTACCTCTCCCTCCTCCCCGAAGAGGAGCTCCTCTCCCTGACCGCTGGGGTGGAGAAGAACTCCGAACACCCCATAGGGAAGGCTCTGGTGGAGTTCGCCAAAAAGAAGGGGGCGGCGATACCGGAGGCAGAGGAGTTCCAGTCCCTGCCCGGGAGGGGCGCCAGGGCCAGGGTGCTGGGGAAGGAGGTCCTGGTGGGAGGGGTCTCCCTCCTGCGGGAGAGGAAGGTGGAACCGGTGGGGAAGGAGGGATGGAGGGGCAAGACCGTGATCCAGGTGCTGGTGGAGGGCAGACCCGCGGGAGCCTTCGCCCTCTCCGACAGGGTGAAGGAAGAATCCAGGGAGGCCGTGGAGGGGCTGAAAAAACAGGGGCTCAGGGTGATGATGATCACGGGAGACGGGGAGGAGGCCGCGAGGGAGGTGGCAGAAAAACTCGGTGTGGAGGAGTACTGGGCCCAGGCCTCGCCGGAGGAGAAAGCCGCCAGGATAGAGGAGCTGAGGAGGAAGGGAGAAACGGTGGCGATGGTGGGAGATGGGGTGAACGATGCACCCGCGCTGGTGGCGGCGGATGTGGGGATAGCCATAGGGGCGGGGACGGACGTGGCCGTGGAGAGCGCGGACCTCGTCCTGGTCAGGAACGATCCGAGGGACATCGCCCATCTGATGGAGTTCTCCCGCAAAAGCTACTCCAAAATGGTCCAGAACCTCTGGTGGGCGGCAGGGTACAACGCCCTCACCATACCCCTCGCCTCCGGTGCCTTCCGGGAGTGGGGCCTCACCCTCAGCCCGGCCCTGGGGGCGCTCCTGATGTCCCTCAGCACCGTCGTGGTGGCTTTAAACACCCAGACCCTGAGGAGGTACGGGCCCGAGGAGGTGGAGGAGACGGTCGCGGATCCCGTCTGCGGGATGGAGGTGGAGCCCTCGAGCGCCGCCGGCAGGGCGGAGTACGGGGGCAAAACCTTCTACTTCTGCTCCAAACGATGCGAGGAGACCTTCAGGAAAGACCCGGAGAAGTACTCCTCCAGGGAGAGATAGCCACAGCCTAAAAGGGGCGAGGGGGAGAGAGGAAAGGATGACGGCCCTGGGGACCCTCCTCTCCTCCGTCTGGTTCATCCTCCCTGCCTACGCCGCCAACATGACCCCCGTGGTGGCGGGGGGGGGAAGGCCCATCGACGGGGGAAGGAGGTTCGTGGACGGGAGGCCCCTGCTGGGCCCTGGCAAGACCGTGCGGGGCTTCTGCTGGGGGCTCCTGGCGGGCTTCTGCGTGGGACTGGTGCAGGCCCTCCTCCACCCCTCTCTGGAGCCCCGCCTCGCCCTCCTCTTCGAGGACCCCTGGGAGACGGTGCTGGGCGGCTTCCTGCTCTCCCTCGGCGCCATGGTGGGGGATACGGCGGGAAGCTTCTTCAAGAGAAGGGCGGGGGTGGAGAGGGGAGAACCCTTCCCCCTGCTGGACCAGCTGGACTTCGTGGCCGGGGCCCTCCTTTTCTCCCTGCCCCTGGTCCTCCCGCGCCTGACGCTGGGGGTCCTGGCGGTCCTCTTCCTCCTCACCCCTCCCCTCCACCTCCTCACCAACTACGCCGGGCACAGGATGGGGCTCAAGAGCAGGCCCTACTGACACCCTTTTTAGAGGGGGAGGGGAGGAAGGGTGTGGAAGGGTTCCTCCACCTGAGCTGGGGAGAGGTGCAGCACCTCTGCGAGCGGCTCTCCAAAAAGCTCAGGGAAGCGGGGTACCGCCCCGACCTGGTGGTGGCCGTAAGCAGGGGGGGCTTCCCCGTGGGGAGGATCATGTGCGACCTGCTCGGGGTGGAGGACCTGGCCTCCCTCCAGGTGAGGCACTACGTGAGGCCGGGGGAAACGGGGCGGAAGCCGGAGGTCGTCCATCCCCTCAACGCCAGGCTGAAGGGGAGGAGGGTCCTGGTGGTGGACGATGTGGCCGATACGGGGCACTCCCTGGCTGCCGTCCGCGACCTCCTCTCGGGGGAGGGGGCGGCGGAGCTCAAGGTGGCCACCCTCCACTACAAGCCCTGGAGCATCTTCAGGCCCGACTTCTACGTGGAGGAGGTGAGGGAGTGGGTGGTCTACCCCTGGGAGGTGAGGGAGACCATCCTGAAGCTGGCCCTGAAGCTCAGGGGGGAGGGAAAATCGAGGGGAGAGGTGGTCTCCTCCCTCAAGGGATGGGGCTTCGACCCCTCCCGCGTCGAGGAAGTGGTGGAGAGTATTTAACCGGGCGGGGACCATTTCTCTCGGATGGGAAGACTGACGGGAACCTGCGAGCTCTGCGGTGGAGCCACCTCCGAGCTCAGGAGGTGCAGGATCTGCGGCACGGCGGTCTGCCCCAGGTGCTACTCCGAGGAAAGCGGGACGTGCAAGAAGTGCCTCTCCAAGGGGCTCTGGGTGGAGGGGGAAGAGGAGGAATGAGCCCACGCTGACGGGCGAGGCGATGGAGGAGCTGGAGGAGGTGCTGGAGGAGCTCAGAACGGAGAGCGGGAAGGGGACACCCGTGCTGGTGGAGGGGATACGCGACAGGAAAGCCCTCTCCTCCCTGGGGGTGGAGGGGAGGATCCTGCACCTGAACGGGAGAAGGGGGCTCCTGGCCTCCCTGGAGGAGCTGGAGGGGTGCGAGAGGGCGGTGGTGCTGACGGACTTCGACCGCACGGGGGAGGAGCTGGCCCGCAGATGCTCCAGGCACCTGAGGGTGATGGGGGTGGAGCCCCTCCTCGAACCCAGGGAAAGACTGAAGAAGCTCCTCAGGAAGGAAGTGAAGGACGTGGAGGGAATGGCCCGCTTCCTCCTCCGCCTCGCGCCCGGAAAGGAGTGAGCTTGCTCCCCCTCTGGGTTTCCCTCCTCCTCTCAGCCGTGCCCCTCTTCGAGGGTAGGTACGCCATCCCGGTCGCCATCCTCCTGGGTCTCTCCCCGCCCCTGGCCTACCTCCTCTGCACCGCCGCCAATCTGGCCGTCATACCGGCAGTGCTCCTGGGCATGGAAGCGGCGGCCCCGCACCTCCGCAGGAGGTGGAAGGGGGTGGACAGACTCTTCAGGTTCATGGTCAGGAAGAGGCTGAGGGGGAGGCACTTCGCCGCCCTTTTCGCCTTCGTGGCCCTCCCCCTCCCGGGGACCGGGGCCTACACGGGGACGATCCTGGCCTGCATGCTGGGAATGAAAGGGTGGAGGCCCGCGGCCACCGTGGCCCTGGGGGTGCTCGCCGCCAACGCCCTCACCGCCCTGGCCGCGGCCGGGCTCTCCCTCTGGCTCTAAGCCGGCTGGCCGGAGGGCTCCCTCCTCCCGTACTTGTACTCGATGGCGCAGGAACCCTCTGAAGAGACCATGCAGGGACCCACCGGGCTCCTGGGGGTGCAGACCCTCCCGAAAAGGGGGCAGTCGGGGGGATCCAGAAGACCCCTCAGGACCCTGTCGCACCTGCAGGAGGGGTGCGCTCTGAACTCCTTCCCCTCCAGCTCCCTCAGCTCGTCCTCGTATCTCTTCCTGGCGTCGTGCTCTTCGAACTCCTCCCGGAGGGCCATGCCCGATCCGGGGATCACGGGAAAGCCCCTCCAGTCCACATCGACGGGCTCGAAGACCTCGCCCATCGCCTTCAGCGCCCTCACATTTCCCTCCGGCCTCACGGAGCGGGTGTACTCGTTCCTCACTCCCACTTCGCCCCTCTGGACCATCTTGGCCAGCAGGTACACCCCCATCAGCAGGTCCAGGGGCTCGAAGCCCGCCACCACCTGGGGGATCCTGTACCTCTCCGCGATCTCCTCGTAGGGGCGGGTGCCTATCACGGTGGAGACGTGGCCAGGCTCTATCAATCCCTGTACCCTGGTTTCCCCCATGTCCAGCAGGGCCCTTATGGCTGGAGGGATGTACCGGTGGCAGCAAAGGACGGAGAAGTTGGGCGGAGGGTCCCTCAGGAGGGTGATGGCCGTAGAGGGGGCGGTGGTCTCGAAGCCTATGGCGAGGAAGACCACCTCCTTCCCCGTTCTCTCCGCCAGCCCCACCGCATCCCTGATGCTGTACACCACCCTCACATCCGCCCCCTCACCCCTGAGCCCCGCGAGCGAGCCGCTTTCCCCCGGGACTCCCACCATGTCCCCGAAGGTGGCCACCAGCTTTCCCCTCCTGGCCAGCGCCAGCGCCTCCTCTATCTCCCTCTGGGTGGTCACGCAGACGGGGCAGCCCGGACCCTGCCTTATCTTGATCCCGCAGGGCTCCAGCAGGCGGTCGAGCCCGTACCTCACCAGCGTGTCCTGGTGGGTGCCGCACACGTGCATCAGGAAGAGGTTCAACCCCATCTTCCTGAGTCCCTCCACGATCCTGCCGGCGGTCTCCCTGTCCCTGAACCTGAACATGCCTAACCCTGGGAGAGGAGCTCCTGCCAGAGCCTGAGGCTCTCCCTGGCCTCCTCCTCGTCGAGAACCTGAATGGCGAAACCGGCGTGGACGATCACGTACTGCCCCACCTCCACCTCCACCAGGGAGACGTCCACCTCCCTCAGGGTGCCGTCCCCGAAGTCCACCCTGGCCAGCTCGCCCCTCTTCTCCACCACCCTACCGGGGATGGCCAGGCACATCTAACCCCTCTCCTCCTCCCGGCATAAATCCCCGAGCAAGGATGAAAGGAAGTCGGCCAGCCTCCCCGCCGCTTCCTCCAGCTCCTTCGTCATTCCCTCCCCGAAGTCCGTGTCCTTGGGCTGGATGCAGAGGAGGGCCACCTTGGATCCCACCACCTCCCTCACGTAGTCGCAGAAGATCCTGAGGGGGAGGAGATGGGTGGAGACCGTCTCCACGGGGAGCTCCTCCGAAGTCACCAGCCTGCTCTCCCCTGGCTTCAGTCCCAGGAGGGCCGCGTCGAGGAGGAGAAGGTGACTGGGGCCTGACCTCTCCACCTCCTCCAGGAAGTTCTCCGCCACCGACTCGCACTCCAGCAGCTCCACTCTCCTGTCCACCCTGCCCTCCATTCTCCTCACCACCTCCAGCCCCACCGCGTCGTCCCTCCTCAGGGGGTTGCCTATCCCCATCACCACCACCTTCCTGCAGCCTGAGAGCCACTCCCTGAGCTCCCTCTCCATCATACGGACGGGGAAAGAGGGGAAAAAAGACTTGGGTCAGGACCTGGTGAGGGTGCGCAGGAGGTTGCGGTCCTTGTCGTAGATCTTGACCTCCAGGGGCATCTTCCCCAGCGCGAAGTGGGTGGCGCAGGCGTAGCAGGGGTCGTAGGCCCTGAAGGCCATCTCGATCATGTTCAGGATTCCGTCCGTGATCTTACCCCCCGAGATGAGGGCTTTGGCCGCGTCCCTTATGGACATGCAGATGGGGGCGGCGTTGTTGGTGGTGGCCACGATCAGGTTGGCCCTCTTGATCCTCCCGTCCTCGGTGAGCTGGTAGTGGTGGTACAGGGTCCCCCTGGCCGCCTCCACCACCCCCACGCCCTCCCCGGGGGCCCCCACGGGGTTCCTCACGTCCTTGCTGGTGATCTCCGGATCCTGAGCCAGCTCCAGCGTCCTCTCGCAGGCGTAGAGGAGCTCTATCAGCCTGGCCCAGTGGAAGGCCAGGGTGGAGTGCACGGGCTTCCCCCCCAGCGTCTCGTACATCCTCCCGTACTCCCGCTGGGCGAGGGGGGTGGCCATGCCGTCGGCGGCGTTCAGCCTGGCCAGCGGACCCACCCTGTACACCCCGCTGTCGGGACCGTCCACCAGCCCCTTCCACCCCACCTTCTTCAGGTAGGTGAACTTCACGTAGGTCCACTCCTCCACGTGCTCCCCTATCACGTCCAGGTACTGGGAGGGGGCGAACTTCACAAATTCCCTCCCGCTGGGGTCCACCACCCTGATCTTCCCGTCGTAGAAGTTCACGCGGTTCTTCTCATCCACCATCCCCATGTAGTAGGTCTTCAGGGTGTAGGCGTCGCTCTTTATCAGCTCCACGTACTTCTGGTTCTTCAGGACGACCTGGTCAAAGATCTGAAGGGCCTTCTGGGCGAACTCCACGCATGACCTGGCCATCCTCTCTATTTCCCTCCTCTCCTCCTCGCTGAGGGACTTGCTCACCCCTCCCGGCAGCCCGCAGACGGGGTGGGTGGCCTTCCCGCCCAGGATCGCCGTGATCTTCTGACCGTAGGCCCTGTGCTTGATCACTTCCTTCCCCACCTCCAGGCCGGCCTTCCTGATCACCCCCAGGACGTTCCTCTCGGCGGGGGGAGCATCGGGGCCCACCACGAAGTCCGGCCCCCCGAGGTAGAAGAAGTGCAGGATATGGTCGTAGATGTAGTAACCCGAGTAAATCAGCTCCCTGAGCTTCTTCGCCGCCGGGGGGGGATCCACGTGGAAGGCAGCGTCCAGGGCCTTCGTTGAGGCCATGTGGTGGGCCACGGGGCAGACCCCGCAGATCCTGGAGGTGATCTGGGGCATCAGCTCCGCCCTCCTCCCCTCGGAGAAGCGCTCGAAGCCCCTCAGCTCGGGCACCTGCAGGTAGGCGTTGGCCACGTTCCCCTTCTCGTCCAGGAAGATCGAGATCTTCCCGTGGCCTTCCAGCCTGGTGATGGGATCTATGGTGATGACCCTCATTTCTTCTTCACCCTCCTTCCCAGCACCGAGGCCGGGAGGGTGTACATGTAGAAGGTTCCCACGGGATCCACCACCTGGTCCACCAGCTTCTGGGGATCGTAGCCGGCCTCCCTTTCCCCCTCCACCCCCAGGATGGAGGAAAGGGCGCTGATCATGGCCGCTCCCTGGTCGATCTCGTTGGGGCAGGGGCCCTGGCAGCCCGTGCAGGGCATGTTGCCGTCCACGCACCTGGCATCGCACCCGCCCCTGGTGGCGGGACCCAGGCAGATCACCCCCTGCGCCAGGAAGCACTTCTCAGGGTCCAGCTCCGCCTCGTGCGGCCTCTTCAGCTGGGAGATGGAGAGCTTCTCCGGCTTCGTCTTGTTCCTCTCGCACTCATCGCACACGGACTTCAGGGGGGCCAGCACCGAACCCTTCGGGGGCAGCTCGCCCTTCGCTATGGCCTCGACCGCCTTCAGGATGAGGCCGGGGGCGGGGGGGCATCCAGGAAGGTAGTAGTCCACCTCCACCGTCTGGTCCAGCGTCTTCACCGCGTCGTAGAACTCCGGAAGCCTCAGCTCACCCTCCTTCACCCTCGTGGAGGTCTTCGGAACCACGCGCTGGGGGTTCTCCGTGGAGGGGGATTCCAGGTACGCCCTGGCGAAGATCTCCTCCCTGTCCGCCAGGTTGGCCAGACCAGGCACCCCCCCCGTGTGGGAGCAGGCGCCGAAGGCCACCAGCACCTTCGCCTTCTTCCTGAGGAGCTTCGCCAGATGCTCCTGCTCCTCCGTCCTTATCGCCCCGTTGAAGAAACAAACGTCTATGGACCCATCCGGCATGGCCTCCACATCCTTGTACTTCACGTCCAGGGCTACGGGCCAAAAAACGATGTCCGCCAGCTCCACCACGTCCAGGATCTTCTCGTCGATATCCAGAACCCCTATCTCACACCCGCCGCAGCTGGCCGCCCAGTAAAAGGCGAACTTCAGCTTTTGCTTCGGCCCGGCCATTCGCTACCCCAACCCAATTTTAACGCAAATTTTCTCCAATCCTTCTTTTAAGCTTTATGGTGGGCCTCAGGAGATGTCGTTCATGTAGAGAAGCTTGTTCTGGGGCAGGTAGGAGATGGTAATGGCGTCGCCTATCACCAGGGGGTCCTTCATCCAGAACTCCAGCACGTCCCCGGGGGAGAAGTCGTAGACCTGGGACTGGACGTAGGACATCCTCAGGTTCCTCACCCTGTGCTCGTTGGTGAGGCCCCCCGTCCTGGCCCCCCAGCCGAAGAGAGTTTTGTTCTTCCTGCCGCCGGCCTGGTAGTCGATGTACCTCAGCCTGCTCGCGTACTCGTTGTCTATGTACATCTCTATGACCTTGTCGTCGAAGACGATCCTCGCATCGTGCCACCTGCCGTCGTCCATGCCTGTCTTTCTCACGGAATACAGGAGGGTTCCGTTGTAGTAAAGCTCTAAATTGTCGCTATACTCGTTGTAAGCGAACACGTACCCCCCCGCCTGGCTCGACTCCCAGAGGGGAGTACTCCCACAGTAGGCGTAGAACCAGGTCGCATTTCCCCCCGTGCCTCCCCCAGCCCAGAGCTGGAACTCCACCACGAAGCTTGCTGGGGGGGTGCCCAGGACGTACTCGAGCTGGCCGTTCTCATTGCTTGCGGCGCGGGTGAGCCTGACCCATCCGTTCTCAGCCTGGTAGGTGGCCGAGTTCTTGAGCGTGCCGGAGGGGGCGGAAGTCATGTCCTCGTAGATGAGATAGCCAAGACGCTTTCCGTTGAAGCGCAGGTTAAGGGGCTCCACCTCCCTCCCCGTCCTCTTCACCACCAGGTCCTTCCACCTGAAGCTTCCCTCCCTGCTCTCGAAGGCCTCCCTGATCACGTCCCCCCCCAGATGGTAGATGACCAGCCTCTGGCTGCCCCACTCGAACCCATCCACCCCCAGCTTGGCGTCCAGGGTCCTGACGGAGAAGCTCACCCCCCCCAGCACCACGATCACCGCCGTGGCGATGGAGAAGACTGCGGCGATGAGGATGATCTCGGCTATGAGGGGTGAAACTCCCTTCTCCACATTTTTAGCTGATTCCTACCAGAATTAGAAGTTTTTTATAGGGTAAATTCAAAGGGGGGGAGATGAGCGGGCTGAGCTACAGCGACCGCCCGTGGCTCAAGATTTATGAGCAGATAGGCCTTCCCTACCAGTTCGAGTATCCCAAGATACCCCTCTTCGAACTCATCGATCGGGCGGCCGCGGAATACCCCAACAGCAGGTCCATGGTGTACTTTGACAGGGAGTTCACCTACGCCGATCTCAAGTCCTGGGTGGACCGCCTGGCCACGGCCCTGAGCGGGAAGATGGGCATAAGGAAGGGAGACGTGGTGGGAGTGCAGCTCTTCAACTCTCCCCAGTTCCTGATAGGCGTCTACGGGTCCCTGAAGGCCGGGGCCACCGTGGCCCTCATGAGCCCTCTCCTTCCCGCCCAGGAGCTGGAGTACGAACTGAGCACCTCCGGCGCCAGGGTCCTCCTCACCGACGAGTCCAGGCTGGAGGAAGTGAAGGCCCTGAGGAGCCGAACCAGGCTGGAGCATGTCATCACCACCTCCGTGAAGGATTTTTCACCCATGGAGGATCCCGTGCCACCCAAGACGGAGGGGGCCCTCCAGCTGCGTGACGTGCTCTCGGGAACCGAGGCCGATCCCCCCAAGGTTGATATAAATCCCGTGGAGGATGTGGCCCTCCTCTTCTTCACGGGGGGGACCACGGGCATCCCCAAAGGAGTGATGCTGACCCACTACAACCTGACCACCAACATCATCCAGACTTTCGGCCCCACCGCCGCGGGGATGCTGGAACCCAACAAGGGGAACTTCTCGGTGATGGGGTGCCTCCCCTTCTTCCACATCTACGGCTTCACCTGCGCCATGAACGTGGCCCTCTACTGGGCAGGGTGTCTTCTGCTGGTCCCGGATGCCAGGGACGTGAAGATGATTTACGAGCTGCTGGTGAAGTACCGCCCCCTCCTGATGCCAGGAGTACCCACCCAGTTCATGAGGCTCCTCCGAGAGAGGGGGGTGGACCTCTCAGAGCTCAAGGGGTGCGTCCCCTACAGCGGTGCCGCGGCCCTTCCGCCGGAGATCTCCAAGGAGTACGAAGAGAAGGCAGGGGTGCTGGTCAGCGAGGGCTACGGCCTCTCGGAGACCAGCCCGGTCACCCACTCCAACTTCGTGGCCATCCTGAAGGGGGCGGGGCTCGACCTGGGCCTGCCGGTGAAGGTGGGATCCATAGGAATCCCGGTGCCCGACACCGACGTGAAGATAGTGGACATAGAAACGGGGACCAGGGAAATGCCCGTGGGAGAGCCGGGGGAGATGATCATCAAGGGACCGCAGGTGATGAAGGGCTACTGGCCCACTCCGGGAAGCGGCCTGAGGGACGGATGGCTCTACACGGGGGATGTGGCCAAGATGGATGAGGACGGGTACTTCTACATCGTGGACCGCACCAAGGACATGATCAACGTCTCCGGCCTGAAGGTGTACGGCAGGGTGGTGGACGACATCCTGTACGAGCACCCGGCCGTGGCCAAGGCGGCGGCCGTGGGGATACCCGACCCCGAGCGTCCAGGAAGCGAGAGGGTGAAGGCCTTCATCGAGCTCAAGGAGGGGTACGAGCCCACCGAGGAGCTGAAGGAGGACATCCTAAGGCACTGCAGGGAGAGGCTTCCTCCCTACGCCGTGCCCAGGTTCGTGGAGTTCAGGAAGGAGCTTCCCCTGACGGTGACCGAAAAGATCTTCAAGAGGAAGCTCAGGGAAGAGGAAATAGAGAAGATGAAGAAGGCTGGGCTCCTCAAGTAAAAAGAAAAAAGAGAAAAAGTTACACGTACTCGTCCACGAAGATGGTTGGAACCTGCGAGGCTACCTTGCCCATCTGCTGGGTGGCCTTGATGTACCTCATCACCTTGCTCATGTCCCCCTGCAGCTTCATCTTCCCGGTCAGCACCAGCTTGGTGGCATCGGTCTCCGCCTTGGCCAGCTTCTTCCAGGACTCGTACCCGCCTATGAGTTTGAAGCCCGCCTGAACCTCGTTGGGATCCTTGAGCAGGCGCATGCCCGTGCACTTCCCGTCCCTAAGACCAACGTACGTGTAAATGGTCTTGCCCTTCAGGTACTCCCTCATAACCGTCTTGAACTCTTCCTGAATCTTCTTTGCTTCCTCCACCGGAACTCCAGCCTTCTCGGCCAGCTGCTTGAGCTCGTCCTCCGACATCGTCTCGGCCTTCTGCAGCTTCTCCACCGGTACCTCATCTATCTGGAAGATGAAGTCTCCGTTCCAGCCCACGCCCCAGCCCTTGCCGGCCTCCTGCATCACCGGATCGCTGTTCAGCTTTCTGACGTACTCCTCGTTCCAAGCCTGGGTTCCGAAGGCAAACTTAGCCAAACTCATCCCCCCTTCTGCTGGAGGCTTCTCCCAATAAATAACCTTCGGTGGACGCGCTGGCGATCCTGGGAAAAAAGAAGAGAAGAGTAAATTTCAGACCAGCTCGTCCAGGAACTCAGTGGGAACCTGCGAGGCTATCTTGCCCATCAACTGGGTGGCCTTGATGTACCTCATCACCTTGCTCATGTCCCCCTGCAGCTTCATCTTCCCGGTCAGCACCAGCTTGGTGGCATCGGTCTCCCCCTTGGCCAGCTTCTTCCAGGACTCGTAGTCCCCCACCAGCCTGAAGCCAGCCTGAACCTCGTTGGGGTCCTTCAAAACTTTCGCACCGGTGCACTTCCCATCCTTCAAACCTATCCAGGTATATACCGTGGTGCCTGCAGCGTACTTCTCCACCATCTCTTTCATGTACTTCTTCAGATCACCCTCAGGAAGCTGCTCGATCTTCTCCACCGGCAGTTTGTCTATCTGGAAGATGAAGTCTCCGTTCCAGCCCACGCCCCAGCCCTTGCCGGCCTCCTGCAGTTCCTTGCTCTCATTCAGTTTTTTCACGTACTCCTCAAGCCAGTCCGGCGTCGGAAACGGTACCATCGATTCACCCCTTTTTTACCCTTTGCTTTTCGATTCCATCCGTTATAAGGCTTTCCCCCCAGCTTCCCCCTGAGGCCTCCTGCCAAGCAACCTGGGGAGGAGCTTCATCAGGGGGGCCAGCCTCATCGCGTCCGCCACCTTCCCCTTCACCCTGTACCTTCCGCTGAGGGCGCCCCAGATGGGGTCGAGCCTGCCCGTGAGGAGCCCCACGAGATCGGAGGTTGAGGCCGAGACCGTGAGGTCCGCCCTCATCGCCGTCTTTCCTCCTCCCGAGAGCCTCCCCCCGCTCACCCTGAAGTGCCCAACCATGGGAGAATCCTCGGCCCTGAAGTTCACGGTGAGGGGCTCCATCTCCAGCAATTTTTGCCTGATCTCCGGGTCCTGCTCCGCCAGAATCCCCACGCCCTCCCACATGACCTCCAGAAACCTGGAGGAGGCCTGCGGCGCCTCCCTCACGAAGCTCGCCAGGTCCAGCGACTCCATCTTCCCCACCATCCTGGAGAGGAGGTCCGGGACCGCCTTCAGGAACTCCCCGATCCCCACGCTCTGGATGGCATCCAACAGGAAGGGGAGGCTGGCCTTCAGCTCCTCCTCCGAGAGGCTCAGGGCATTTTCCACCACCGACCTCAGGCTCTCCCCCACTCTCCCCGATAGGGTTAATTGCCCCTCACCCATTTTACTTTTGTGGAGAAGGGCAGGCTGGGCGCTCTGCTGATGTGCGCGGCCATCTTCGCAGGGGGAGGGACTATAGGCTCCCTCGCCCCCACCTTCCTCCTCATGATGGAGGATTTGAAAACCGATCCTCTCCGGATGGGTTTTCTGGCCTCCGCCCCCCTCCTGGGTCTTTCCCTGCTCGGCCTCTCCCTCATGCTCTGGTGGAAAAGGCTCGTCACAAGAGAGGGCTTCGGAAGGATGGTGGCCCTGCTGATGGCGGGCACATCCCTCTCCGGGTTTTCCGCTCTTTCCAAGAACCTCTGGGTTCTGGGTGTGAGCAGGATCCTGCTGGGGACCTGCAGCATGGGCCTCGTCCTCCTCCTGCTGGTGCTGAGCCTGGAGTGGTTCCTGGAGGAGGTGAACCTGACGGTGGTCATGGGCCTCGTTTCCCTGCTGCTGGGAACGCTCGTCTCCTCCTTCTTCGGCTCCCTGCTCACCCAGCTGCTGGGTGGGTGGGAGAAGATTCCCCTTCTCTTCGGCGTGCTGGCGGGAGGATCCCTCCTCCTCTGGCTCCTCCTGGGGCCCTTCCTGCGCCCCTCTCTCCAGGATGGTGGAACCCCTGAGGGGGGGGCCTTCCGGGTGCTCAAGAACCCCGCCCTCCTCTTTTCCTCCCTCATCCTCTACACCCTGCTGGCCTATCTCGGGGCCTTCTCTTTCATCTTCGTGGTGCTCCCGGGAAGCTGGGACCTCGCCCTCACCAGCAAGGAGATGACCTTCTCCGCTCCCTTCTACGTAGCCGCGGGGGCTCATTCCCTGCTGGTGGCCCTCGCCGCTCCCCTCTTTCTTCTCCTGAGCAGGGACAGGGGAAAGAGAAGGCTGATGTGCCTGGGTTCCGGTCTGCTGTCCCCCCTCTTCGGCCTCCTCGCCTTCAACCTCCCCTTCTCGGGAGGATGGATGGTCCTCTCCTTGGAAGCCGTGGCTCTGGCCCTCCTCCAGCTCTCCGTCCTCCTCCCCTTCTGGGTGCTGCAGCTCCAGGAGCTCCCCGGAGTGGACCTGGAGAACTTCGTCCCCTCGATGGGGGGCATCCTGCTCCTCTCCGGAGCGATGGGGGGTCTGGCCACCTTCGCCACGGGGTGGGCTCTTCACCACAGCTGGCTCGCCTTCAGGATTGTGGTGAACCTTCTCGTCCTCAGCTGGGGAGCGAGTGCCCTGGGGGGGTACCTTCTCAGAGGGGAGGAGTAAACTTTTTTATCTACGCTCCGCAAGAAGGAAGGTCGAGTTGTTCGGCTGCATGGGAAAAATCCTGAGGGTGGACCTCTCCCTGGGCAAAGTGGTCGAAGAAGAAATAAAGGAGGGAGAGGTCAGGAGGTTCCTCGGCTGCCGGGGACTGGGGGCCCGCTACCTCTTCGAGGTGAGAAAAGGCGTGGATCCCCTGGGGCCGGAAAACAAGCTCATCTTCATGACCGGCGTCCTCACCGGCACCGGCTTCCCCACCGCAGGGAGGTACGATGTGGTGGCCAAATCCCCGCAGACCGGCTTTTACGGCCACGCCAACTCCGCGGGGCTCTGGGGAGTCGACTTCAAGCGCACGGGTTTCGACGGGATCATCTTCGAGCGGATCTCCCCCAGGCCCGTCTACCTGCTGGTGGAGGACGGAAGGGCAGAGCTCAGGGATGCGGGGCACCTTTGGGGCAAGGGGGTGCACGAGACCACCAGGATGCTGAAGGAAGAACTGGGGGAGAAGTTCAACGTGGCCGCGATAGGGCCCGCCGGGGAGAACCTGGTGAGGTACGCCTCCATCCTCAACGACTACAACAGGGCGGCCGGCAGGTGCGGCATGGGAGCGGTGATGGGTGCGAAGAGATTGAAGGCGGTGGCCGCGAGGGGTTCGAGGAAGGTGGAGGTGGCGGACCCGGAAAAGCTGAAGGAGCTGACCAGGGAGGCCATAGAGTCGGCCAACCAGAGCATGCTGAAGACCAGCTTGGAGACCTTCGGAACCAACTCGGGCTTCGACCTGGTGAACGCCGTGGGTGGAATGCCCACCAGGAACTGGCAGGAGGGGGTTTTCCCCGCAGGGGACAAGATCAACGGACCCTCCCTGGCCGATAAGGTGCTGGTGGGGACGAAAGGATGCTACGTCTGCCCCATCCACTGCGCCAGGCTCTCGGAGGTGAAGAGCGGCCCCTACGCCTGCAAAACGGAGGGACCGGAGTACGAATCGGTGGGGGCCCTTGGATCCATGTGCGGGGTGGACAGCATGGAGGCCATCACCTACGCCCACAACCTCTGCAACGATTACGGGATGGACACCATATCCGCGGGCAGCAGCATAGCCTTCGCCATGGAGTGCTTCGAGAAGGGCATCCTGACGAGGGAGGACACGGGAGGGTTGGAGCTACGGTTCGGGGACGCGGACCTTCTGGTCAGGCTCGTACACATGATAGCCCGCAGGGAGGGAATAGGGAACCTGCTGGCGGAGGGGACAAAGAGGATGTCGGAGAAACTGGGGAAGGGATCGGAGAGGTTCGCCATGCACTCCAAGGGGCTGGAGCTCGCGGCCTACGATCCCAGGGCGGCCAAGATCGTGGGGCTCTCCTACGCCACCTCCAACCGGGGAGGGTGCCACATCAACGCCTACGTGCAGCTCCAGGCCTTCATAGGGGCACCCCAGCCCCTCCTCCCCGAGGATATAAGGGATCCCTTCTTCGATCCGCTCTCCGAGGACCCCATCCTGGGGAGGGTGGTGAAGGAGACGGAGGACGCATACGCGGCCGTGGAGGCCCTGGGGATGTGCAAGTTCCTGGGCTGGATGCTCACGGCCGACAAGGTGGCGGAGGTCGTCTCCGCCGCCGCGGGCTGGAAGGACTTCGACGAGAGGGAGTTCAGGAAGTGCGGGGAGAGGATTTACAACCTGGAGAGGATGTTCAACGTGAGGGAGGGCCTCAACCGTTCCCACGACTCCCTCCCCAAGCGCCTGCTGGAGGAGCCGCAACCCTCGGGACCCGCCGCCGGACAGGTGGTCCATCTCGAGCCCATGCTGGACGCCTACTACCGGTACCGGGGATGGGACAGGAACGGGATACCCACCAGGGAGAAGCTGGCCGAACTGGAGCTGCTGGACCTGCCCATGGGCTGAGGGACGAGCGATGACCCCCTTTCCCACCCTCTTTTCTCCCCTCTCCATAGGCCGAATGACGGTCAGGAACCGCATCGTGATGCCCGCCCTCACCACCGGCTACGCCTTCGGGGAGGTCACGGATCAGCTGAAGCGCTACTTCGAGGCCAGGGCGAGGGGAGGGGCGGGACTGATCGTGGTGGGGATAGTCGCGGTGGAAAAGGGGATGGAGTACGTGATCTCCGCTGCCGACGACTCCTACCTCCCCGGGCTGAGGGAGCTGGCGGAAGCCATCCACGCCCACGGCGCCAGGGCCGCCCTGCAGCTCTGGCACCCGGGAAGGTACGAGTTCGTGGAACTCACGGGGAGGGAACCCGTTTCCGCCTCCGATGTTCCTCCCCCCATCTTCAGCCGTGCGAAGCCCAGGGCCCTCACCGTCCCGGAGATCAGGAGGATAGAGGAGGAGTTCGCGCAGGCGGCAGGGAGGACGAAGGAGGCCGGCTTCGACGCGGTGGAGTTCATAGGCTCCGCGGGCTACCTGATAAGCCAGTTCCTCTCCCCCGTCACCAACCGGCGGACCGATGGGTACGGCGGGTCCCTGGAAAACAGGATGAGATTCCTGCTGGAGATCGTGGACCTCACCAAGGAAACCGTGGGAAGGGACTTTCCGCTCATGTGCCGCCTCTCTGGGGACGAGCTCATCCCGGGGGGCAATACGCTGAGGGAGATGAAGGTGGTGGCCAGGGCGCTGGCGGAGGCAGGCATCTCGGCCATCAACGTGACCGCAGGGTGGCACGAGTCCAGGGTCCCCATGATCACCATGGAGGTTCCCAGGGGAGGATACGTGTATCTGGCGGAGGGGATCAAGGAGGCCCTGAAGGGGACGGAGGTGAGGGTGGCCGCCAGCAACCGGATCAACGAACCCGCCCTCGCCGAGAGAATCCTGAGGGAGGGAAGGGCGGACCTGATCTCCATGGGAAGGGCGCTGGTGGCTGACCCCGACTTCCCCAGGAAGGCCCAGGAGGGGAGGACGGATGAAATCGTCACCTGCATCGGATGCTGCCAGGGATGCTTCGACAGGCTCTTCGAGGGCAGGCCCCTGACCTGCATGGTCAACCCCGGGGTGGGGAGGGAGGGGGAGGTGAGGATGGAGCCCGCGGGAAGGAAGAAGAGGGTGCTGGTGGTGGGGGGAGGACCGGGAGGGCTGAAGGCCGCGGAGACGGCCGCCCTCCGGGGACACCAGGTGATCCTGTGCGAGGAGGATGGAGAACTGGGGGGGCAGCTCAACCTGGCCTCCGTCACCCCCGGGAGGGAGGAACTGGGAACCGCGGTGAGGGAGCTGGCCCTGCGTGTCAGGAAGGCTGGGGTGGAGGTGAGGCTGAGAACCAGGGTGGATGCCGGGATGGTGGAGGAAGTGGGGCCCGATGCCGTGGTGGTGGCCACCGGTGCCCTGCCCATCGTGCCTCCCTTCCCTGGCGTGGACCTCCCCCACGTCTCGCAGGCCTGGGAGGTCCTGGCGGGGAAGGAAGTGGGAAAGAGGGTGGTGGTCGTGGGGGGAGGCGGGGTGGGGTGCTACACCGCGCACTACCTCTCCTCGAGGGGGAGGGAGGTGACGCTGGTGGAGATGCTGGAGAAGGTGGCGGGAGATGTGGGGATTACCACCCGCTGGATCCTGAGGGAGAACCTGAAGAAGGGAGGGGTGAAGATCTTCACCTCGACCAAGGTGAAGGAAATCAGGCCGGAGGGGGTGGTGGCCACAAGGGGTGAGGGGGAGGAGGTCTTCCCCGCCGACTCGGTGGTGCTGGCCGTGGGCTCCAGGCCCAACTCCGCCCTGGCGGAGGAGCTGAAAGGGAGGGTGGAGGAGCTCTACCTCGTGGGGGACTGCTCCCAGCCCAGGAAGGCCCTGGAGGCCATCCAGGAGGGGTGGGAGGTGGGTCTCAGGCTCTGATTTTCCCCACCCTGGAAAGGAAAGCGGAGAAGAGAGAAATCAGGCAGAAAGCGGCCCCCAGGAAGAGGAAGGCCGGGTCGTGTCCCCTCTTGGAGAGGGGGCTGAAGATGGCCACCGTCAGGAGGAGGCCTCCCAGATTGCCGGAGGTGAGGACCACGCCGGAGGCCCCCCCGCTGTACCTGGGCCCCACCTCGGGGAGGAGAGGGGGATAGGCCAGCAGGAGGGGGGGAATGCCGCCTGCCATCAGCCCTCCCGCGAACACCAGCAGCCAGGTCTGGAGACCGTAGGCCTCGAACCAGGCCAGGAAGAGGAGGGGACCGGAGGTGAGGGAACACAGGACGAGGAAGGTCCTGAACCTGCCCGTCCGGTCGGCGAGGGGAGGCCATACCAGGTTCCCCACCACCATCCCCACCACGGCGAGGGCGGAGAGGGCTCCGGCCTCACCGGCGCCCACCCCGAAGACTTCCTGAACGGCGTGGGTGAGGCCCCCCGTGTAGGAGACGAAGGCCCCCAGGAAGAAGAACTGGGAAAGGGCCAGCAGCCACACATTCCTGCTCCTGGCGGCGCGGGAAAGGCTCTCCCGAAGGGGCACTCCCCGGTGCCTTCCCTGCGGGGGCTCCCTGGCGAAGAGGAGCCAGAAGAGGGAGGAGAGGAGCATTCCCATTCCCGTGCAGAGGAAAGCCCATTTCCAGGAGGGGAAGAGGGCCCCCGTGAAGAGCCCGGCCGAGATCCCCAGCCCCATGGAGCTGACGTAAATCCCCGAGGCCGCACCGGTCTCCCCCTCGGGGAACCACTCCCCCACCATCTTCGGGAGGTTGGGCACCACCAGGCCCATGGAGGCCCCCACCAGGAAGGTCAGGGACCAGAGGAGGGGGAAGCCCGTGGAAAGGGCCCTCGCCGTCCCCACCACCGAGCCGAGCAGGATGCCCGCCAGAACCGTCCTCCTCACCCCAAGCCTGTCCCCCACCGCTCCCCCCGGTATGCTGCTCAGGGCGGCCGCCAGCGTGGGAGCGGTGAGGAGGAGATAGAGCTGATCGGTGGAGAGGCCCAGGGAGGAGGAGAGCTCCTCCTCCAGAGGGGGGAGGATGTACCAGCCGTAGTTCACGAAGAAGATCACGAACCAGGCCACCGCCAGGATGACCCACCGGTAGGGTGAAGCTTTCAACATTACCCCCTGGGTCTGCTCCCTTTTATCCGATGTCCTCGAGCTTTAACCTGGGAGGGGGAAGGGCGTGAGGTCCTTCAGGTACAAGCAGGTGGTGGTGGTGAGGGAGGACCTGCCCATGAGCAGGGGGAAGCTCGCCGCACAGGTGGCCCACGGCGCGGTGCTGGGGGCGGAGGAGTGCAGGAGGAAGAGGGAGGAGTGGTTCAGGGAGTGGATGGGGGAGGGACAGAGGAAGGTGGTGGTTTCGGTTCCGGGGGAGGGGGAGCTGAGGGAGCTCCTCAGGGAAGCCCTGGAGCTGGGGCTGCCGGCGGGGCTGGTGGAGGACGCCGGGCTGACGGAGCTCCCTCCCGGGACGGTCACGGTGCTGGCGGTGGGGCCGGCGCCCTCCGAGCTGGTGGACAGGGTGACGGGAAAACTTCCCCTGCTGAGGTGAGGAATGAGGCTCAGAGAGGTGGGGGAGAGGAAACTGCTGGAGAGGGTGAGGAGGCTCTTCCCCCCCGCCCCCTGGGTGGAGGTGGGGGTGGGGGACGACGGGGCGGTCCTGAGGTGGGGGAAGGAAAGGGTGGTGGTGTGCTCGGACATGCTCACCTCCAGCAGGGACCTTCCCCCCGGACTCGACCTCTTTTACCTGGGGTGGAAGGCGGTGGTCTCCAGCCTCAGCGATCTTGCCGCCATGGGGGCCAGGCCCCTCGCCCTCCTCTTCTCCCTCGGTCTTCCCCCTGACCTGGAGGAAGGAAGGGCGAACAGGCTCCTGCGGGGAATAGAGAGGGCCTCCTCCCTCCACGGGGTTCCGGTGGTGGGCGGGGACTTCAGCGGCTGCGAGGAGGTGGTGGTGGGAGGGACCGGGATCGGGAGGGCGAAGAGGGTCATGCTGAGGAAGGGGGCCTCCCCCGGCGAGCTCCTGGCCCTCACGGGGGAGGTGGGGAACGCAGGAGCCGGTCTGGAGGTCCTCAGGAGGAGGAGGAAAGGACATGAGAGGCTGGTGAGGAGCTTCCTGCAGCCAAGGGCCAGGGTGAGGGAAGGGGAGAGGCTGGTGGAAAGGGGTGCCACCTCCGCCCTCGACCTCTCGGACGGGCTGGCGCGGGGGCTGTGGAGGCTGGCGGAGGAAAGCGGGGTGAAGCTCAGGGTGGACCCGTCCTCCCTCCCCCTTTCCCTTCCCCTCACCAGGTTCTGCAGGGAGGAGGGTCTCTCCCCCCTGGACTTCGCCCTCTACGGAGGGGAGGACTTCGAGCTCCTCTTCACCCTCCCCCCGGAGCGCTGGCAGGGGGTGAGGAAGGCCCTGGAGGGGGTGGGATGCAGGGCCCGCCTCATAGGAAGGGTGGAGAGGGGGAGGGGAGTTCTGCTGGGGGAGAAAAAACTTCCGGACAGGGGATACGAGCACTACCGCAGCGGCCCCTGATCCCTCCAGGCCCTGCGGTAGACCGCCCTGTACTTCCCGTGCTTCCTGGGCCTGGGGACGCGGCGCCCGAAGCTCCTCCGGCACTCCGGGCAGAGGAGGAGGGGCTCCCCCTCCAGCTCGTAGAGGGAGAAGCATGGGGAGGAACAGACGAAGCACTTTCCACCCAGGGACTCGGTGAACTCCTCCCCCAGAGAGAGCATCTCCACCGCCCCAGGCACCTCCCGCACGGAGGGAACCACGGCATCCGCTTCGACCCCCTCGGGGGTTTGCCGGCTGAGGAGGACGAGGCGCATCCCCACCCCCCTCGCCCCCTTCCCGTCCGTGTCGGTGCGGTCGCCCACGTGCACGGCCTCCCCCGGGGAAACCCCCAGCTCCCTGAGGGCCCTCAGGAAGATCTCGGGATGGGGCTTGCGGTACCCGACCTCACCCGACACCAGGATGACCCCGAAGTACCTGTCGAGCCCCCTCTCCTCCAGGAACCTCCTGGGAGCAGGGCTCATGGAGTTGGAGATGACCCCAAGCCTGTAGAGGCCGGCCAGCTCCTCCACCACCCTCCCGGCCCCTCTCTTCAGCCTGCGGGGAAAGGAGGAGAGGTAGAGGGAGAGCATCTCCTCCAGCAGCCAGGGGACCGGCTCCACCCCCGCGCCGGAGAGCTGGAGGGAGGAGAACTCCTGGAAGGACATCTCCCTTCCCTCCTTCCTCCTCCGTGCGAGCTCGGAGAGGGCGGCGGAGGTCGCCTTCCCCCACTCCTCCTTCCCCACCCCGAAACCGAGGGAGGCGAGGCGCGAGAGGACCCTCTCCTCATAGAGCCGGTGGTCCGGCTTTCCCTCCGCCAGCACCCCTCCCACGTCGAAGGTGATGGCCTTTATCCCCCTCTCCCCCGCTTCCATGCCTCGTACGCCCTCTCGTATCCCCTCTCCACCACCAGGTCCACGAACCTCAGGTGCTCTCTCACCAGCTCCCTCACCTCTTCCTCCCCCAGCCTCCTCCCCCCCATCATCTCCTCCCTCACCCTTCCCAGCAGGAGATCGAGCGGCCTGCAGGGCGGGTCAACCGTTCTCACCTCCGTCTCGAACCCCAGCTCGGAGAGGAGGCGGACCAGCTCGGGTGGAGCATCCAGGCAAACATTTTCCTCCCCGGCCCTGGAGGCTATGAAATCGGCCTCCAGCCCTGCGGCCTCGAACCTGTTGAGCACCTCCCTCCTGAGCGCTTCCTTCCACTCCTCCGCCTTCACCCTCCCGAGCTTCGCCCTCATGGTCAGACGCAGGAGGACCACGGCCGTCTCCCTGGAGATCCTGTAGGAGGAGAGGTCCCTGTACCCGAAGAGCCTGATGGCCCTGCCCCTGACCGCGCTCAGGAGGGGTCCCAGCGCCCTGAGCTCCTGCAGGTCCTCCGGCACCCGGACCTTTCCCCTCCTCTCCATCTCCTCCACCACCTTCTCAGGCTTCTCCCCCCTCGCCATCCTCCCCAGGTACTCGGTGTGGTCCATGGGAAGGTCGAGGAAGAGGCACTCGCAGGAGGGGCGGAGGAGGGACCCCGCTCTCTCCTTCGAGGAAAGGGTCTCCGCCGTCACCAGCACCTCCATCCTCCTGGCCAAGCCTCTCCCCTTTCTTCCCTCTCTCCTTCCTCCTTCAAAAAGTTGGGGTCAGGGAAGCTCACCCACCACCGGTATCTCCCTCCCGCACCTCGGGCACCTCTTCCCCTTCAGCCTGCACTCCTCCAGGGAAAGACCGAAGCGCCTGAGGAGGAGCTCCCCGCAGGAGGGGCAGTAGGTGTGCTCGTACCTGTGTCCTGGAACGTTTCCCACGTAGACGAACTCCACCCCCTCCTCCACCGCCAGGTCGTGCGCCCTCTCCAGCGCGGAGACGGGCGTGGAAGGGGCCGTGAACCTGAAGGAGGGGTAGTAGGCGGTGAAGTGCAGGGGGGTTTCGGCTCCCGCCTCCTTCAGGTGGCGGCGGATCAGGGAGAGCAGCTGGTCCTCCCGGTCGTTCACCCCCGGGATGACCAGGTTCACCACCTCCACATGCAGACCCAGACGCCTGGCCAGACCCACGTTCCTCCAGACCTTCTCCAGGTCGGCCCCGCACTGCGTCCTCACCACCTCCCCGTCCCCCTTCACATCGATGTTGATGGCATCGAGCCCCGCCTCCGCCAGGGCCCTCAGGGCCTCCTCCGTCATGTAGCCGTTGCTCACGAAGGTGTTGTACAGCTTCTTCCTCCTGGCGAGGGGGAAGACCTCCAGGGCCCACTCGAAGAGGAGGGTGGGCTCGTTGAAGGAGAGGGAGGTCCCCCGGCACCCCTCCCTGAGGGTGAGCCTCACGAAGTCCTCCGGGCTCAGGTAGTTCGCCCTCTCGGGCCTTGGCCTGGCCTTCGAGAGGGTCCAGTTCTGGCACCACCCGCAGGTGAAGTTGCAGCCCCAGGTCCCCACCGTCAGGGCCGTGGATCCAGGCCAGAAGTGGTAGAAGGGTTTCTTCTCTATGGGGTTGGCGGAAAGGGAGGAGATGTCGCCGTACACCAGGGTCCTGAGCTCTCCCCCCACGTTCCTCCTGGTCCCGCAGAAGCCCTCCCCGCCCTCCTCCACCCGGCACCTCCTCTCGCACAGCCCGCACCTCACCCTCCCCCCTTCCAGTCTTTCCCAGAGGAGGGCCCTTCTCACCGTGGGAAGGAGTTCCATCCACCCTACTCGGAGGGAGGGGTATAAGCGGTGGCGCCCTGGCCGGGATTTGAACCCGGGGCACAGGCTCGACAGGCCTGTATGTTTGGTCTCGGGAACTCCTCGCCCCCGATTAGACCGGGCTACACCACCAGGGCGCCAAACTTTCTTCCCCCCCGCCGTTAAAGTAATTTTCCCGTCCGGGCTAGGCCATCTCCCTCCTCCTGAACCTCCAGACGCTGAAGCCCAGGAGGCCCATCCCGTATCCGGTTAGGAGGAGGGAGGCCACCACCGGATCCCCGCTCGCCCTCACCATCCTACCCATCGCCTGGCCTCCGCCCACCATCTCCCCGAAGGCCTCCTCGAAGGAGATGCCGTAGGTGGAGGCCATGGCATCGCTCGCCCGATCAGGCATGAACCAGGGTTCGTGCCCCGCGTGGCTCAGGCCGGTCGAAACGGTGGAGAAGAGCACCATGTAGGTGAGGAGGGTGGCCAGCGTCGCACCCGTCCCGCCCTTCAGGGCCGAGCTGAAGGCAAAGGCCATGCCGTTCACGAAGACCGCTATGGCCAGGGTCACGCCGAAGGAGCCCGCCATTCCAAGCGGCACCCTCCCGTAGAACGCCAGCGTCAGGAGAGCGGAGAGGAGGAAGCCCGCCCCCAGCACCAGGACGGTGGCAAGGAGGCAGGCCAGGTACTTCCCCAGCACCAGCGTGCCCCTTCCCACCGGGTTGGGGAAGAGGAGGTAGCCCGTCCCGCGCTCGAACTCGGAGGCGAGGACATCCCCTGAAAAGAAAACGGCGGCAAGGAGGGCGAGGGCGCTCATGGAGGAGACCCAGAGGGCGAAGAGCTCGGCCCCCTTCTCCTCCAGCAGCCGGGCGGGAAGCCCCATCCTCGCCAGGAGGTCCCACCCCTCGCACATGGCGGCCGAGAGGACCACCGCCAGCACTACCACCACCGTCGCCCCGTAGAACCTCCTCCTCCGGTACTGCTTCAGGAACTCGTACCTCACCACCACCCCAAGCCTGTCCAGCTCCCTCATACCGCTCCCCCCGTGAGCCCGAGGTACGCCTTCTCCAGGGACCCGTACTTCCTCCTGAGGGAAGAAAGGGACCGGTGAGCGACCAGCCTGCCCCGGTGGAGGATGGCCACCCTGCCGCAGAGGTGGGAGACCTCCGTGAGGAGGTGCGAGGCCAGGAGCACGGTCTTCCTTTTTCCCGCCTCCCTCAGGATCCGCCTGAACTCCAGCATGCCCCCGGGATCCAGGCCGGAGGAGGGCTCGTCCAGGAGGAGGATGGGGGGATCGTGCAGGAGGGCCTGGGCCAGGGCCAGGCGCTGCTTCATCCCCCTGGAAAAGCTGCCTATCCTGGTCCTCCTCCGCTCCCCCAGGCCCACCAGCTCCAGCACCTCCTCTATTCTCTCCTCGAGCCTCCCACCGTCCATGCCGCGCAGGAGGCCCAGGTACCTCAGGGTCTCCTCGGGGGTGAGGAAGGAATAGAACTCCGGGGTCTCCACCATGACCCCCACCCTGGCGACCGCCTCCTCCCTCTCCTCCACCACGTCGAAGCCCGCCAGCCAAGCTCTCCCCGCCGAGGGGCGCAGCAGCCCGCAGAGGAGCTTCAGGGCGGTGGTCTTCCCGGCGCCGTTGGGTCCCAGCAGGGCCACCTTTTCCCCTTCCCCCACCCGGAGGGAAAGACCGTCCAGGGCGAGGAAACCACCGTAGCGCTTCGTCAGCCCCTCCATCACGATGGGTTCCTTCACATCCCCCCTCCCGCGCCGGGCCTAAAAAAGCGGTTGGCGGCGTCCTGGAGTTCCCGTCCGCTTCCGCAGGACAGTACCGTCCAGATCGCTGGCGGGCTTAACTTCCGGGATCGAACGAGACCGGGTGTTTCCCCGCCGCTATGGCCGCCAACCAAGAAAAAAGGGGAGGAAGAGTTATTAACCTTACGAGGGGCTACGGCTCCACCTCCACCCTCACCAGCTCCCTCAGCTTGTCGGGATGGGCGGAGCTGAGGTGGTGGAGGGCGATGGAGAAGAGGACCACCTCCCGGGCGAAAGAGGGGTCCTGCCAGCTGACCTCCCTGAGGAGCCCCAGCGCCTCCGAAAGCTGCTTCCTCACCTCCTCCGGCAGCTCCTGGAGCCAGGAGAGCTGGGAACCCCTGAAAAGCACCTGACCGCAGACTCCGCACCTCACCACTATCTCCATCCCTCTAACTCGGACCGCCCCCTTATTAGCTCCCCCAGCTTCAAAAATCCGTGAAAATATCGGTCTTGATGAGGCTCCTGGTAACGGGGATGGGGGGTGAAGGGGAGGGACTGGCCGAGTGGGAGGGAAGAACGGTGAGGGTGCTCCACGCCCTGCCGGGGGAAGAGGTGGAGGCCGAGCTGCTCGCGGAGGGCAGGAACCCCGTGGCCCTGGTGAAAGAGGTTCTCACCCCCTCCCCGGACAGGAGGAGTCCCCCCTGCCCCCTCTTCACGCGCTGCGGGGGCTGCCAGCTCCAGCACCTCAGGTACCCCAGGCAGCTGGAGCTCAAGAGGGAGTGGGTGGAAAAAGCCCTGAAGGCGAAGGTGGAGCCCACCCTCAGCGCTGGGGAGTTCGGCTACCGGAACCACGCCAGGCTCACCGCCAGGAGGGGGGAGGTGGGCTTCAGGAACAAGCACACGGGAGAGTTCGTGAGGGTGGACCGCTGCCTCCTCATGTCCCCTCCGGTGAACGAGCTGCTCTCCAGGGTGCAGGGAAGGTGCTTCAGCAGGATGGTCTCCATCAGGACGGGGATCAGGACGGGGGAGTACCTCATTCAGCCCAGTCTCTTCCTGGAGGATCTGCCCACCGGACAGCCCTTCTACCACGAGGTCCTGCTGGGGAGGAGGTTCAGGGTCTCCGCCTCCTCCTTCTTCCAGACCAACACGGAGGGCGCGGAGGAGATGGTGGGGATGATCAGGGAGTGGATAGGAAGCGCGGACAGGGTCCTGGACGCCTACGCCGGGGTGGGAACCTTCGCCTCCCTCCTCTCCGACCTGGCCTCGGAGGTGCTGGCGGTGGAGGCCTCCCCCTCCGCGGAAAGGGATGCCCTCCACAACCTCCAGGGACTCCCCAACGTGAGGTTCGTGAGGGGGAGGGTGGAGGAGGTCCTCCCCGTGGAGGGCCTGGACGTCCTCCTGCTGGACCCTCCCAGGAAGGGATGCTCGAAGGAGGTAATCGAGGCCATCAACCGCTCCCCTCCGAAGAGGATCGTCTACGTCTCCTGCAACCCCGCCGCCCTCGGGAGGGACCTGGCCGGACTGAGGGGGTTCAGCCTCGAGAGGGCCCGGCCCATAGACCTCTTCGCCCAGACCAAGCACGTGGAGTGCGTGGTCATGCTGGAGAGGA
>CALJER010000018.1 GCA_938074535.1 uncultured archaeon
GTCACCGCCGCAGGCTGAAGCCAGAGCCAGCTCCCCAGTCCCACCGCTACTACTATGACCACCGCAGCCGCCAGCCAGGGTAATTTCCTTGTCATGCTTTCCCTCACCTCCTTTATTTTTTGGGGTGCCCCCTGTGAGAGAGTGGTGAGAGGTTTGTAGTCCAACCTTACCTTGCACCTCGGGCACTCCTTGGGGTTGGGGACCTTGGGTTTCCACTCATACCCACAGCGGGGACACCTCATCATTTCAAACTTCCTCACCACCCTTTATAAAAGTATCTTTTTCCTCTACTACTATTATGATGTGGGCTACTACTATGCGGAAGGACCTCCGGATACCCGTTCTGGAAGGCTTTTTAAGGGGGGAGGAAGAAACTAAAGTAATGGCTTCAGTCCCGCAGCCCTCCCAGACCTCTTCCGCGAAGGGCCTTAAATGGGCAGTGCTGCTGCTGGGCCTTCTCATTTTGGGCGGTGCATACTGGGCTTATTCCCAGAAGAGAGGGGGGGGTGAGGGTGTGGAGAACCTTTCCCCACCTTCCATCCAGACGGGGATTGCGGCAGAGGTAACGGAAGCCTCGGCCCTTCTGACGGCCTACATCACCTACGGGGATTACCGGCAGGTGGATGTTTGCTTCAGGTGGAGGGAGGCGGGAGGGACGTGGAACTACGTTCCCTGGAAGCGCTACTTCACGTACCCCACCTATGTGGACAGGCTCACCACCCTCTCCCCGGGCAGGACATACGAGTTCCAGGCCCTTCTGAGGTACGACGGGAGGGAGATCCCGGGGGAGATAAGATCCTTCACCACCCTTCGGCCAGGAGGAGGGATGAGCATGAGCGCCACCGTCCGCGGTGTCTACTTCCCGGAGATGTCCTTCACCGCCCGTCTCACCTCCGAGCAGAAGGTCCTCCTCACCGTTCAGTCCGGGGAGACCATACAGGCGGGGGACTGGGAGTGGAGGGCCGAGAACGAGGATGGTCCTGTGACCCCATATGCCCCTGGGACCGACCCGCTGGTCCCCGGAAGATCCCTCACGCTTGACGTGAGCGCCTATGTGCGGGGGGGGAGCCTGGGAGTGGGTGATGTTATAAGGATAAGGCACAAGCCCTCGACCTTCACCTACCGGGTGGTCATCTCCTCCTGAGCCGTGGAGAGCACTGGCTCCTGTTTGCGGTTTCCCCGCTTTCCCTCATGGCGGGAGGTCCATCGCTGCTTGGCCAGACCGGCCGGGATTCACTGCTTCCTCTCCAGCCCGCATGGAGGAATTCTCGCTCGGTCTCACCGCTCTCCCCAGCTTTCACCCCTGGCTGCCCTTGCCAGCTCCTTCAGGGCCTCCACCGGCCTGAGTTCCATCTTTTTCTCCAGCTTCATCAGGTGCCGGTTGGCCGGATCCCCCCCGATCTGCCAGAGGTCCACGTAAAGCTGGGCCAGGGAAGGGACACCCCCCCTGCTCCTCTTGTAAAGGTGCGGGTCCCCTTGGAGCACGAAAAGGTTGGGGGGAAGATGGGTCCTCTCCCCGAACTTCCTCCTGACGGGCTCGGGGGGGGAGTACACGTAGACCTCCTCGTAATCCTCCATCCATCCGAACCTCTTCCTGCACCCTGAGAAGGCGGTGAGGAGGGCGTTTTCCGGCAGAGCCTCCTCCATTTCTTGGGGGGAGTCGGGAGAGTAGGTGGAGTAGAGAACCTCCCTCCTCAGGTCCCTGGTCGAGGCCCAGTATAGGAGAATTTTCTTGGGCTCAAGCACCCTGAACCCGAAGGGCTTCTTCTCCAGGCTCCTGAAAGCCTCCAGCCTCCCCACCACCTTGTTCACGGTGTCCAGCGAGACCCCGCAGGCCTCCGCCAGGCTTTTCTGGCTCATGAAGAACTCGTTCTCCTCGTAGACCCTGTAGAGGATTTCCCTGAGAACCCATTCCGTCCTCTTCATCCTCGGAAGGGAAGAGGGGGAAGGGAAAAGGGTTTCGGTGAAGTACGAAAGGGGGGAGAGGAAGTGGGGTTGAGTCACCGGTGGAGGGGACACCTTATAAGAAGATTTCGCTAAAAGGCGAAAAGGCTTAAGGCTCGGATAAAAGGGACTCCCCTCTTCAACCTTCCGCGGAAGGGCGAAAAAGTCACCTTCTCTTCCCCTCTTTTAGCACCTTTTGGGGGAAAGAGGTGCAGAAAAATCCCAAAAGGTGCGCACCTTGGGAAAAAGAGGCGGGGTTGGGGAGAAGGAGCGGGAAGAGGGCTGGGTGCCCCTCTCCAAGCTCTCTTCGGAGCTGGGGCTTCCCTCCTGGAGGGTTTCAAGGTTAGTGAAGCGCCTCTCAACCCTCGGATGGGTGGAGGTGAGGGAGAAGAGGGAGGGAAAGAGGGGAAGACCGACCAAGAGCTGCCGTTTCTCCGGTCCTTCCCCTCCGGAGTTCTCCCTCGTGGGGGAATGGGAAGGGGGACTGGCCCTCCTCCTCTTCCTGCTGGCCTTCCCCCACCTGAGGGACCGCCCGGAGGAGTGAGAGGGTGGAGAAAGGTCCCTGTCGCCTCGCCCATATCTCCTTCGGACTCCGGAGGGCTTTCTCCCTCCTCCTTTCCTTCCTGCTCCTCTCCTCGCAGGTGCCCTTTGTCCCCGCGAGGGCCCACGAGGAGACCTTCCCCTACCCCCTCTTCGAGAACACCGAAAAGGTGGATGGGGTCATCAGGCTCCTCCCCGGTCACACCCAGGGGTCCTTCGTCTCGGGGATCCTCGATCTAGGCGAGGGGGAGTGGGAGCTGTGGTGGGGGGAGGAAGAGCCCTCCCTGTGGGTTCAGGCCGGTGGAGGGTGGGTGGAGCAGCCTGCTGAGGGGGTGGGGGACTCCCCCGAAGGGGAGGCCGGTGGGGAGGTGAGCGGGACCCCCGAGTCCCTGATCCTCCGCTCCTGGGTGGGCGTGCAGGTCAGGGTGAGCGCAGACGGGGGGAGCTGGAGCGGGTGGATGGGACCGGACGGCACCCCCGACACCCTCTTCTCCTCACCTCCCGCCGACCTCTCCTTCCTCCCGCCCTTCCGGTACCTGCAGGTCAGGGTCTTCCTGGGGAGCGAGGACCCAGGGCTGAGCGGGGAGAACGGGCCGAAGTTCTGGGGAATGAGGGCACAGCCCAGGCATGCCCGGAAGGTAACGGTGGGCAGGGTGAGGGCGGGGGAGAGGGGAAGGGCGGACTTCAGGGGGCAGGGTTACCTGCTCAGGGCCGTGAGCCTGAAGGCCGCCAGGGACCTGGAAGGTGTGGAAGTCTACGTGAGTCCCGGAAAACCGGAGGAAGTACCCCCACTGGAGGGGAGGAGGGTCCTGGCCTACCTGGAGATCTCACCCTCCGTCGCCAGGGAGGACTTGGAGGAGGCCGAGATAGAGTTTGCCGTTCCGAGGGGGTGGCTGAGGGGCTCCAACCCCTCGGGGAGCAGGGTCGTGCTCTTCCACTACGGGGAGGCGGGATGGGAGGAGCTCCCCACGGTGGAGGTGGGCGAGGAGGCGGGGGAGATCCTCTTCCTGGCCAGGACCCCGGGCTTCTCCACCTTCTCCTTCGTGGACAACACGAACGAGGAGTTCTCCCTCGGGACCCACGAGAACACGGAGAACGTGGGCGGCACGGTGAGGCTGATCTACGGGTACACGCAGGGCCGCTTCACCTCCAGGGTCTTCGACGCCGGAGGGGTGGCCCAGTGGGACAACCTGGTCTGGAGCTTCGCGGAGCCTCAGGGGGGTGCCACGAACATCGCCTACGTGGTGGCCGAGCCCGACACCCTGAAGGACGGGAGCGGGAGGGTGGGGACGCAGTGGCAGGGGACGTATGAGAA
>CALJER010000019.1 GCA_938074535.1 uncultured archaeon
TGGACCGCTCCCTCATGGAGGGCAACCCCCACTCCGTCCTGGAGGGCCTGGTCATAGGGGCCTACGCCATAGGCTCCCACCAGGGCTACATCTACGTGAGGGAGGAGTACCCCCTGGCCGTGGAGAACGTGAGCAGGGCGATAGAGCAGGCCAGGGAGGCGGGCCTGCTGGGGGAGGACATCCTGGGCTCAGGCTTCGACTTCGACGTGGAGGTCCACAGGGGGGCGGGGGCCTTCGTCTCCGGGGAGTCCAGCGCCCTCATGACGGCCATAGAGGGGAGGGTGGGGGAGCCCAGGCCCAAGTACATCCACACGGCCGTGAGGGGGATCCACGACAGGCCCTCCTGCCTGAACAACGTGGAGACCTGGGCCAACGTTCCCCTCATCGTCCTGAACGGCGCCGGGTGGTTCAGGAGGATGGGGACCGAGGGGTCGTGAGGGCCAGGGAGGGGATGACCGTGCTCCAGGCGGCCAGGGAGGCGGGAATAGAGATTCCCACCCTCTGCTACCACGAGGAGATGGAGCCCTACGGGGCCTGCAGGGTCTGCGTGGTGGAGGTGGAGAGGGGAGGGAGGTCCAGAACCGTGGCCCCCTGCTGCTATCCCGCGGAGGAAGGCCTGAAGGTGAGGACGAGGACCCCCAAGATCGACAGGGTGAGGAAGACCATCCTGGAGCTGGCGGCCGTCACCGCCGGGGAGGATGTGGGGGGGAGGTCAGGGCACTGGCCCACCACTACGGGGCGGACCTCTCCCGCTTCGCCTCCCTGAACCTGGTGGAGCCCAGCAGGTGCATCCTCTGCGGCCTCTGCGTGAGGCGCTGCATGGAGGCCCAGTGGGACAACGCCATAGACTTCGTGGGCGGAGGGGTGGAGAGGAGGGTGGCGCTGATGCCCGGGAAGGAAGAAGCCTGCAAGACGTGCTCCTACTGCTACAGGCTCTGCCCCACGGGGAGGATCGCCTCCTTCGGACCCCATCCGCCCTTCTCCCTTTAGCTATCCCAGCTCCAGCAGCAGGAAGGTCAGGGTTCTGTCCAGCCAGAAGCGCATCAGGTCCAGAAGGGGTCCGTCCGTCCTCCACATGTAGACCCCGTAGGTCCTTGGCTCCTTTCCGGGGGAGAGGGGCACGATCCTTGGGAGCTCCCCCAGCTTCTGGCTCTCGGGGAGCTCCCTCAGCTCCTCCGTCAGTTCGTTGAAGGACTGCAGGAGCTCTTCCACCGAACGCTCCCCCCCCGCCGCCCTCTCCACCCCTATGGAGAGCTCCATGGCCCTCAGGAGGAGCCGGTACCTCGCGGAGAGCCTGGGGTCGTTCAGCTCCCCCCTCACCTTGTCCAGGTTCTCCAGCGCCCATCCCCAGAACCTGTACCGCAGGAGCCCCTCCCTCTCCTCCAGCTCCCTCCTGGCCTCCGCTATCCTCTTCAGCTCCCCCATCAGCTCCTTCCTCTCCTCCTCCGCCAGTTCGCTTATCCCGCGGGAGGTGATGCGCGTTCTTCTCCCCTCCTCCTCGATGAGGCCCTTCAGGCGCAGTTCCCTCAGCTCCTCCTCCAGCCTGGATTCCTCCAGGCGCAGGCGCGAGGCCAGGTGCTCGAAATCCAGGCAGCGGGGATGGACCTCCCTCAGAACCTTCAGGATTTCTCTCCTGCGGGCCTCCCGGGGCATCCCTTCTCCTGCCTGCGGGAGGGAAAAAGGCTTCCCTTATATCCGTATTTACTTTTCGAAGCTTCTTTTCCTCCTCTCCCCTCCGGGGGAGCCCTCCCCCTCCCGTTCAGGAGGGGGAAGGGGGAAAACTTCTTGATTTATATAGGAAGGCCGCACAAAGTTTTGTCGATGTTTAAAATCCTCTCGAAAAAGTTTCTCTGCCCCACCGTGGCCAAGTTCGAGATCGAGGCCCCCCTCATCGCCCGCAAGGCCAGAGCCGGTCAGTTCGTGATCCTCCGCATAGACGAAAGGGGGGAGCGCATTCCCCTCACCCTCAACGACTGGTCGGAGGAGAGGGGGACGATCACGGTGGTGGCGCTGGAGGCGGGCGCCACCACGAAGAGGCTCCTCTCCCTGAGGGAGGGGGAGTACCTCATGGATGTGGTGGGGCCGCTGGGGAGGCCGGCGGAGGTGGAGAGGTACGGGACGGTGGTCTGCGTGGGGGGAGGGGTGGGCATAGCCTGCATCTACCCGGAGGTGAGGGCCTTCAAGGCCGCCGGCAACTACGTGATCTCCATCATAGGCTCCAGGACGAAGGACCTCCTGATGTTCGAGGAAGAGATAAGGGGGCTCAGCGACGAGCTGTACGTCACCACCGACGACGGCTCCTACGGGCAGAAGGGGTTCGTGAGCGACGTGCTGCGCAGGCTGATCGAGGAGGGGAGGAAGCTGGATCTGGTGGTGGCGGTGGGCCCCGTGCCCATGATGAAGGTGGTGGCGGAGGTGACCAGGCCCCACGGGATAAAGACGATCGTGAGCCTCAACCCCATCATGGTGGACGGCACCGGGATGTGCGGGTGCTGCAGGGTGGAGGTGGGGGGAAAGACCAGGTTCGCCTGCGTGGACGGTCCGGAGTTCGATGCCCATCAGGTGGACTTCGACCTGCTGGCGGCCAGGAACCGCAGGTACCTGGAGGAGGAGAGGAGGGCCCTGGAGAGGCTGAAGGAGGGAAGGGCGTGACCAGCAGGATCGTTCCGAAGAAGTACCCCATGCCCGAGCAGGACCCGAAGGAGAGGATAAGGAACTTCAGGGAGGTCCCGCTGGGGCAGGATCCTGAGACCGTGAAGCTGGAGGCGGCCAGGTGCCTGCAGTGCAGGCCCCCTAAGGGGAAGATCGTGCCCCCGTGCGTGGAGGGATGCCCCGTGGGGATAGACATCCCCGGCTTCCTGGCGCTGACCAGGGAGGGGAGGTTCGAGGAGGCCATCGCCCTCATCAAGGAGAAGAACGCCCTCCCCGCCATCTGCGGGAGGGTGTGCCCCTACGAGAACCAGTGCGAGGGTGCTTGCACGCTGGGCAAGAAGTACGAGCCCGTGGGGATAGGGAGGGTGGAGCGCTTCCTGGCGGACTGGGAGAGGGCCAGGGGCTTCAGGGTGCCCGCGCGCCCACCGCCCACCGGGAAGAGGGTGGCCGTGGTGGGCTCGGGACCCGCGGGGCTGACGGCGGCGGCGGAGCTCGCCAGGAGGGGGCACGCCGTCACCATCTTCGAGGCCC
This sequence comes from uncultured archaeon, assembly GCA_938074535.1. Classification (GTDB taxonomy): domain Archaea; phylum Hadarchaeota; class Hadarchaeia; order Hadarchaeales; family WYZ-LMO6; genus WYZ-LMO6. Next base: position 3,184 of record CALJER010000019.1, read on the forward strand.
TTCACGCCCCCGGGGGGGTGCTGGTGTACGGGATCCCGGAGTTCAGGCTCCCGAAGGAGATCGTGTTCGCGGAGGTGGAGTACGTGAAGAGCCTGGGGGTGGAGCTGAAGCTGGACGTGGTGGTGGGGAAGACCGTCACCCTGGAGGAGCTCAGGCGGGAGCACGATGCGGTGTTCATAGGCACCGGGGCCGGCCTCCCCAACTTCATGAGGATCCCGGGGGAGAACCTGAACGGGATCTACTCGGCCAACGAGTTCCTCACCCGCTCCAACCTGATGAAGGCCTACCTCTTCCCGGAGTACGACACCCCGACGAAGGTGGGGAGGAGGGTGGCCACCATAGGGGCGGGGAACGTGGCCATGGACTGCGCCAGGACCGCCCTCAGGCTGGGGGCGGAGGAGTCCTACATCGTCTACCGCAGGTCCAGGGCGGAGATGCCGGCCAGAAAGGAGGAGATCCAGAGGGCGGAGGAGGAGGGGGTGAAGTTCCTGCTCCTCACCCTCCCCAAGAGGTACATAGGGGACGAGCGGGGGTGGGTGAGGGAGGTGGAGTGCGTGAGGATGGAGCTGGGGGAGCCGGACGAGTCGGGGAGGAGGAGGCCCGTGGAGATCCCGGGCTCGGAGTTCAGGCTGCAGGTGGACACGGTGGTGGTGGCCATAGGGCAGAGCCCCAACCCGCTGGTGCCCGCCACCACCCCGGGCCTGAAGACCAGCAGGTGGGGGACCATCCTGGCGGACGAGGAGGGGAGGACCTCCCTGGAGGGGGTCTGGGCAGGAGGCGACATCACCACGGGTGAGGCCACGGTCATCCTGGCGATGGGCGCAGGAAAGAGGGCCGCCGCCTCCATCCACGAGTACCTGAGCGGGAAGCCCTGGCCCTCCGACTGGAAGCCCGTCAACGCCTAGGAGCCATCTTTTTAAATCCGGAAAGGGGAGCTGGTTGGGGGAAAGCTTGGGACAGGTGCTGGCGAGCAGGCTGCGGGGCATGACGGTGGTGACGGACAGGGGGCTGAACCTGGGCAGGCTCTCCGACCTGATCATGGACGAGAACACGGGCGCCATCCTCTCCCTGGTGGTGAAGCCCGCGGAGAAGGGAATGCTGGACAGCCTTCCTAAGGACGACAGGGGCCTGCCCGTGATCGCCTACAGCTCCGTGATAGCGATCAAGGAGCTCATCGTGGTGAACGAGAGGGTGCTGGCCATCCACCAGATGAAGGCCTCCGGGGCGGGTGTTTCCCTGCCTGGTCCACCGCCCGCGGGGACCGCCACGTCTCCCGCCGCTCCACCGGCCGAAGCGGGTCAGACGGGTCCGGGGGGGCAGGGCCAGGCCCCTTCCGCCTGAGCTACCACCCCACGAACAGACGGGAGGCGAGCTCCTGGGGCAGCCCGGCCTTCCTTATTCCCTCCGCCGCCTCCCCGATGTCGTACTCCACCCTGCCGAACTCGGCCTCCGCCTCCCCGTCCTCCACCGTGAGCACCAGGTAGCTGGCCCTGGGGTCCCTGTCCCTGGGCTGCCCCACCCCTCCAGGATTCAGCACCAGCTTTCCCTGGACGAGCCTGCGCATGGGCACGTGCGTGTGCCCCAGCACGATCACCTCCGCCTCGACCTTCCTCACCAGCTCCAGCAGGGAGTGCTGGGGGAGGTCGGGGAAGACGTACTCGAAGAGGGGGTCGCGGGGGGAGCCGTGCACCACGTAGAGCCTCACCCCCTCCCTGGTCAGCCTGAGCTCCTCCGGGAGGGAGCGCAGGTACTTCCGGTTGGCCTCCGTGAGCCTCTCCCTCGTCCAGAGGGCGGCCCTGCGGGCGGAGGGGTTGAACCACTCCACCTCCCCCGTGACCGCCGCGTAGTCGTGGTTCCCCATCACGGTGGGGATGCCCCTCGCGCGGAAGAGGTCCACCACCTCGTTGGGCTGGGAGGCGTAGCCCACCAGGTCCCCGGCGCACAGGAGCTCGTCCACCCTCCCCATGTCCTCCAGCACCGCCCTCAGGGCGGGGAGGTTGGAGTGGATGTCAGAGAGCACCCCTATCCTCATCTCCCCACCTCCCTGCACATGTACGGTCCCTCCCTCCTGTACCCCAGCCTCCTGTAGTACTCCCTCACCCCTATCCCGGAGAGCACGGCCACCTTCTCCTTCCCCCTCTCCGCCGCCAGGTGCTCGGCCTCCTCCAGCAGGGACCTTCCCAGTCCCCGGTGCTGCCAGGCCCCCTCCTTTGGGTCCTCGCCCACCGGCACCAGGGGACCGTAAACGTGCAGCTCCCTCACCACCGCCGCCCCCTCCAGCTCGGGGCGGTGGGGCCTGGAGGGGAGCCTGAGCCTGAGGAGGGCCACGAGCACGTCCTTCTCAGGGGCCTCCCAGCTCAGGAAGAGCTCTTCGCCCCCTGAGGCCCTGTAGCCCCTCCTCACCAGCTCCAGCTCCTCCTGGCGCAGCTCGCCCCTGAAGCGCCCCACCTCCCTGCAGCGGATGCAGCGGCAGCGCAGGCCCAGGGAGGCCATTCTCTGCTGGACCAGGGCCCTCAGGTCCCCCCTCTCGGGCCCCGCGGAGACCAGGTCCAGGGGGATGTCCCTCTGCACGCGCTGGATCCTCACCCAGGGAGGGACCAGCAGCTTGATCTTCAGCAGAAGGTCCACCAGCTCCTCCGTGGGGTAGGGACGGTACTCGCCCCCCTCCCACCTGCGGTGCAGCTCCGTCCCGGGCAGGACCAGCGTGGGGTAGAGCTTCACGGCGTCCGGCCTGAAGGCCTCATGCTCAAAGACCCTCCTGCACATCTCGAGGTCCTTCTGGGGGTCGGAGCCCGGGAGGCCGAGCATCAGGTGGTAGACCAGGGCCAGCCCCGCGTCCCTGGCCGTCCCGGTGGCCTCCTCCACCTCCCTCACCCCGTGCCCCCTCCCCGCCTCCCTCAGGATCCCCTCGTCCAGGATCTGCACCCCCAGCTCCACCCTGGTGGCCCCCAGCTCCAGCATCAGGTCCACGTGCTCCTCCCGGCACCAGTCCGGCCTGGTCTCCATTCCCAGGTCGCTCACCCTCACCCCCGCCGTCTCCGCCCTGGCCTGCGCCTCCTCCAGGGTGGAGGAGCGGGTTCCCGTGAGGGCGTCCAGGCACTCCTTCACGAACCACCTGAGGTACTCCCTGGGGTAGGAGGTGAGGGTCCCGCCGAAGAGGAGGAGCTCCACCTTGTCCACCCTGTGCCCCATCTCCCCGAGCTGCTCCACCCTGCTCCTCACCTGTAGGTAGGGGTCGTAGCCGTGCTGGAGGGCCCGGGCCGAGGCCGGCTCCCTCCCCGTGTAGGACTGCGGGACGCCCCGTTCCGGTCCCCCCGGGCAGTACGCGCACCTCCCGTGGGGACAGGGGCGTGGCTCCACCATGGCGGTGATCACGCACACCCCGCTCAGGCTGCGCACGGGTTTCCTCAGGACCTGCATCCCCCTTCCTTCCCCTCCCGGAGATAAAGGGGCTGGGGCGGAGGCTGGCCGTCGAGGGAGGGTGAGGCGCGGTGAGCCGGAGGGCCGAGGATGGGGAAGGTGCCAGTGCGCCCCGCTCTCCCTCCCGGGTCCACAGGGGAAGACTTTTTAGGGGACCGGCCGCGGAAGCCCCTGGGTGGCTCAGGCAGGCGGGTAAACGGCCGTGCCGGATCAGGACAGGCAGTTCAGGCCGGGTGGAGGGCGAGCCAGCCGCCCGTCGGAGCCCTCCCTAGGAAGCATGCACGTGACCCGGGACAGGGATTCGGAATACCATATCGGCATTCAGAGCACCGGCGCCGGTGGCCCCGTTCAGCGCGCCCCAGGCCTCTCCGGAGGTCTAGGTTTTTTGGCTCCCGGGGGAGCCGGAGCGTAAGGCGCCTCAGGAGAGTTCACCGGGGCCTCACCCTTCCCTGGACCCAGCTCTCCCCCAGTTTTCCGCCCTCCTTTCCCCCTGAGATAAAGGGAGGGGGGAGAAAGGGGAAGGATGGAGCTCAGGGAGGTCTGCGGGAAGTGGGGCATCCCGAAGGTGGCGGAGGTGCTGGAGGGGGAAGGGATCACCTCCCTCTATCCCCCCCAGGAGGAGGCGGTGAGGAAGGGGGTGATGGAGGGGAGGAACCTGGTGCTGGCCGTCCCCACCGCGGGAGGGAAGACGCTGGTGGCGGAGCTCTGCATGCTCCGCTCCATCCTGGCGGACGGGGGGAAGGCCCTGTACATCGTGCCCCTCAGGGCCCTGGCCAGCGAGAAGCACGAGGAGTTCAGGAGGAGGTACGGTCCGCTCGGGGTGAAGGTGGGGATAAGCACCGGTGATTTTGACACCGCCGACACCAGGCTGGCCAGGTACGACCTGCTGGTGGCCACCTCGGAGAAGGTGGACTCCCTCCTCAGGCACAGGGCCAAGTGGCTGGCGGACGTGGTCTCGGTGGTGGTGCTGGACGAGGTCCACCTGATCAACGACCCGGGGAGGGGGCCCACGCTGGAGGTGCTCACCGCCAGGCTCAGGCAGGTGAACCCCGGGGTGCAGGTGCTGGCCCTGAGCGCCACGGTCAGGAACGCCGAGGAGCTGGCGGAGTGGCTGGGGGCGGAGCTGGTGAGGAGCGACTGGAGACCGGTGCCCCTGAGGAAAGGGGTGTTCTGGAGGGGGGAAATCGTGTTCGAGGACGGGGGGAGGAGGGAGGTGGGGGAGGGGGAGGCCCTCACCGCCCTCACCCTGGACACCCTTAGGGAGGGGGGGCAGGTCCTGATCTTCGTGAACACCAGGAAGTCCGCGCAGACCGCGGCCTCCTCCCTCTCCGAGAAGGTGGCCCCGCTGCTGGGGGAGGGGGAGAGGAGGGAGCTGGGCGAGGTGGCCAGGAGGGTGGAGGAGGCGCTGGGGGAGCCCACCAGGACGTGCAGGGAGCTGGCCAGGTGCGTCCGCGCCGGCACGGCCTTCCACCACGCCGGGCTCCACCACGACCAGCGCAGGGCCGTGGAGGATGCCTTCAGGGGGAACCTGCTGAAGGTGGTCTGCGCCACCCCCACGCTGGCGGCCGGGATGAACCTCCCCGCGCGGAGGGTGGTGGTGAGGGACTACAGGAGGTACTCGGAGACCTTCGGCTCCACCCTCATCCCGGTGCTGGAGGTCCAGCAGATGATGGGGAGGGCGGGGAGGCCGAGGTACGACAGGTACGGGGAGGCGGTGCTGGTGGCCAGGAGCGAGGGGGAGGTGGAGGTGCTGATGGAGGAGTACGTGAGGGGGGAGCCGGAGCGGCTGGTGTCGAAGCTGGGAACGGAGCCCGCCCTCCGCACGCACGTGCTGGCCTGCGTGGCCTCCGGCTACGCCTCCACGCTGGGGGACGTGCTGGGGTTCATGGGCGGGACCTTCTTCTCCCACCAGTTCGAGGTCAGGGCGGCGGAGGGGGTGGTGGAGAGGGTGCTGGACTTCCTGGAGGAGGAGGGAATGGTGAGGAGGGAGGGGGAGAGGCTCACGGCCACCCCCTTCGGGGAGCTGGTCTCCCGCCTGTACATCGACCCCCTGTCCGGGGTGGTGCTGAGGAGGGGACTGGGGGGGATCTCGAAGGGGGAGCCTACCCCGCTGGGCCTCCTGCACCTGATCTGCAGCACCCCGGACATGGAGAAGCTCTACCTGGGGAGGGGGGAGGAGGCGGAGCTCGAGGCCCTGGTGGAGGAGAGGTGGAAGGAGTTCCTCCTGCCCGTCCCCGAGGACCCGGAGGACTTCGAGTTCTTCCTGGCGGAGGTGAAGACGGCCAGGATGCTGGAGAGCTGGGCGGAGGAGGTCCACGAGGAGAGGATCCACGAGGAGTTCGGGGTCGGCGCGGGGGACATAAGGAGGATGGTGGAGACGGCGGTCTGGCTCCTGCACGCCGCCCACGAGCTCTCCCGCCTGCTGAAGGTGAGGAGGGCCCTGACGCCCCTGAGGAAGCTGGGGGAGAGGGTGAGGTACGGGGTGAGGGAGGAACTGCTGGAGCTGGTGCAGCTCTCCGGGGTGGGGAGGGTGAGGGCCAGGAACCTCTGGAGGGCGGGGTACAGGAGGCTGGAGGACATAAGGAGGGCGACGGCGGAGCAGCTGGCCTCCGTCCCCACCATAGGGCCGGAAACGGCGAGGAGCCTGAAGCGGCAGGTGGAGGGAGGGACCGCTCAGAGGTAGAAGAGGGGCACCCAGCGGAGCCTGGTCCCGGAGACCTCCTGCTTTTCGAAGGTGCCGAGGGTTAGGACGATCCCCCGCTCCGGCCTGTAGGCCTGCAGGAAGCTGTGGAGGCTCCTGCCTGGCCTCCCTCCCCCCAGCCTCACCTCGACGGGGACGAGCTCCTCACCCCTGGTCAGCACGAAATCGACCTCGGCCCCTCCCGCGGTCCTCCAGTAGTGGAGTCCGAAGTCCCCGAAGGACTGGGAGAGGTGCCTGAAGGCGAAGTTCTCCGCGAGGGCTCCCTGGTCGGTTCTGACCTCGAACTCAGAGAAGTTCCTCAGGGCGGCGTTCCTCATCCCGGGGTCCCAGAAGTACACCTTGGGGGCTTTCTTCAGCTCGGTCACTAGGTTCCTGGCGAAGGGCCTGAGCCAGGAAACGATGTAGGTGTGTCTGAGGATCTCCATGAACTCCTCGGCCCTTTGGTAGCTCAGCTTCAGGTCCGAGGCCAGCGAGGAGAGGGCAACCGTCGATGAAACCTTGAAGGCCAGGGCCCTCACGAAGTCCTCGAACTTGGCCGCATCCGTGATCCTGAAGAAGGTGACTACGTCCTTCTCCAGGTAGAGGTCGAAGATGTTCCTGAGAACCTCCTCCCTTTCTTCCTTTGTTCTGGACTTCACGACCTCGGGGTACCCCCCGTAGATCACGTATTCCTTCCACAGCCTCAGGAAGTCCTCGCTGAAGGAGGGTTCTTCGGGCTCGTCCTTCCCCTCCACGAACCCCATCAGGGACCTGTTTTTCTCCCTGAAGACCCTCCAGAGCCCTGGATCCCTCGCGAGCAGGAACTCCTCGAAGTCGAAGGGCAGGAGGTCGAAGAGGAGCACCCTGCCGACCAGAGAGGGGAGGACATCCGTTTTCAGCTCGAGGGAGGAGGAACCCGAGATCACCATCTTGACGTCAGGGAACTCGTCGTAGAGGATCTTCAGGCTCCCTCCCGCCTTCTCCACCCGCTGGATCTCGTCCATGAAGAGGACGAGCCTCCTCCCCTCCTCCTTCAGCCTCCTCATGAAGTCCAGGGGGTTCTCCGACAGCGCCCGTCTGTGGGCCGGGAGGTCCAGGTTGATGAAGACCTTGCTTCCCCGCACCTTTCTCTCCATGAGCCTCAGCAGCGTCGTCTTTCCCGCCTGTCTCGGCCCTCTCACGGCCAGGATCTCCCTTCTTCTCATGAACTTCCACAGCCTGTCCTCCAGCTTCCTCCTGTAGAGCCTCTCCATATCAAGTCTATTATTTTGGTGAAAGTACTTAAAATAAGTCTATTATTTTTGGACTCCAGAGGAGTCTGCGGGGGTGGAGGTAGGAGAGGAGGTTCCGCCGGAGACCCGAAAGGCGAAAAGCCCCGCAGCGCCAGGTGGAGGGGATGGAGGAGTGGGACCTGATCGTGGTGGGAGGGGGGCCCGCGGGCCTCGCGGCCGGGATCTACGGGGTG
>CALJER010000020.1 GCA_938074535.1 uncultured archaeon
GTAGTCCTCTATCCTGGTGGGGTCGATCCTGCCGTTCAGGGAGAGGAGGAGCCTGTGCTGGTGGCGGTAGAAGGGGAGGTCGGAGGCCCTCCTGATCCTCTCCCCGGTGGCGGGGTCCTGGTAGAGGAGGCGGTCCACCACCCTACCCTTCTCCGCGGCCTCCACCAGTTCGGGCACGTCCTCGCCCTTTACCCCCAAGTAAAAGGTTTCGGAGGGATAGACCGTCACCACGGGCTCCCTCTCACAGAACCCGTTGCAGCCCGTTTTGGTGATTCTCACCCTCCCCCCGAGCCCCCTCCTTTCAACCTCTTCCTCCAGCCTCCTGGCCACCTCCTCGCTTCCTGCCGCCAGGCCGCAGGCCGACCTCACGTTGACCGTGAAGAGCAGGCCGGAGGGATCCCTCTCCCTTCTCAGCTTTTCCCTCCATCTCTCCAGCTCCTCCGGACTCCTCAGGCGCTCCCTCATCTCCTCACCCAAAGCTTTTCACTACCTTCTCCACCTGGGAAACACCCAGACGCCCGAAATACCGGTCGTCCACCATCATCACGGGTCCCATCGCACAGCATCCCAGACAGTTCACGGTCTCGAGCGTGAATTTCCCGTCCGCCGTGGTCTCCCCTGGTTCCACGCCCAGCAGCTGGCGGACCCTCTCCAGCAGGGCGGGAGAACCGCGGATCTGGCAGGCCGTCCCCATACAGACCCTGAGGTGGTGCTTCCCCCTGGGCGCCAGGGAAAAGGCCTTGTAGAAGGTGGCCACCTGATAGACCACGGAAAGGGGGGCCCCCAGCCTCCTGCTCACCTCCTTAAGGGTTTCCCGCGAGAGCCATCCCCTCTCCTTTTGCAGGGAGAGGAGCACCTGGATCAGCTTCTCGGGATGCTCGGGCCCGCGGACCGGAGGGGGGGTACCGGTGACCGTTTGCCCGCAGCGGGAGCAGGTGGAGCGCCAGCTTCCATCCTCCCACTCGTTGCCGCAGCCTCCGCACCTGTGTCTCATGAACTCGATTTGGGTCCTCCACCCATTTAACCTACCGGAACGCTGGCATCGACCCATGCCAGAGCAAAACACATTTAACGTGTCTCTGCGGGGTTGATTGGGTGTCCCGATGAGACTGATGGCGGTGGCGGATTTCCACGGAAAGCCTGAGAGCAAGGCGTACCTCTCCAAGTGCGTGGAGAGGAAGGACCTGGACGCCGTGGTGATCATAGGAGACCTCACCCAGTTCGGTCCTGTGAGCGCGGGGGAGGAAGTCCTGGAGCCCGTGAGGGACCTGAGGATACCCGTGCTCTGTGTCCCGGGGAACTGCGATCCGAAGAGCATGGTGGAGGTGCTGGAGAAGTGGGGGATCAGCCTGCACGGAAGGAGGGCGAGGCTCGGGGGGTGGACCTTCCTGGGTCTGGGGGGCTCCAACATCACCCCCTTCAACACCCCCTTCGAGTTCACCGAGAACGAGATATGGGAGACCCTCACCTCCCTGCTCCAGGAGGACAGGAAGGTGGTGCTGGTCACGCACGCCCCTCCCTTCAACTCCTCCTCCGACCTCTGCAGGGGTGGGGCCCACGCCGGCAGCAAGAGCGTGAGGAAGTTCATCGAGGAGAAGAAGCCCGTCCTCAACCTCTGCGCCCACATCCACGAGGCCCGGGGCATCGAGAGGATAGGGGAGACGCTGGTGGTCAACCCCGGACCCCTCTTCGAGGGCTACGCCGCCTACGTGGTGCTGGAAGGTGAGGAGGCGAGGGCTGAGCTCCTGAAGCTCTGACCGGGGGAGGGAATGAAGGACAAGTTCTTCGTGACCACCGCCATAGACTACCCCACCTCCTCCCCCCACCTGGGCCACGCCTACGAGAAGATTTGCGCGGACGCCCTCGCCAGGTTCTGGAGGCTCAAGGGGGCCAGGGTCCACTTCAGCACGGGAACGGACGAGCACGGCCTGAAGATCCAGCGGGCAGCGGAGAGGGAGGGAAAGACCGCTCAGGAGCTGGTGGACGAGAGATCCTCGGAGTTCAGGAGGATGTGCGACGAGCTGGGGATCTCGTACGACGACTTCATCAGGACCACGGAGGAGAGGCACCTCAGGGTGGTGAGGGAGCTGGTGGGGAGGCTGCTGGAGAAGGGGGAGGTCTACAGGGGAAGGTACGAGGGCTTCTACTGCACGGAGTGCGAGACCTACTACTCGGAGGAGGAGCTGGTGGAGGGGAAGTGCCCGGTCCACGGGGTGAAGACGGAGTGGGTGAGCGAGGAGGGGTACTTCTTCAGGATGGGAAAGTACGGGGAGAGGATCCTGGAGCACCTCAGGAAGCATCCCGAGTTCCTGGAGCCTGAGAGCCGGAGGAACGAGATCCTGCGCAGGCTTGAGGCCCCCCTGAAGGACCTCTGCATCTCCCGCTCGGGCTTCAGCTGGGGGGTTCCCCTCCCCGGCGACGAGAGGTACGTCCTCTACGTGTGGGTGGATGCCCTCATGAACTACCTCACCGCCGCCGGATACCCAGGTCCAGAGTTCTCGGAGAGGTGGCCCCCCGACCTGCACCTCATAGGGAAAGACATAAGCTGGCACCACTCCGTGATCTGGACCTCCCTCCTGCTGGCACTCGACCTTCCCCTCCCCAGGAAAATCTTCGTGCACGGGTTCATCACCTACAGGGGGGAGAAGCTGAGCAAGAGCAGGGGCCTGACCCTGGACCCGCTCCACTTCGCCCGGACCTACTCGCCGGACTCCCTGAGGTACTTCCTGCTGCGCGAGGTCTCCTTCGGGCAGGACGGTTCCTTCTCCGAGGAGGCCCTGCGCACCAGGCTGAGGGAGGAACTGATAGGGAACCTGGGGAACCTGGTGCACAGGGTGCTCACCTTCACCTGGAACCACTTCGGGGGGAAGGTCCCAGAGGGCGGGGCGGATCCCTCCCTGGAGAGGGAGGTGGCTTCCTGCGCGGAGGAGACGGGGAGGCTGATGGAGGGGCTGAAGATCCATCAGGCCCTGGAGAGGGTGATGTCGCTGGCCAGGACCGGGAACGAGTACTTCCAGAGCAGGAAGCCGTGGGAGGTAGTGAAGGTGGACAGGGCGAAGGCAGCGGACTGCCTCTTCAACTGCCTGAACCTGGTCAAGTGCCTCTCCGTCCTGCTCTCTCCCTTCCTCCCCTTCACCTCGGGGAAGATGGCCGGGATGCTGGGAGTGGAGGTGAGGAGGTGGGAGCAGGCCTCAGCCTTCGACCTGAAACCTGGACATCCCATCCAGAAGCCCGAGGTCCTCTTCAGGATGGTGGAGAAGACGGCAGGGACCACCCTGAAGGCGGAGGACCTGGAGAGGGTGGACCTGAGGGTGGCGGAGGTGGTGGGGGCGGAGAGGGTGCCGGGCTCGGAGAAAATGGTGAGGCTGGAGCTCAGGCTGCCGGAGGGGAAGCGCACGGTGATGGCGGGAATAGGGAAGAGCTACTCCCCCCAGGAGCTCGTGGGGAAGAGGGTGGTGCTGGTGGCCAACCTGGAAAAGAAGAAGATCATGGGGGTGGAGTCGGAAGGGATGGTCCTGGCCGCGGGCGAGAAGGAGGAGGAGCTCTCCCTGATCGTCCCTGACCGGCCCGTGGAACCGGGAAAAAAGGTGAGGTAGACGCGCCTGGATCTGCACGTCCACACCTCCCACTCCTACGACGGATGCTGCTCCCTCAGGCTCCTCTGCAGGCTGCTCAGGAAGAAGGGGCTGGACGGTTTCGCCTTCACGGACCACGACACGGTGAGGGCCCTGAGGGAGCTGCGCCTCCTCCCCCTCCCCCCCGGCTTCCTGGTGATACCGGGGATAGAGGTGACGAGCAGGCACGGGCACATCCTGGGGCTGGGGGTGAGGGAGGCCGTACCGCCCCGCCTGAGCGCGCAGGAGACCGTGGAGCTCATAAGGGAGCAGGGGGGGGTAGCGGTGGCGGCCCATCCCTTCTGGCTCAACGGCAGGCCCGGGTCGGTGTTCCACGCCCGCTTCGACGCCGTGGAGGCCTTCAACTCCAGGTCCTACTTCCTCTCCAACCCCCTGGCCCTCAGGTACGCCAGGAAAAAGCGGCTGCCCGTAACCGGCGGCTCCGACGGGCACACGGAGGAGGAGGTGGGCCTGGCCTACACGGAGGTGGAGGGAAAGGGGGCGGAGGGGGTGCTGGAGGAGATCAGGAAGGGGAGGACCTCCGTGGAGGGTAGAAACGTTCCCTTCTGCGGGTACTTGGCCAAGGCCCTGAAAAAGGCGGTGGGTTTTCGGTGAACCTCAACCGGGACCAGGCCGCCCCTTGGGGGATCAGGGCAGACCTCTCCTGATCCACTCCCTGAAGAACACATCGGGAATCCTGCCGCCCTCCACCAGCCACCGCTTTTCCAGGAGCTCCAGTCCCCTCCCGACGTTGGCGGGAGACCTCAGCCCGTACTTGGAGATGAACTCCCGCGAGCAGGGTCCAATTTCCTCCTTAGCCGGACCCTCCAAAAGCCTGCGCTGCAGGGGGGGTTCTCCCAGATCCTGCTGTAATGAATCTTCTCGTGGGCGATCACGCTCTCCACGGCCCTCTCCACGGTGGCCTCGTCGTCGACCCTTCTGGAGAGGAACCAGAGGTCGTGGCAGAGCTGCTGGGCGAAAGAGGGGTGATCCCCCGCGAGATCCAGGATGCGGTCAATGGCCTCCCTGCTTATTCTCCTCCCCGTTTTCCTGAAACCCTCGGCGATGTACCGGGCGAACTCTTCACGGGGTGCGGGCCCCAGCTCCGGGGCTTTTCCGAACCCGTAAAAGGCTCGGCGTTCCTCGCTGAAAACCTCGTCGAGGAGGTGCCTCCTGCTGCCGGTGAAGAGATAGGTGGCCCTTTCGTGGTGCTGAGACTTCGATCTCGTCGGCTTCATGGCCTCGTCATCCAGGCTCTCTATCTCCTGGAACTCCGAAAGCTATCGCCATCCGCAGGCCTCTCTTCTCCGCCACCTCCTCCGGCAGGTCGAGCACCCTCGCGAGCTCCTCTTAGGTGGGGGTTCTCGAGAACTCAAACCTCACCTCTCCCTCATGGGTCAGAACCACCTCCGCCCTCAGCCCCCGGAGGAAGTCATCCAGCCGTGCGCCGCCCTCGCCACCTTCCCTATCAGCTCCTCCGCCAGCGCCCCCCTGCTCTGGATTCCGAAGAGGTCGATGAGGACCGGGGTATACCCTCCTCCCAGCCGCACGGGAGGTTTTGAAACCAGCTGTCGGGAGAGGGAAAAGGAAAGGCGGGGGGCAACCTTGGGGGGAAGGTTGCCCCCCGGGCTGACAAAGGTGGGGGGGTGATCGCTATTTCTTCTGGGAGTACTCCATCAGCCCGCGGAAGCCCCCTATGTTGGCCATCACCCAGTCGTGGACCATCTTCCTCACCACCTCGCTGCGGTTGGTCCCGTAGCCCGCGGCGATGAGATCGTCTATGATCCTGAGGTAGAGACCGTCCAGGAACACCCTCACCTCCCCCTTCTTCTCCCCTCCATCTACCATCCAGCTCAAATCCAGCTATAATCCAGGAATATAAAAAGGTTTCGAGGAGCCCGCGGAGCTACCGAGGGACCGAAGGGATGGTAAGGACTGCGGAAGGGCGTGCACGGCCCTGGGGACCGAGCTGAGGTGCCAACTTCCGGACCCGGCCCTCCCCCCTTCAACTACCCCTGCAAAGTCCTTCAAGGCTGAGATCTTGTAAAAAGGTGGAGGCAGCGCACGGGCGCGGGTGCTCGGTCCCAGCGGATGTGATCCCAAACAGCACACGGATGAGCCTTTTTACGTTTGATGGGCACCTTCTCGACTTTTGAGTGAATCCCTTCCGCCAGGACTTTGGGCTCCTCCTACAGCCACTCGTACGGGCACCTGAAGTTCGGCCTGCTCCTCGCAAGCGCACCCACCCCCTCCCCCATCCCCCCGACCTCCGGTCCACCCGTGACAGGGGGCAGGTGAAAGCCGAACACGCCCCCTCCAGGTGCGGTGAGCTGGAGCTGAGTCGGGGAACCTCGCCCGCTCGGAGGGGCTGCCTGGGCGAGCTACGCCGCCCTCGCGTGGAAAGTGTTTTTACGCAACACGCGGATGGAAGGGGATGAGCAGCCTCCTGAGGAGGATGCGAGGGAGAAGGGTGCTGGTGGTGGGAGATGTCACCCTAGACAGGTACACCGTGGGGGAAGCCAGGGCCCTTTCACCCGAAGCCCCCGTCCCGCTGGTGGAGGTGAAGTCTGAGTCCTACTTTCCAGGGGGGATAGCCAACATCCTGAACAACCTGCAGGCGCTGGGAGGGGAGGGGGTAGCGGTGTCAGTGGTGGGGGAGGATCCGGAGGGGGTGAGGCTCCTGGGAGAGATGAGGGAAAGAAACATGAAGACCTCGGGGATCTTGAGGGAAGGAAGGACTCACACACCCGTGATCCAGAGGGTGATGACCCCCAACGGCCACCAGTTCCTCCGCCTGGACAGGGGGAGGAAGGGCCTCGACGAAAAGGCTCCAGAGCTGCTGGAAGAAGCGGAGAGAAGGATGAAGGGCTGCCAGGCCATGGTGCTGGCGGACTACGGGAGGGGGGTAATCACTCCCGCTCTCGCGAGGGAGCTCTCGAGAAAGGCGGGGGAGAGGGGCATGAAGGTGGTGGCCTGCCCCAGAAAGGAGAGCTTTCTCTTCTTCGAGGGAGCGGACGTGGTGAGGACCAACAGGAGGGAAGCCTCCCAGGTAACGGGAATCTCCTCCCAGGACGAAGCTGCCTGCCTGGTCATGGGGCAAAAGATCCTCTCCTCCGTCGGGTGCAAGGCGGTCTTCCTGACCTGGGTGGAAGGGGGCTCCCACCTTTTTCGGGGGGAGGAAAGGGTGAGCTTCTTTCCCCCTCTGGTGAGGAGACCGTTAGACGTGACAGGCGTGGGAGACGCCGTGACCGCCACCCTGAGCCTGGCGCTGGCCGGGAGGGCGGAGCTGGAGGAGGCCTGCAAGCTCGCCCACCACGCAGGGGCCATCGTGGCGTGCAAAAAAGGACTGAGCACGGCCTCCTCCTCCGAGCTGGAGGCCTCCCTGAGGGAGGGGAAGGCCTTTTTCAGGAGGATGCTGGGTGAGTGAGTTCATCCTCTCCAAGGCTCCCTTCAGGATAAGCTTTGGAGGAGGGGGAACGGATGTCCCGCCCTACTGCTGGGAGCACGGCGGGGCGGTGGTGAGCATGACCGTCAGCCTCTACGCATACGCCGTCCTCAGGGAGCTGCGGGAAAGGAGGATGGTGCTGCGCTCGCTTGACCTAGGGGTGGAGTGGAGCTCAGGACTGGGGAAGGCGGAGTACGACGGACAGCTGGATCTCCTGAAGGCAGCCGTGAACGAGTTCTCCCCCTCCAGGGGCCTGGAGCTCACCACCTACTCCGACCTCCCCCCGAGCTCGGGCATGGGAACCTCCTCTTCCCTCACCGTGGCCCTGATAGGGTGCCTGCTCGAGTTCAGCGGGAGGAAGCTGGAGCCCGGTGGGGTGGCAGCCCTGGCCTACCACCTGGAGAGGGAGGAGCTGGGGCAGGAGGGGGGATACCAGGACCAGTACGCGGCCGCCTTCGGAGGCCTCAACTTCATGGAGTTCGGGAGGAAGGGAGCGAGGGTGGAACCCCTCCGCCTCCCCCGGGAGGACCTGGAGCTCTTCCTGCAGCATCTCTGCCTCTTCTCCACCGGGGAGATCTTCCTGCCGGAGGAAGCCAGGATGCTCGCCTCCAGGAGGAGGAGGGAGAGGAGGAAGGGAATCCACCGGGAGATGGGGGAGAGGATGAGGGACGAGGAGTACCTCTCCAGGCTCCACTCCCTGAAGCGCACGGCGGTGGAGATGAGGGAGTGCCTGCTCAGGGGGGAGCTGAAGAGGTTCGGGGAGCTGCTCCACCAGGGGTGGGAGGAGAAGAAGAGACTCTCGGGGAGGATCACCAATCCGGAGGTGGAGGCCCTTTATGAGCTTGCCAGGAAAAGGGGAGCGATGGGCGGAAAGCTGCTGGGGGCGGGGGGCGTGGGGTACCTGCTGCTCTTCTGCGAGCCGGAGAAGAGGCGGATGGTCACCGAGGCCCTCTCGGAGATGGGGGCCAGGCCCGTGCCCTTCCGCTTCGAGCCCAGGGGGGTGAGGGTGTGGAGGTACGGAGGATAAAGGAGCTGCTGGAGGAGAGCATCAGGCTCAAGGAGGAACTCTGCGGGAGGGAGGAAGAGCTGAGGAAGGTGGCGGAGGCCGCCAGGATCATCGCCAGGAGCCTGAAGAGGGGAAAGAAGGTGGTCTTCTTCGGGAACGGGGGAAGCGCGGCCGATGCCCAGCACCTGGCCTGCGAGCTCGCGGGCAGGTTCAGAAGGGAGAGGAGGGGTCTTCCCGCCCTTGCCCTCACCGTCAACACCTCTTCCCTCACCGCCATCGCCAACGACTACGGATACGGGAGGGTCTTCTCCAGGCAGGTGGAGGCCCTGGTGGGGAAGGGAGACGTGGCGGTGGGAATAAGCACCAGCGGGGAGTCGGAAAACGTGATAGAGGGGCTGAAGGAGGCCAGGAGGAGGGGGGCCTTCACGCTGGGGCTGTGCGGGGAGGGAGGGAGGATGGAGAGATTCTGCGACCTCTGCATCAAGGTTCCCTCCAGGGACACCCCCAGGATCCAGGAGGCCCACATCACCCTGGGCCACATCCTCTGCGAGCTGGTGGAGAGGGAGATGTTTGGGTGAGGTCGCCGTCTTCCTGGACAGGGACGGCCTCATCTGCAGGGACGTCCATTACCTGAGGAGGCCGGAGGACTTCGAGCTCCTCCCTGGGGCGGCGGAGGGAATAAGGAGGCTGAACGGGCTGGGGGTGAGGGTGATCGTGGCAACGAACCAGTCCGGAATAGCCAGGGGATACTTCACGGAGGAGGACCTGAGGAGGATCCACGAGAGGATGGAGAGGGAGCTCGGGGAGAGGGGGGCGAGGGTGGACGCCATCTACTACTGCCCCCACCATCCGGACGAGGGGTGCTCCTGCAGGAAGCCCAGGACCGGGATGCTGGAGAGGGCGGCGAGGGACTTCGGGCTGGACCTGAGGAGGTGCTTCATCGTGGGGGACAGGAAACTGGACCTGGAGGCGGGAAAAAACGCTGGATGCACCAAGATCCTGGTCCCCGGTCCGGAGACCGAGCCTGACACAGAGGGGGAGGCGGACTTCGTGGCCAGGGACCTGGTCGAGGCGGCCGAGTTCATCGCCCGGAGGCTGGGGAAGTGAGGATCTGCCTGGTCACGGAGTTCTTCTCCACCGGCTTGGGGGGGGTGAGGGTAGGG
>CALJER010000021.1 GCA_938074535.1 uncultured archaeon
CCGCTCCGGGGAGAGCTCCCCCTGGTCGGAGGTCCGGACCTTCAGGGTGGACACCCTCCCTCCCGCCAAGCCCGTCCTCCTCTCCCCCCTCCCGGGGGAGAACGTGGGGGACAGCACCCCCCTCCTGGTCTGGCAGGCCCCCCCGGAGAACTCCCTCCCGCTGACGTACTACGTCGAGGTCTCACCCGACAAGGTTAACATAGCGGAGAACACCTGGGTTTCCCGCACGGAGTACGAGACCTCCTTCAAGCAGGACGGGATCTGGTGGTGGAGGGTCCTGGCCAGGGACAACGCCGGGAACACGGGCCTCTTCGCGGACTGGAGGAGGTTCCGCGTGGACACCCTTCCGCCCACCTTCCCCCTCCTCCTCTCCCCCGAGAATGACAGGTGGGTGCAGACCTCCCCGGCCCTGAGCTGGAGTGCGGTGGAGGAGAATTCCCTGCCCGTAACCTACAACCTCGTGATCCTCTACTACCCCAGCCTGCTGGTGAGGGAGAACGTGTGGACGGGCTCCACCTCCTTCGCCACCGCCTTGGATGAGGGGAAGTACCTGTGGAGGGTCCTGGCCAGGGACAACGCCGGGAACACGGGGCCCTGGTCGGAGGACCGCCTCTTCGGCGTGGACAATACTCCACCCTCCGATGCGGAGCCCCTCCTCCCGGCCAGCGGCACCTTTCTGGACTTCGGGCCGGTTCAGCTCACGTGGGTTTCCTCCACCGACGCCCCCTCAGGGGTGGATGGCTACCACCTGCAGGTGGGTGGGGGCCTGGAGCTCTCCCCCCTCCTTCACGAGAACGAGGGGGTGGAGGAGAACGCCTATGCCTGGGTTCCTCCGGGGCCAGGGGTCTACAGCTGGCGCGTGAGGGCCCTGGACCTCGCCGGGAATCCGGGGAGCTGGTCGGAGGTGAGGTGGTTCAGGGTGTGCAGGTGGGAGGAGCTGGAGGGGTGGACGGCGGGAACCACGGCGCCGGTGGGATGGGAGGAGCTGGAGGGGTGGGCTGGCCGCGCATCCTCCCCCGCCGGCTGGAGGGAACTGGAAGGGTGGAGCGGCGGGGCCGAGGCCCCCTTCTCGGGCTGGAGGGAACTGGAAGGGTGGAGCGGCGGCGCTCGCACCGTCCAGGCCAGCTGGAGGGGGGTGGAGGGATGGACGACCTTCCTTCCCGCGAACGTGCCTGCTCCCGTCCTCCTCTTCCCGGAGAACGGGAGGAACATGAGGGAGAACGCACCCACCCTGGGCTGGGAAGCCGTCTTCCTTGCCGACAACTACAGGCTCCAGCTCTCCTCCCAGGCACCGCAGTGGAGGGGGGAGAACGCCAGGGTGGGGAGCGAGCCCCTGCAGCTGGTGGACGGTTCCTCGCGCAGGGGTGAGGTGGTGGGGGGATCCCTGCAGAACACCTGGGAGGAGGATGGAGTGTGCGAGAACATAGCGGAGAACGAGGAGGACAACACCCTCAACTGGGAGCACAGGATAGAAAACGTGCCCACGGCTTCCTCCTACTCCCTTAGGGTGAGGGGCAGGACGAGCGGAGACGAGAACGTGGAGGTTTACCTGTGGGAGGTGGATGGCTGGAGGTTCCTGGGCCTGCTCGGGGAGGAGGAGAGCGTGCTGGAGTTCTCCTTCGGTTCGCAGGAGCTGCTGAAGTACCTTGTGGGAGGGGCCATCCACGTGAGGTACCTGGAGAACACCCCCGACGGCACCAGAACGGTGCTGTACGCGGACCTCTGCGTGGTGGAAGGATGGTTCCAGGATTTCCCCTCCACCCTCCTGGACTCGGTGGTAACGGAGAATCACTACACCTCCTCCCCCCTCCCCGATAACCTCTACTACTGGCGCGTCGGGGCCTCCGTGGCGGGTCTGGTAGGGGAGTGGTCGGGCATCAGGACCTTCAGGGTGGACACCCTTCCCCCCCAGGCCCCGCCCACCCTCCTCTCCCCCGCCAACGGGGAGAACGAGAACACCTCCACCCCCCTCCTCAGCTGGTCTCCCCCACCCGAGAACTCCTACCCGCTGGCCTTCTTCGTGCAGCTTGCCCTCGACCACCTCTTCACGCAGCCCGTGGAGAACTCCGGCTGGATCCAGCAGACCTACTGGGTTCCCTCCCCCCTGCAGGAGAACGTCTACTACTGGAGGGTTTTTGTAAGGGACAACGCCGGGAACGAGTGCCCCATGCCCTCCCCCACCTGGAGCTTCAGGGTGGACCTCACCCCGCCGCCCGCTCCCGTCCTCCTCTCACCGGCCGGCGGGGAGAACCTGAGCACTCCCACTCCCGTCCTCAGGTGGGAGAACGTGTGGGATGTTTCCCTCCCGATCAGCTACAACGTGAGGGTGGAGTACGGCCCGGTCACGGTCTACGACGCGGTGGTCTCCGAGAACGCCTGGCAGGTCCCGCCCCTTCCGGTTGACGGGATCTACGCCTGGAGGGTTAGGAGCAGGGATGGGGCGGGCAACTGGAGCCCCTTCACCAGCCCGCGCACCTTCCAGCTGGACAGGGCCCCGCCCCCCGCTCCCTCCCCCCTCTCCCCGGGGGACGGGGAGAACCTCAGGGAGGTGGAGTTCAGGTGGGCCCCCGTGGTGGAGAACTCTCTGCCCGTGAGGTACAGGGTGCTCCTCAGCGACAACCAGGAGTTCCCCTACGAGAACGGAAGCTCGGGATGGCTGAGGGAGGAGAACTGGAGGATGGACCTCACCCTGCCCGACGGGATTTGGTACTGGAGGGTCCAGGCCAAAGACAACGCGGGGAACGAGGGGGAGAACTCGGTGGTCCGCTGGTTCAGGCTGGACACCCAGCCCCCCCAGAGTGTGACCCTCCTCTGGCCCGACAACGAGGCCACGCTGGAGAACTCCCAGCCCACCCTCACCTGGAGCCAGGGGGCGGACAACTCCCTCCCCCTCACCTACAGGGTCCTGCTCTCCCGGAAGGGTGCGGCCGAGAATTACCTGGACTCGGGCTGGATCCGCGAGAACTGGTGGGAGGTTCCTTTCCCCCTCACCGACAACGACTACGAGTGGAGGGTCCAGGCCAAAGACAACGCGGGCAACGTGTTTGAAACGCAGGCCTGGTGGTTCAGGGTGGAGAACGCCCCGCCCCCCGCTCCCTCCCCCCTCTCCCCGGAGAACGGGAAGGTGGTGGGGACCTCCTCACCCCTGCTGGTGTGGCAGCCCTCCTGGGACATCTCCCAGCCCGTCCTCCATCGGGTCTGGGTCTCCACAGACGAGAACTTCGAGAACGTGGTGGCGGATTCGGACTGGAGGGACAACGACCGCTGGGAGGTTTCACCCCCTCTGGAGGACAACCTCACCTACTACTGGAGGGTCCAGGCCCGGGACAACTCAGGAAGGGAGAGCGAGAACTCCCCGGCGCACCGCTTCTTCACGGACCTGCACGCTCCCCCAGAAGTTGAGCTGCTTTCCCCCGTGAACGGTGCCGAGCTGGAGACCTTCACCCTCATGTTCAAGTGGAGGAGCGTGCAGGACAACACCTCCGTTCTCTACGAGCTTGCGATAGACAACGAGCCCGTGCCTGCGGAGCCCTTCGTCCATGCGGAGAACACGTATGAGAACTCCAGCATCGTGGGTCTTTCCCAGCCCGGAACCTACTACTGGAGGGTGAAGGCCAGGGACGAGGCGGGGCACGAGAACTCTTCGGGGATTTGGAGCTTCACCCTCAGGAAGTGGCGGTCCCTCGAGGGCTGGAGTTCGGCCCTTTCCGGTCCCAGGGAGAAGGGATGGGTGGTGCTGGATGGGAGGACGGGCTCGGTACCCTCCCTCACCCCCGTCTGGAGGAAGGTCCAGGAGTGGAGCGCCGCGGTAAAGGGAGGGGTGGGGTGGAGGGAACTTGAAAAGAGAGCGTTCTGGGTGAGGCACCAGGCCTGCTGGAGGGAGCTGGAGGGAAGGAACTTCTCCCTGAGGTCCCCCGTGCTCAGGGGATGGGCGCAGCTGGAGAACAGGGCGGGCAAGGTGGTGGCCCCGCACGGCTGGAGGGAGCTGGATGCCCTCTCGGGGGGGGCGGTGACGGTGGCGGGCTGGAAGGGGGTGGTGGTGGGAGGGCCCCCGTTCCTCCTGGAGTGGGTCCGGCTGGAGGGATGGAGGGTTGTGGTGAGCGGCTGGGCTCCCCCCTCCGTCGAGGAGGTCTCTCTGGGGTACCTGGAGCCCGGTGTCCCGGGCGCCGCCGATCTCTCCTGGCTCGGGACCTGCGTGGCGGGGCTGGAGGTGGTGGTGAGGGAGGAAGGAAGGGTGACGGTCTCGGTCTGGGAGGCCGAGGAGTTCCCGGCCTCCACCGCGCCCGAGCTCGTGCCCTACCGGTACTTCCAGGTGGAGCTGAAGCCTCCCTCCCCGCCCCTCTCCTATGCGGTGGTGAAGGTGAGGGTGAGCCGCTCCTGGGTGAGGGGGGAGAGGATAGACGTGAGGAGCATGGGGGTGAGGAGGCTCACCGGCTCGGAGGAGCTCCCGCTGGAGGAGGCTGGGAGGGACGGGCAGTACCTTTACTTCCAGTTCAGGACGGAGGAGCTCGGCACCTTCCTCCTCTTCGGGCGTCGGGTGAGGGCGCCCCCCTCCCCCCCCGTGGCCCTGCTGCCCACCTTTGAGGTCCCCGCCGCCCCCTCTTCCCCGGTCCTCCTGGTGGTCCTGCTGGGTCTGATCCTGGCCGCGGCGGGCTTCGGCCTCTACCAGGTCAGCTGGTCCTTCAGGTACGGGAGGATGGTGGGCCTGCTGAGGAGGACCACGGAGAGGCCGGAGCACAGGAGGGCGGTGAGGGAGAGGGTGAGGCTCACCAGGAGGCAGAGGGAGAGCCTGGCCAGGATGTCCCTCCTCCTGCGCCGTGCGGGCCTGCCCAAGGTGGTCCCGGTGCGCAGGCGCCTGGCCAAGCCCGAGAGGGTGGCGGTGGAGGCCCTGGAGAGGTTCATAAGGGAGAGGAGGAGGGAGGCGGGCCTCACTCCGTCCGAGATGGAGAGGCTCAGGAGGAGGGCGAGGAAGGAACTGGCTTCCTGGAGGACCATGGAGGAAGTGGTGAAGAGGAAGAGGGAGGAGGTGCTGAGGCGCAGGAGGGTCAGAGGCTCTTCAGGCGCTCGGAGAGGGAAGAAGCGAGCTTCTTGAGCTCCCTGGCGGCCTTCGACCTGGGGCGGTACTTCACCACCGGGATGCCGGCCGCCGTGGACTCCCTCACCCTCTTATCCTCGGGGATCACCCCAATCACCGGCCAGCCCAGGGCCTCCCTTATCTCCCCCACCGACAGTTCGAAGGGCTCCCCCGCCACCCGGTTCACCACCACTCCCAGGATGGGGACCCTGTACTTCTCCGCGGCCCTGAAAGTCTTGAGGGTGCTGGCGATGGTGGGGACGTAGGGGTTGGTCACGATGATCATCCCCGTGCAGGCCTTGAGGGCGGCCACCACCTCGCTCCCTATCCCAGGGGCGGAGTCCAGCAGGATCATCTCGTATTCCCTCTTGAGGGGGGAGAGGAGCTCCCTGAGGTCCGTAGGGCGGACCTCGTCCTCGTAGGCTATGGAGCCCAGCACCATGGGCACCCCCTGTATCTCCAGCACGGCCTCCCTGATGGGCAGGTCGGAGGAGATCACGTCGTGTACGGTGACCTTGGGGGTAAGTTCCCCGAAGTGCAGCCCCAGGTTGGGGGCCCCCAGGTTGGCGTCGAAGGCCAGGACCTTCCTCTTGAGGTCCACGAGGCTGGAGGCCAGGTTGGAGACCACCGTGGTCTTTCCCACCCCCCCCTTGCAGGAGAAGACCCCTATCACCCTGGCCTCCCTGGGCCTGATCTCCATCCCCCTTTCCTTCTTGGGGGGTTTGAGGAGGGTGGGGAGCTTTTTCTTCCCGGGCACATCCTCCTTTCCCCTGAAGGCCTAAATAGGGGCCAGGAGGGCCTTTGCCCGCGAACCACCTCCGGGTTTCACCGGGGCTAACCTCTTAATCTCCGGGGAAGAAAGAAAGAGGATGGAAGCGGTCTCCCTGGACCTGGACGGCACCCTGGTGGACATGAGCTTCGCCAACAGGGTGTGGCTGGAGGAGATACCGAGGCTCTACTCCCTCAGGCACGGCCTCCCCCTGCAGAGGGCCAGGGAGGTGGTGAGGGGGGAGTACGACAGGGTGGGCGACGGAAGGCTGGAGTGGTACGACCTCCGGTACTGGCTCAGGAAGTTCGACCTGGCGGTGGAGCCCCAGGAGCTCTTCGAGCGCTCCAGGGGGGCGGTGAGGGTCTACCCGGAGGTCCCGGAGGTGCTCGAGGAGCTCAGGGGAGAGGGGTACAGGCTGATCCTCCTCACCAACGCGCCCAGGGAGTTCGCCTCCTTCCAGCTCAGGGCTCTGGGCCTCGAGGGCCACTTCGACCGCTTCTTCTCTTCCTTCTCGGACTTCCGCAGGATCAAGCGGTCGGAGGAAACCTACCTAAGGATCCTGCAGGAGTGCTCCCTCTCCCCCTCCCAGCTCGTCCACGTGGGGGACCACTTCGAGTACGATTACCAGGTCCCCAGGAGGGTGGGGATAAGGGCCTTCTACCTGGACAGGGAGGGCAGGACCTCGGGGGAGTTCGTGGTGAGGGACCTGAGGGAGTTCAGGGAGAGGCTGAGGAACGGGTTCGGGTAGGTGGTGGGGTGAGGGTGAGGGCCCACGTTTACATCAGCGGGAGGGTGCAGGGGGTCTTCTTCAGGTACAGGGCCAGCGAGCTGGCGGAGCGCCTGGGCCTGGGGGGATGGGTGAGGAACCTGCCGGACGGCAGGGTGGAGGCGGTCTTCGAGGGGGAGAAGGAGGGTGTGGAGAAGATGCTGGAGTTCTGCAGGAGGGGTCCTCCCGGGGCGAGGGTGGACGGGGTGGAGGTGGAGTGGGAGGAGCCCAGGGGGGAGGAGGGCTTCCGGATAAGGTGGTGAGATGGAGATAAAGCCCGTAGCGGAGGTGATGGAGGAGATGCGCAGGAAGTACCGCAGGCATTCCTCCCTCAGGGGGGAGTGGAGGGTGCTGATGGGGGGGGACGACCACGGCTACGGCGACCTCTTCTTCCACGCCCCCGGGCTGGGGCTCTGGCAGATCAAGGGGGAGATGCTCAGCCCCTTCGAGCTGCTGGGTCTGGGCGTGAAGTTCTCCGCCAAGAAGATGGACGAGGAGATAAGGAGGGTGATGGAGGAGGGTGAGCCCGTCCCCTTCGGCCTGGCGTCCTTCCATCCCTCCTCCAGGGACAGGCTGGTGATAGCCTCGGGGATGGGCTGCCGCACCGAGTCCACCCGCTCCCTCTCGGAGCTCCTCTCCGAGTGCAGGACGGCCGGCGGGGAGCTGAGGAGGAAACTGGAGGAGCTGAAGCGGAGGCTGGGGAGGGGTGGGGAGTACCTCTGAGCCGGCGGGGATGGGGCCGAACCCCTTCCAGCTGCTCCTGAAGCCCCTCAGGGAACTGCTGGAGCAGAGGGGCTTCTCCGAGCCCACCCCTCCCCAGAGGCTCTCCCTCCCCCTCATCCTGCAGGGGAAGAACGTTCTCCTGATCGCCCCCAGCGGCTCAGGGAAGACGGAGGGGGCCTTCCTCCCCATCCTGCACCTCCTCCTCCTCTCCCAGCCGCAGGGGAGGGGTGTGAGGGTCCTGTACCTCACGCCCCTCAGGGCCCTGAACAGGGACATGCTGGAGAGGCTGGAGTGGTGGTGCAGGGCGCTGGACCTCAGGGTGGCGGTGAGGCACGGGGACACCCTCCCCTCCGAGAGGCAGAGGCAGGCCCTCGTCCCTCCCGACGTCATGATCACCACCCCAGAGAGCCTGCAGATCCTCCTGGCCGGGAGGAGGCTGAGCGGGCACCTCAGGACGGTGAGGTGGGTGATCGTGGACGAGGTGCACGAGCTCGCCGACAACAAGAGGGGGGCCCAGCTCTCCCTCTCGCTGGAGAGGCTCAGGTCCCTCTGCGGGGAGGTCCAGATCGTGGGGCTCTCCGCCACCATAGGCTCCCCCGAGGAGGTGGCCCGCTTCCTGGTGGGGGAGGGGAGGCCGTGCGAGATCGTGGACGTGAGCATGGAGAAGGAAATGGAGCTGGAGGTGGTGTATCCCAGGCCCACCGAGGAGGACAGGGAGCTGGCCTCCAGGCTCTACACCTTCCCGGAGGTGGCGGCCAGGCTCAGGGAGATCAGGAGGCTGATGGAGGCCCACGGCTCCACCCTCCTCTTCACCAACACCCGCCCCACCGCCGAGGTTCTGGCCAACCGCTTCAAGCTCTGGGACGTGAAGTTCCCCGTGAGCGTCCACCACGGCTCCCTCTCCAGCTTCTCCAGGGTGAGGGCGGAGAGGGGGCTGAAGGAGGGCGAGGTGAAGGGGCTGGTGAGCACCTCCTCCCTGGAGCTGGGCCTCGACATAGGGAGGGTGGATCTGGTCATCCAGTACAACTCCCCCAGGCAGGCCACCCGCCTCCTCCAGAGGGTGGGGAGGAGCGGCCACAGGCTGGGGAAGGTGGCGAAGGGGGTGGTGGTGGTCCAGGACCCCGACGACCTGCTGGAGTCCGTGGTGATCCTCTCCCACGCCAGGAGGAAGGAACTGGAGCCGGTGAGGGTACCCGAGGAGCCCCTGGACGTCCTCCTCCACTCCCTGACCTCCCTCCTCCTCTCCCGCAGGAGGGTGGGGGTGAGGGAGGTCGTGGAGCTCTTCAGGAGGGCCCACCCCTTCAGAAAGCTGGGCAGGGGGGAGGTGGTGAGGGTGGTGGAGTTCGCGCAGGGCCTGAGCCGGAGGTTCCTGAGGCTCTCGGAGGACGGGGAGGCTGTGGAGAGGGCCGGGCCGCCGGGCAGGCTCTTCGAGTACTACTTCGAGAACCTCTCCATGATCCCCGACCTGAAGCAGTACCTGGTGGTGGACGACGGGAGCGGGCAGCCGGTGGGGGTGCTGGACGAGTCCTTCATGGCCGAGTACGGGGAGCCCGGGGTGAAGTTCACGCTGGGAGGGGAGGTCTGGAGGCTCGTGCAGGTCTTCGGCTCCAGGGTGTACGTGAGGAGGGATGAGGATCCCGTGGGCGCGGTCCCCAGCTGGATAGGGGAGGAGATCCCCGTGCCCTTCTCGGTGGCGCAGGAGGTGGGGAGGATCAGGAGGAGGGTGGAGGAGGCCTTCCTGCAGGGGAAGGGGGAGGAGGAGCTCAGGTCCGAGCTGGCCAGGGAGTACGGGGTGGAGGAGAAAGAACTGGAGGCGCCCCTCTCCGAGATGCTCTCACAGCTGAGGGAGGGGCTTCCCCTCCCCACCGATCGGAGGGTGGTGGTGGAGAAGGTGGGGGAGTTCTGCGTGGTGGGGGCCTGCTTCGGCACCCTGGTCAACCGCACCCTCTCCAGGTTCCTGGCCCAGGGCCTTTCCTCGGAGCTGGTGGAGACCGTGGCCTCCAGGGTGGACCCCTACCGCCTGGTCCTCCGCTCCCCCTCCCTGGACCCCGAGCTGGTGGTGAGCCTGCTCAGGAGGGGAGGGGAGGAGGGGCTGAGGGAGACGGTGGAGGGGAGCAAGTTCTTCAGGTGGAGGCTGGTGCAGGTGGCCAGGAGGATGGGTGTGCTGCGGAAGGAAGTGGAGCTCACCCACTCCCTCGTGGACAAGCTGATGGTCTCCCTGAAGGGGACCCCGGTGTTCGAGGAGACCTTCAAGGAGGTGGTGCAGAAGGACCTGGACCTGGAGAGGACGGCCTGGGTGCTCCGCCTCATCCGCTCGGGGGAGATAGAGGTGAGGTCCCTGGGTGAGAGGGATCACCCCACCCCCCTCTCCTTCCAGGTCTGGAGGCAGCACAGGGTGGGCATGGAGCCCTCCGTTCCGGGCAGGCTGAGGCTGCTTGCCGTGGCCTCCGCCAGGGCCAGGCTGCTGGGCGAGGTCAGGACCTTCGCCTGCGTCTCCTGCCGCTCCTGGTTCCGGGAGCTCCCCCTGCACGAGCTGGAGGAGAGGCCCAGGTGCCCCAGGTGCGGGAGCGCCGAGATAGGGATGGCGGAGGAGCCCGAGGAGGAGGTGAGGAAGGCGGCCGAAATGGCGGGGAGGGGGAGGGAGGGGGAGGTCTGGAAGAGGGTGGTGGAGAGCTCCAGGCTCCTCTCCCAGTACGGCAGGCTGGCGGCCCTGGCCCTGGCGGGGAGGCACATGAGCCCCAGGGCGGCGGAGGGGATCCTGAAAAGGGAGAGGGAGTTCTCCACCTCCTTCGTAGAGAGGGTGCTGGAGAAGGAGCGCGAGGAGATGCTGAGGAGGTGGGGAAGGTTCTGAGCCCTACAGGGGGTGGAGGGTGATGGCACCGGCGGGGCAGACCTTCAGGCAGACCCCGCATCCCCAGCACAGGGTGTCGTTGGCCACGAGCTCCCACTCCTCGCACACCTTCCCCTTCTCCCTCCCCTTCGGGAAGGTGATGAAGACGGAGGAGGGGCAGTTCCTCAGGCACTTCCCGCACCTGGGGGTGCCCAGGCACTTTTCCCCATCCACCTGAACCCTCACGGTCCTCTCGGGGAGGGCCAGCCTCCTCAGACGCTCCATCACCACAGCCCCCTCACGGCCGGGACCTCGGAC
This sequence comes from uncultured archaeon, assembly GCA_938074535.1. Taxonomy (GTDB): domain Archaea; phylum Hadarchaeota; class Hadarchaeia; order Hadarchaeales; family WYZ-LMO6; genus WYZ-LMO6. The sequence goes on from CALJER010000021.1 coordinate 10,481, forward strand.
CGGGGGACCAGCCTGAGGGCCCCTTGCTCGCAGGCGGTGCGGCAGAGGCCGCAGCCCGCGCACTCCTTCAGGTTCAGGACGGCCTTTCCCAGGTAGGGCGAGAGGGAGAGGGCCCCGAACTGGCAGCGGGGCACGCACCTGCCGCAGCCCGTGCATTTGTCGTAGTCCAGCACGGCCACGTACTCCGCCTTCCTGAGGAAGAAGTTGAACCAGTCGCCCAGGGCCCTCCTGTACCGCAGGGCGGCGCAGGTGGGGAACTCGCAGTTGCAGAAGCCCATGACCGCACCCGAGAGCATGTCCATCCAGAAGGTGTGGACGTATCCCTTCTCCTCGAATCCCCTCATGAGCTCCACGGCCTCCCCCTTCGAGATGTACTGAATCCCTCCCCTGGTGAAGTCGGGCCAGTCCCTCGCGTACTCCAGGTAGACGGGACCCACCAGGATGCAGGTCCTCTCCTCGAAGCTCCCCTTCAGCATCCTCCTGCAGACGCATGCTACCCTCGCCATGGGGCCCGAGAGCTCTATGATGCGCTCCGCGTCCTCCATGGGCACCACCTGCCCCCTGTGGGGGGAGAGGCTTTCGATCATCCCCTTCACCGTCTCCACCGTCCTGGAGAACTCCTCGTCGTTTTCCAGCTTCAGGGCCTCCTCGAACATGGCCGGAACCATGCCCACCATGCTCTCGGTGTTCTGGAAGTACTTGACGGCGCTCTCCACCACCGCCCTGTCCTTCAGGAACTCCGCGGAGAAGTTCCTCAGGTTCAGGTACCACTTCCTGCCCTCTCCGTGCTTCAGGCACCAGTCGCACATTTTCCCCCCTCCCTTTCACAACCCACCCAGAACCTCTCCTCTGAAAAGACGGTCTTCTCCCCCAGCCCCCTGATCATGTCCTCCGCCCTCTGCATGTTCCTCCTGAGCGGCTCCTCACCCGTGGCCAGCTGGAGAAGCTCCAGCACGTGGAAGATGGGCATCCCGGCAGGATAGACCACCTTTCCTATGGAGAGGATGAGCAGGCAGGTGGCGCAGTAGACGACGAGCAGGTCCGCCCCCGTTCTCTCGGCCTCCTTCAGCTGTCTCACGGCCCCCTCCACGATGTCGAAGGGGTTGTAGCTGCAGATCCCCTCGGCTATGCCGCAGCACATGGCCCTCCTCCTCGAGCGTTCCATCTCCACGACCTCCATCCCCATCGCCTCCACCATCTTCCTCGGGAGGTCCAGGAAGGATTCTCCCAGGAGCTTCGCGTGGCAGGAGTCCTGGATCGTCGCCCTCTTGTCCAGCTTCCTCCTGAGCTCGATCCTCCCCTTCTCCATTCCCTCCCACAGCCATTCCCTCAGGTCCTGGAGCTCGAAGTCAAGCCCGACCCCGAAGTCGGGGTAGATGTCCCTCAGCATGTGGTAGCAGGCCGGGCAGAAGGTGATGAGCTTTTTGGGGCGGAGGGAGTTGAGCCTCCTCCCCACCCTCTCCGGCAGCCCCTCCATCTTTCCCAGCAGCCCCATCCTGTAGTAGATCTCCCCGCAGCACAGGCTCTGCTCCCCCACCGCGGTCAGACCCTCCAGCAGCCTCGTGCGGAGGAGGTAGGGGAAGATCTGGGCGTTGCAGCCGGCGTACAGGATCTCCCCTCCTCCTTTCCCCCCCTTCAGGGCTTCCGACCAGGAGCTGAGCATCCTCCTCTCATCCTCTGGCATGCTCTCCCTCGCGATGGAAAGGAAGTTGGGAGTTTCGAGCGGCAGAACCGTTCTGACCCTCAGGGGGAGCCCTTCCCTCTCGTACCTCTCCTCCCACCGTCTGAGGATCAGGTGGTAAGGGCTGCAGCCAGCCGGGCAGAGGAGGTTGCAGGTCATGCAGCTGGTGCACCTGGAGAGGACCTCCGTCTCCCTTCCCTCCACCAATTTCTCCATTTCCTCCCCCGCCCTTTCCCGGGGCACCCCCAGCACGGGGCACTCGCTCAGGCACAGGCCGCACCGGTTGCAGGAGCTTTCCCTGAAAAGGGGGCGGCCCATCGTCCTCTCTTCTCCTCCCATAAAAAAGCCGCGCCGGGGCACCGCTCGTTCCCGTCCGGGAGGAGGCGCGGGTGGCGGGCCTTCCTCCCTGGCCGGTCCTGAGGCCCGAGGGCGGCGGTGGCCCAGAAGGGGTGGAGGGGGCGGGAACACCCTCTGTGCGGGCCCCCAGCCCTTTAGCCTCCCCGGAACAGGAGGGAAGGTGGAGGACCTGAGGAAGGTGCTGGTGGTGGGGGTCAACACCAGGCCCGTGGTGAAGTCAGCCAGGGCTTTGGGCCTGAGGGTGGTGGCCGTGGATCGCTTCAGGGATGTGGACCTCTGCTCCCTGGCCGAGGACGTTCTTCCCCCTCCCCCCTCCTCCCCGGCGGAGAGGCTGGACTGGAAGGATCTGTGCCTCAGGGCCCTAGAGGAGCATGAGGTGGACGCCGTGCTCTACACCTCCGGGATGGAACACCAGCGCGAGCTGCTGAAGGAGCTTGAGAGAAGGGGGCTGCTGGTGGGGAACCCATGGGAGCGGGTGAGGAGGGCCAGGAGGGAGCTCTTCTCCACCGCCTCCAGCCTGGGCCTTTCCTTCCCCCCTACGGAGGAGGCCAGGAGCCCGGAGGAGGCGGAGGAGAGGGCGGAGGAGCTCGGCTATCCCGTGGTGCTGAAGCCTCCGTCCGGCGGGGGAGGGAGGGGGATTGTCCTGGTGAAGTCGGGGGAGGAGGTGGAGGGGGGCTTCAGGCGGGCCTCTTCCTCCGGGAGGGTCCTGGTGCAGAAGTACGTGCGGGGCAGGAACGCCAGCGCCAGCCTGGTGTGCGGGAGGGGGGAGGCCGTCTGCTTGACGGTGAACGAGCAGCTGATAGGGGATTCCTCCCTGGGCGCTCCAGGACCTTTCTCCTACTGCGGAGGGGTGGTTCCGCTGGAGGGGGGAAAGGAGGCGGAGAGGATAAGGGAAGGCGCCGAGGCCCTCTGCTCGGAGCTGGGGCTGGTGGGGAGCAACGGAGTGGACTTCGTGATCTCGGGGGGGGAGCCCTGGGTGGTGGAGGTGAACCCCAGGTTCCAGGGGACGCTGGAGCAGGTGGAGGGTGTGCTGGGGATAAACCTGGTGGAGGAGCACCTGAGGTGGTGCGGGGGGGGAGGGGGGAGATACGGGAAGCCCAGGGGGTGCTCCGTGAAGCTCGTCCTCTACGCCGGAAGGGAGCTCACGGCACCGGATCTGAGGAGGTTCCCCAACGCGGTGGATCTCCCCTGGAGGGGACAGAGGGTGGGGAGGGGCCAGCCGGTCTGCAGCGTGCTGGAGTTCGCCCCCGGCAGGGAGAGGGCCATGGAAGGGGCGAGGGCAGCGGCGGCGGAGATCCTGCGCCGCCTGGGGTGACCGATTTCCGATCCGCTCCTCTGGGGTGCGGCCGGTTCCGCGCCCGGGCGGCCGGGCTAGGGATCCCTGAGGATCTCCTCGATCTCCTTCCTCCCCACCCTGCCCAGATGGAGGGAGGTGGCCAGCAGGACCCCCGCCATTCCGAGTTTCTTGAGGAGCCTGAGGTCCCCCGCGCCCCTCACCCCCCCTCCCACCAGCACCGGAAGGCGGGTGAGGCGCAGCACCCTCTGGGAGAGGGCCACGTTGGGCCCGGTGGAGGTCCCCACCCTGTCGAGGTTGAGGAGGAGGAGCTCCGACACCCCGGCCCTTTCCAGAGCCTGCACCACCCTCGCCACCGGACCGCCGGTCTTCCTCGAGCGGGCCACCACCCTGCCCTCCTTCAGGTCCACGCTCCCCACCAGCGGCAGGCCGTAGCCCCTGGCCCTTTCCACCTCCGCGAAGCTCTCGAGGGTTTCGGTGGCAGCCACGAGCTTCTTCACCCCCACCTCCGCGTAGGGTCTGGCGTCCTCCGCCCTCTCGAAGCCCGCGTCCACCATCACCTCCGCCCCCCCCTTCACTATCTGGGAGAGGGAGGCGAGGTTGTCCCCGCTTCCCTCGATGGCGTCCAGGTCGGCGAAGTAGATCTCCTTCAGGCCGAGGCTCAGGTAGGCCCTGGCCAGGGAGAGGGGGGAGGAGCCCTCCGCCAGCACGCTCTTCACCGGCCGGTATTCCTTCCTCCTTCCGCCCACGGCATGCACCGCTGTTCCCTCCCTCACGTCCAGCACGGGGATGAGCCTCACTCCACCACCGGGATGATTTTGGTCCCCAACGTTTCCCCGCCCCTCAGGGCTTTCCCCAGGCCCTCCATGCCCCTTGCCCCCACCACCCAGCAGGTGATGGCCCACTTCTCCAGCAGGTCGGGGAGGAGGGGATCCACGACGGTGGTCCTCATCTCCCTCAGCTCCTTCGTGGTCAGGACCTTCCTCAGCCTTCCCCCCTCCCTTATCCCCTCCACCCCTTTCACCAGCACCAGGGTGCGGCACTCCACCTTCCCGCAGAGCCAGGCGGCGATGGAGTCGGAGGTGAGCCTCCAGGACTTCTCCAGCTTCTTTTCCTTCCTGAGCTCCAGGAAGGGCAGGAAAACGGTCTCCCCCTTCACCTCCTTGAGGGAGGAGGTGCACCTCCACTTCAGGAGCTCCCTCAGCAGAATCCCGTAGGCCTCCATGCCGAGGATGGCCATCCAGTGGGCGGCCTCCTCCGAGAACCCCAGCCTCCTCTGTAGCTCCCTCACGGTCTCCGTCATCCTGCCCCCTCCTGGGACCACGAGCAGGTCGTACTCCTCCGAGAGGGAGCGGAGGAGGGAGCAGATCCTCCTCAGCGCCTCCCCCTTCTCCTGCAGGCTTCCGCCCACCTTCACCACGGCGTCCGTCCCACCGCCTCCCCCGCCAGTCTGCCCATGCAGAAGGCCGGCGTCATGAGGGCCGCCTCCTCCCCCCATATCCTCCCAAGGTCCACCACCCTTTTGAAACCTGCTTCCCCTGCGGCCTCCCTTCCCAGGATCTTCCTGCCCACTCCCGTCACCACGGCCGGGCAGCCCTCCAGCCCGTACCTTTCCGCCACCGCCCTCATCTTCCCCGCCACCCTCCTCACCTGCTCCCGGTGGAGGGCCCTGGCGCTTCTTCTGAGGAAGCCCTCCCCCACCTCCTCCGGGTCGGAGCAGAAGGCCCTGGCCAGCCTCCTCCTGCAGCTCTCCTCGTCCCTCCCCCTCCCGTCGGGGGTCTCGGAGGTGTACTCCCCAGGATGGAGCTTGCCCAGCAGGATGTAGACGTCCCCCATCACCGCAAAGTGCTCCGCCGCCACCCCCACCCCCTCCACCTCTCCCAGCACGCAGGGGACGGGGGTGCGCACCACCCCGGTGTACACGAGCTCCCCCCTCCTCAGGCGCTGGAAGTCCGTGCTCCCCAGGTTGGCCACCCTCCCCCCCACCAGGGGGATGAGGTCGGTGGTGGTGCTCCCCACATCCACCAGCAGGGAGTCGGGGAACTCCCTGGCCACCAGGAGCCCGCTGGCCACCCAGTTGGAGGCCGCCACGGAAAGGGGATCGGAAAGCACCTCCCTCATCCCCACCAGTTCACCGCGGAGGGTGAGAAAAAGAGCTTTTCCCCACACCTTCCGCACCTCCTTCACCAGCTCCCTCACCCCCTCCTCCCTCGTCCCGAACACGTCGGCCAGCTCCCCGGTCATCACCACCCCCACCCTTTCCGCCCCCCACCGCTTCAGCTCCCTCAGGGTGCTGCCCAGCCTTCCGCGTTCCTTCCAGAGGGGGAGGTAGCGGAGGAGGGAGGCTTCCACCCTCTCCCCCCTCAGGAGCACTGCCTTGGTGTGGGCCCCACCCAGGTCGAGGCCGAGAGAGGGCGTCCTCACAGCTCTGAGGGGGGAGGCTTAGGGGAAAACGCTTGTGGTGGGCTGATAGCGGAAGGGGCGGAGCCCCACCGATGCTGTCGGAACTTCCGACGTGGAGCCGAAGGAGGGGCAGGGAAATCCTCAGGGTGGGGATGATCGCAGGGCTGGATGCCCTCGACCTCTGCGAACAGACGGCGGCCGCGGCGACCAGCGGGCCGGCGAGGCTGCTCGGCACAGCCGGGGAGGAAGGGACCCACCTCGGGGAGCTCCGGACCACGCCTGAGGAGGACCGGGAAGAGGTGGAGAAGGGCGGGGAGGAGGTGGAGGGGCTCAGGTCCTCCAAGCGCTGAAACCTCACACCCCTGACCGCTCCCTCACCCTGGCCTCGGTTTCTTCTATCTTCCGGAGGGCCTCCTCCCTCTTTTTCCCCCAGCCCACCACCACCATCCTGCGGCCTTCCCCCGTGTCCACGGGGGGGGTGAGGAGGCCCTCCAGCTCCTCCATTCCCACCGCCCCTTCGGGGGGAAGGGGCGGGGCCTCCAGGATCCTCACGCAGGCCTCCCCCCTCAGCCCGGTTTTCCCCCTCCCCTCCACCAGCATCTCGGCCAGGTTCCCCTTCAGGATTCTCGCCAGGGCGAGGAAGGAAGTGGTGGGGCGGGGGTTGAGCTCTATGAAGTAGGGTTCCTTCCCCACCACCAGATCCGCCCCGCAGAGCCCCCTGGCCCCCAGCACCCTGGCCCCGCGCTCGGCCAGCTCCCTGCACTTCCTGAAGAGGGGAGGGGGCAGGTGGAGGGGCACGTCGCTTCCCAGGTAGCGGATGCTTCTCCCGAGGGAAAGCACCTGCCGGTTGAGGGAGAGGAAGGTGATTTTCTTCCCGGCCAGGAGGCAGCAGCTCGCGTGGATTCCCTCCACGTACCGCTGGAAGAACTCGCCCCTCCTTCTTCTCCTCCCGAACCTGATCCCCTCTCCCCCCGCCCCCCACCTGGGCTTCACCAGCCACTTCCCGGAGCCGGGTGGGGCGAGCCTGGAGGGGGGGAGGTTGACTTCCCCCCTCAGCGCGAGGTAGGTGAGCCACTTGTCCCCCGCCCTCTCGGCGCCCTCCCGGCCCGTGCCCAGCACCCTCACCCCCTTTCTCTCGAGCCGGTCGGTGAGCTCCACCAGCTCCCTGGGAGGGGCGATCACGAGGGCGGCCTCCGGAAGGGGAGAGGGGAGGGAGCGGTCCACCTCCCCGGGGAGGAACCCCTCGAGCCACCGGAGGCGCGGGTGGAGGAGGGAGAGGGGTTTGAAGCCGGCCTCCTCGAACTGGAGGGCCATCGTTCTGAGGAGGGCAAAGCCTTCGGGGAGGAGGGAAGGATATTTCCCCGAGAAGGAAGCGAACTCCAGCAGGAGAACCTTCATCGTCCGGGTACTTCGGTCCCGGCCCCGAGCACCTCCTTAAGCCTCCTCACCAGTTCCCCGGAAAGCCTGCCCTCCCTGCCCGAGGGGCAGACCGCTCCCCTGACCCCCAGGATATCCGCCAGTCCCACGAGCTCAGCGAGCTCTTTTTCCCCCAGCGAGCCCGCAAGGGCCACCTTCAGTCCCAGCGAGTGGGCTTTTCTGCAAAACTCCCTCAGACGGGGAGGAGGAAGGAAGGAGGTGAGGGGCTCACCGTCCTTCACCGCCGTGTCCAGCATGACCACCCTCACCCCGGTCTCGGCGGCCAGTTCCGGCAGCAGAAAGGGTTCGAGGGTTCCCACCCTCTCGAAATCACCGTAGGCGCATGCCACCGCCTCTCCCCTTCCCCAGAAGCTCACAGCCCCCGCCACCGCCCTCAGCAGGGAAAGGGCCTCCCCCCTCGTCCTGGGGCCCCTGAGTCCCACCTTGACGAAGCTTGCCCCGGCCTGCAGCGCTCCCAGGGCGGCCAGGGAGGCGCTCCCCGGGAGGGAGGGAAAATCGCCTATCGCGGCACTCACGGGGATGGAGGGGGGGAGGAGGCTCCTCACCTCCGAGATCACCCAGGGGAAGCCGGCGCCCAGGGAGCCCTCGAGGGGGTTCTTCACATCCACGATGTCCGCTCCCCCCTCGGCGGCTTCCAAGGCCTCTCTCCCGTCCCTCACGCTTACGAGCAGGAGGGTCATCCTCCCACCATTAGAAAGGGGGTTCCCCTATAAACGGTTCGAGGCCAGGACCGGGGGAGTCTTCCGGGGCTTGCTCAGAAGAGTTCTCCCTCCTGGACGTAGCTCCTGCCCGTCCTCAGGGCTATCTCCGCCTTCTGAAGCTCCCTTCCCAGGTAGGCGGCGTGGGAGGGCTCCTCCACCACACCCTCCTCCAGGATCCTCCTGCAGAGACCCTCCGCGCTCTTCCCCCTGAACACCAGCTCCGCCCTTCCACCCCTGTAGAGCACGGCCCTTATCTCCCCCCCCTCCACCCTTATCCGGAAGAAGCTTCCCTCCAGCCTGCTCACGCCCTGGGCGGGCTTCTCCTCCAGGATCCTGGCGCGGGTCTCCCCGGAGGGATCGTAAGGTTCCTCCTTCCTCCTCTTCTCCTTCAGGAGGAGGAGGTCCAGCCCCAGGTCCTTGGGCGCGGAGCCCCTCTCGCTGGCCAGGAGCATCATGTCCCTCGCCCTCCTCAGCTCCCCCACGCTCCCCCTGGTCTTGTCGCTGGCCTCCACCGTAAGGAAGAGGCTCACCCCCGCCTCCATTCCCATCCCCGCCAGAAGGGCCATCATCCCCGGGGAGTCGGCATCGCACAGCTCCACCACGTTCCCCACCCCCATCAGGAGGGGGAGGTCGGGCCTCTCCTCCCTCACCTCCCCCAGCAGCCTCACGGAGTTCAGGAAACCCAGGTTGAGGGGCTCCAGGAGGGGATCCGCCACCACCTTCCTGAACCCCCTCTCCTCCGCCTCCTCCACCAGCCTCAGCAGCTCCCTCTTCCTCCTACCCCTTTCCACGCGGGGGGGGATGAGCACCACGGCCAGATCCGTCCTGTCGAACTTCCTCAGGGAGGAGCGGTCCAGGCTCGCGATGAGGTCCGCCCCTTCTTCCGCCGCCCTGGCCATCTCCCTCGGGTTGAGGGTGTCGATGCTCACCGGGACCCCGAACTCGTGCTTGAGGAGGGAGACCAGCTCCCCCGCCCTCTCCGGGAACTCCCTTCCCGCCACCATTCCCACATCCAGGATTTCCGCCCCCTCCTCCAGGTACCTCCTGGCCCTCTCCACCACCTCCTCGTCGGAGAGGAGGGGAGCATCGGGGATCTCCGCCATCACCCTGGGAGGGAATCCCCCGCCCACCCCCAGCCTGCCCAGCAGGAAGGCCCCCTTTCCCATCCTTCTCGCCCTGCTCTCCACCTCCCTCAGGAGCCTCTCCGCCCTCCTCCTCGTCTCCTCCTTCAGGAGCTCGCACGCGGGGACTTCCTTGGAGAGCTCCACCTCCCCCAGACGCTCCAGCACCGGAGGGAGATCCGCCGCGTGCTTGGGCCCCCTGTAGGTGGGAACCCCCACCTTTCTCTCCACCTCGGAGGGGTCGAACCTCACCAGGCCCGGGAGGAGGATGAGGTCGTAGCCCTTCACCCCCCTCTTCTCCAGCTCCCTCACCGCCAGCGAGGGGGTGAGGAAGGTGGCAACGGGGACGGGGGCCGCCACCACCTCCGCTTCCACCCCCTTCACCCTGGAGTACTTCTTCACCAGGGGAAAGGCCAGCCTCCCGGTGAGGAGGAGGACCCTCATGCGCTCATCCTCTTCTCCACGGCCTCCAGGAGTTCTCTCGCCGTCTCGGCTTCCCTGGAGGAGGGGGAGAGACGGAGGCACCCCTCGACCTGCCTCCTCAGCTCCTCCATCATCCTCCCCACCTTCAGTCCCCTTTTCCTGGCGACCAGGATCCTGCTGGCCAGCACGGCCGCCTCGAGCAGGAAGAACTCGGACCTCAGGAGGGGTTTTACGTGGGGGTCGACCGCCTCCACCTTCCTCACCTCGCAGGTGATTCTGAAGGCCAGGGAGGTTCCGAGTTCGTCCTCGACTTCTTCCCCCCTCATCCCCTTCACCCTGGGCACCCTTACCGTGGAGGAGGGCAGGAACTCCAGCTTGGGAGGAGGGAGGAGGTTTTTGAGCGCCAGCCTCACCAGCAGGTTCACGTCGTCTGTCAGGTTGAGCACACCCTCCCCCACCCTCCTGAGGTTGGAGAGGGAGGTGGAGGGGTGGAAGAGCCTCATCTCCACCTCCTCCCCCTTCAGCCAGGCGCCCACCGTGGCGGCGTGGGGTGAGGAGTCGGGGTTGAGGGTGGAGAGGATCACCTCACCTGGCGACTCCTTCAGACCCAGCTCCCTCGGGGAGCTCATCAACAAGGCTCCTCCTTTCCCTATTTAGCCCAGGTCCCTGAGAACGGATTTGGATCAGGGTCTTATCCCCTCCAGCAGAAGGGCCAGCATCCAGGAGGAGGCGACGAGGTCGGCGGTGGTCCCCGGATTCACATCCTCCCTTTTGAACTCCTCGTCCAGCTCACCCACCATCCTCCTCCCCCTTTCCGTGAGCATCCCCCCCTCCTCCAGCACCTTCCTGGCCTTGCGCGAGGCCTCCTCCGCCTTTTCCCTCCCCTTGGTGCGAGCCACGAAGGTGTCCGGGCGGAAGGCCAGGAGCTCCAGGAAGGTCTGGACGGTGGCGGTGTTGACGTGGTTCGTCCTCCTGTAGAGCTGGGTGAGGGTGGGATAACCGAACTCGAAGGTCACGGAGTAATCCGTCACCCACTCCCTGGCCACATCGTCCCATCCCGAGCAAATCCTCATGACCTCGTAGGCGGAGAGCCCCCTCTTCCTCAGCTCTTCCTGGGAGCGCGGATCGTTCACGTCCAGGTCCTCCAGCCTTCCCAGCCCGGCGGGCTCCGCGAGGAGGACGGCCCGGTAGAGCCCCACGGCGTCCTCTGGGGTGGTGGCCCTGAGGAGCTCGGAGAGGCGCCGGCGGAGGGGTTCTTTCCCCACCGCGCCCTCTTCGGCCAGCACCCAGCCGGCGGCCGCCGTCAGGGGTACCAGCAGGAGGATCGTCCCCAGGTTGGTGTTCCCGTCCCTCTGCCACCTCCTGGTCTCCCTCATGGCTTCCTCCATGATCGCCCCCAGGCCCGCCTCTCCCTTCCGCAGCTCGCCCTTTCCCACCGAGAAGCCCCTGCGGGCGGCCAGGAGCATGGAGGGGCCTATGGCGATGGTGCTGGCCACGAAGTGCTCGAAGGTGGCGTCCGGGAAGTCGGAGGTGCGGTGCACGTTTCCGGGCTTGGGGTGGCCGCACACCTCCAGGGCGGAGGAGAGCTGGGCCATCCTGGCCAAATCCTCCGGCGTGAGCATCTCCGATTTCTCTCCTCTCCCGATAAAAGGGGTTTCCCGCTTCAGAGTTTGCTGAGGACCTCCAGGGCCTTTGAAAGCTTGGGCTTGGCCACCCTGTAGTAGGTCTTTCTTCCCTCCTTCCTGCTGGAGACCAGACCGCATTTCTTCATCAGCTTCAGGTGGTGGGAGACCAGCGGCTGTTTTTTCCCGAGTTCCTTCACCAGCTCGCACACGCACTTTTCCCCTTCATCCAGAAGGAGTAGGATCTTGTACCTAGTTTCGTCGCTTAGGCATTTCAGCACTTTAATTCCTCGAGTACCCATCTTGTTCCCTCCACCTCAATCGAAAAAATCCCTTGTTTTTTTGCACAGGAACACCAGGAAGAGCATGAGTGGTACCTCGGTCAACACCCCCACCACCGTGGCCAAGGCAGCCCCGGATTCCACCCCGAAAAGGGAGATGGCCACAGCGATGGCCACCTCGAAGTGGTTGCTGCCCGCTATGATGGCCGCCGGGGCGGCATCCTCATATCCCAGCCGCATGGACCTGGCGACCATGTAGGTGATACCGAAGACCAGGAGGATGTTGGCGAAGATGCCGGCCGTGATCATTCCTATGATACCAGGGATTTCGGTGATCAGGTGCCCCTGGTAGGTGAAGAGGATCACCAGCGTGATGAGAAGGGCTGCGATGGCCACCCTCCCCAGCGCGGGCACCAGTTTTGCGTTGAGCCACCTCTCACCCTTTCGCTCCAGAACCTTTTGCCTGGTGTAGTATCCGGCGATCAGGGGGGTGCAGATATAGAACGTCACCGAGAGGGCTATGGTCTCCCAGGGCACCCTTATTCCGGAAACTCCCAGGAGGAAGGTGGCGAGGGGGGCGTAGAGGAAGACCATGGTGAGGGAGTTGATGGCGGTCATCACCAGGGTGTGTGCCATGTTCCCCCTGGCCAGGTAGCTCCAAACCAGCACCATCGCCGTGCAGGGAGCCACCCCCAGCAGGATCATCCCGGCCCTGTACTGCTCGATCTGCTCGGGGGAGAGGAAGCCTGAAAAAAGGACCGCGAGGAAGAACCAGGAGAAGAAGGCCATGGTGAAGGGCTTGACGGCCCAGTTCATGAAGAGGGTGAGTCCCACGGGTCTGGGAGATCTGCTGGCTTTCTTGATTTCCTCGAAGCTTATCTGGACCATGATGGGGTAGATCATGGCGAAGAGACAGATGGCGATGGGCACGGAGATATGGGCCACCTCCAGTTTCCCCAGGGCGTTTGAGAGCCCAGGAAGGGATCTTCCCAGGAGGATTCCCGCGAGGATGCAGAGGGCCACCCACACCGAGAGGTACTTCTCCCAGAGGCCCAGTCCCCTTTTCACCTGCGGGCTTCCAGCTCCCTCATCAGCTTTCTTATCTCCGCGAGCGGTGGGAAGGAGATGGCCTCGGAGGGACACAGCTTGGCGCAGGAGCTGCACCCCACCACACACTCGTAGGGATGCTCCACCTTCGGCTTCCCCTCCTCCTCGTCCCAGCCGTAGACCCCGTGGGGACAGGATTCGAAACAGGTGCGGCATCCCGCGCACTTCTGGAGATCCACCCTGGGGAACCATGGTATTTTGTCCCTCGGCAGGTTCATCCTTTCAATCCCTGCACGGCTTTCTTCACCCTTTCCGCAGCCTCCTCGGTCGAGAGGTTCCTGAGGTCGAGGGGCACCGCCTGTGAGTCGAAGTCCCCTCCCGCTTCTTTGAAGGCCTGCGAGAACATTTTCTTCTGCATCCTCGGGTCGCACCCCCCTATCACGTATTTCTCCCCGGGCTTGACCAGGTCCCTGAGGAAGCGGTCGCCGTCTTCCACGCAGAGCTGGGGGTGCACCAGGGCGTAGTCCACCTCCAGCTGGTTCCTCACGTAGTTGATGAGCTTCCAGAGCTCCAGGTTCTTGAAGCCGGGGCACTCCCCCGTGCAGATGCACATCAGGAATTTGGGGTTGGGCATCTCAATCATAAATGTATATTCATATAAAAGGTTTTGGGAGGTGGGAGGTGGTCAAGGCGGACAACTCTTATATTCTCAAGGTGGCCAGGGGGCGTGATGGTGGGGGTGAGGGTGAGGGAGGAGAGGTGCACGGGGTGCGGCAGATGTGTGGAGGTCTGCCCTGCCGGGGTGTTCGGGCTGGAGGGGGAGGGTGGGAGGAAGGTCGCGAGGGTGGCGAGGGCGGAGGAGTGCTGTGCCTGCAGGGCGTGCGAGCTGAAGTGTCCCGAGAGGGCCATCGAGGTGGAGGGGTACCAGCTTCTCAAGGTGGATCCCCCTCCGGACTATCCTCCTGAGGAAGGACGCTACCTCAGGGGCAACGACTACTCACCTGTCGCGGTCTGTGCCATCCTGGACACCTACGACTTCCGGATACCACCGGAGCTCCTGAAGCTCGTGGAGGTGGGTGTGGAGGCGGGAGCCGCCCTGGCGGGAACCCTTCAGACAGAGAACATAGGGATAGAGAAGCTGGTGGCCAACGTGGTGGCCAATCCCAACCTGCGCTACCTGGTTCTGTGCTGGAGGGAGTCCCAGGGACATCTTCCCGCCCATTCCCTCCTTCAGCTGGTGGAGAGGGGCGTGGCCAGCGACAAGCGCAGGACCATTCTCGGGTCGAAGGCCCCCGCCCCCTATCTCCCCAACCTCCCCCTCCGCTCCATCGAGAGGTTCAGGAGGCAGATCACCATCGTGAACCTGATCTCGGAAGAGGAGCCCAAGAGGGGGATGGACCCCGAGAACGTGAAGAAGGCCGTCCGGGCCTGCATCCAGGAGAAGCCGGTGGAGTTCATGGGGTACACCCTGTGGGATCCTGGCGCCTGGCCGGAGCCACCCATCTGTGAGAAGCTCTCCATGAGGGTGAAGGAGCCCTGGAGGCCGGAGCTCACCAGGGAGGAGGCCGACGCCCTGGAGCGCATCAGGAGGGCGGCGGAGAGGATTGGGAAGTCCCGTCGCTCCGAGTAGCCCCTTCTTGCTCCTCCGGTGAGGGGGGCTTCTCTTCCCTCACCTCCTTCCCCAGCAGGAGGGTGAGGAGGGTTTGCTGGTCGATCTCAGCCCTGGTCCTCCACCCCACGTAGAGGGTGCCCTGCTCGTCCTCCGAGAGGTAGCCCATCCTGATGAACCTCTCCAGCGTGGGCTCCACCCTGAACTTGGGGAACTTCTCCTCCAGGATGCTCTCCACCTCCCTGAAGGGGGCCTTTCCCCCCTTGGCCAGCAGGTGGGCCAGGGCTACGGTGAGCATGGCCATGTCGTCTATCCTCCACCCGAAGGTCCTGGCTTCCGTGAGGGTGGGATGACCCTTCAGGGTGAGGAAGTACCTGTCGCTCTCGGGCTCTCCTCCCTCGCTCACCCTCTTGATGGTGAGGCCCAGCTTCCCCACCTCCTCCTCCAGCACCTTCAGCACATGCTCGTACTCCCTCCCCAGGGCCCTCTTCAGCTCCCAGCCCCTGGCGCCAGGCTGGGCGTGGTGCTTGAAAAAGAGGAGCTGGGCCGCCCTGGCCAGCTTCTCCCTCAGCTCAGCCTCTCCTCTCTCCTCCACGCTTCCTCCTCCACTTCTCCCTCGAGATGGAAACTGGCACCGACATGCCTTCCCCCCTGCGCTGCGGGGAGGAACAGGGGAAGAGGAGCATGTCGTCCTCCAGAGGCTTCAGCTCCATTCCCGCGTATCCGTAGCTCACCAGGAAGCTCACCAGCCAGGCCTTTCTCACGGTCTCCTCGAAGGTGGGGGCGGAGATGAACTTCCAGTACGAGATCCCCCCGTCCCTGGCCCTCCTCTTCAGCTCGTCCCAAAGCTCCGTGAGCAGCCTGTGGAACTCCTCCCTGCTCACGATCCCCATCCTGGAGAGCTCCTCCAGCGGGAGCTCGCCTCCGCCCTCCCCGCCCCCCTCCAGCTCCCTCCTCCTCTCCTCCAGGGGGGGAAGGTTGGTCCAGTACTCCTTTGCCTCCGAAAGGGCCGGGGGGGAGAGGGCCTCCAGCTCCACCGTCGGGTGCCAGGCCTTCGCCAGCACCTCCGCCAGGTCCCTCGGGGACATCACCTGCACCTTCAGGGAAATCAGGAGCGGATCGAGGTACAGGAGGGAGGAGCGGTGCTTGATCCACTCCCCCTGCTGGAGGACCACCTCTGCGAGACCCACCAGCGCCCGCAGGTCCAGGTAGAGGTCCTGGAGATCCCTGAGCCTGGGGAGGAGCTCCCTCAGCCTCCGCAGGAAGTCGCCCACCTGCACCTCGAAGGGGTCCAGCTCGTGCTTCCTCACGCTCTCGCAGAGGTCTATCACCCTCAGCAGGAGTTCCTTCCTCTCTCTACGCACGCGTTACCACCCTCACCTGGGAGGTTCCCCCCACGTTCTGAACCATCACGATGTTGGGCACCTCCTCCACTCCCAGCAGGTAACCTGGCGTGATCACCAGGTACTGAACCCTCTCCCCCCTCGTGGCCTCTATGATGGAGCGGAAGATGGCCTCCCGGTTGCGGGGATCCAGATGGGTCTCGAACTCGTCTATGGCCCTGAGGGGCGACCTGATCTGCTTCTGGAGGGCCAGCAGGAAGAGCATGATGGCCGTGGTTCTCTCACCCCCGCTCTGGGTGTAGGCGTCGAGCAGCTGGGGGGAGGTACCCCTGAAGCCCACGTAAAGCTCCAGCCCGGCCCCCTCTATGTCCTCCGGATTCACCAGCTTCAGGTCCCCTCCGGCGTTCACCCTTTCCAGCAGCTTCACGTATTCTTCCCTCACCTGGCCCAGGAGTTTCTCCACCTCCCTCCTCCACCGCCTCTTCCTCTCCTCCACCTCCTCCAGCGCCCTCCTCCTGTTCTCCTCGGCCACCCTCGCCCTCTCCTTCAGCTCCTCCATGGTGGCCCGGTAGTTGAGGTACATCTGCTCCACCTCGGGCGAGACCTCCCCCAGCGTGCTCAGGTGGGCCCCCACCACCTTCAGCTCCTCCAGCACCTCCTGGGGTTTCCTCTTCGTCTCCACCCTTCCTCCCGCACCCTCGGCCTCCTTCCTCAGAACTTCCAGCTCCCTCCTGGTCCTCCTGGCCTCCCCCGAGAGGGAGTCCATCTCCCGGCGCAGGAGGTCCTGCCTCAGCTCCAGCAGGGCCTCCCTCACCCTGGTTTCCACGTATGCCTTCCTCTTTTCCGAGAGCTCCCCCTTGAGCCTGGCTATCCTCCCCCTCGCCTCCCCTATCTTGGCCTCAACCCTTTCCCGGTCGTAGCCCGGCAGGGAAAGGGCTCCACCCAGGCCTGAGAGCTTCCCGGACAAGGAGAGATACACCTCCCCCTCCGCCTTCAGCCTCTCCCCGGCGATCAGCTCCTCGTAGGAGGCCTCCAGCTCGAACTCCAGCCTGCCGACCTCGCCTTCAAGCTCCCCCCCTCTCCTCCTCTCCCTCTCCGCTTCCGTCCTCAGCTCCGCGAGCTGGTTCTGGAGCTCCTCCATCTCCGCCTCCAGCTCTCCGAGCTCCTCCTCCTTCCTGAGGTACCTGGACCACCGGTACTCGGCCTCCAGCTCCACCCTCCTCCTCTCCAGCTCCCTCTTCCTCTTCAGCCTCTGGTACTCCCCCTCCCAGTACCTGAGGGTCTCCTCCGCCTTCTCCAGCAGCCTCTTCACGGCCTCCTCCTCGCTCAGGGTGTGGGAGAGCTTCTGCATGGCGCTCAGGATGTTTTCCCTGTACTCGTGCAGTCCCACCGCTTCCTCCACCAGCTTGAGCCTCTCCCTCGTGTCGATGGCCCCGAAGGTGTCCACCATGTTCTGGTGCATGATGATGAGCATGTTGTCGGGATTCAGGGAGAGGTGCTTCAGGAACCTCAGCAGCTCCCCCTTGGTGATGCTCCTGGAGTTTATCTCGTGCCAGTAGGTCCCGTCCCTGCTGAGGTACCGGGAGAGCACCACCGTGTCCGAGCTGAAGCCGGGGAGGGGTCTTTTCCCGTCCAGGGGTGAGTTGTCGAAGACCACGCTGACCCTGGCCAGGTCCTTCCCCCTCTGGATGAGGTCGCTGAGCCTCCTGGACCTCTCGGTGTAGGTCTGCCCGAGGGCCACGGACAGCCCCAGCAGGATGGAGGACTTCCCAGCCCCGTTGGGGCCGCACACGAGGTTCAGTCCCTGCTTGAGGGGAATCCGGCTGTAGGAGTGGCTCATGAAGTTCTCCAGGATGAGCTCCGAGATCGTACCACCACCTCCAGCAGTATGCTCCCCTCCCTCTCTTTAAAAGGTGGGGAGGGGGGGGCGGTGGGGATTAAAGGCCTGGGGGGGAATATCTCCGGTATCGGGATGGTTCTGGCGGCGAAGGTCTTCGAGGTCAAGGAGAAGATGGAGCCGACGCTCATGGCCCGCAAGCTCAGGGACTTCAGGGAGGAGGAGCCCCACGAGAGCGGGGGCAAGAAGGTGGGCCTCAGGACGGAGATCCTGGACCTGAAGATGGAGGGGGGTGGGCTCGCGGGGGTCTTCAGCAAGGACTTCGTTCTGAGCAGGTACTACCGCCGAGGGCTGGTTGAGGTGCCCGTGACCGAGGAGGTGCCCTTCTGGATAAGATCTTTCAAAGGGAGGACCTTCCTGACGGTGCTGGCCCCCTCGAAGGCGAGGGGGGTGAAGAAGCTCCTCACCAACTACGTGGCCAACAAGCTGAGCGAGATACTGTTTCTCAAAACGGGGGGTATTGTGGAGGGCAGAATTACGCACGAGACCCTGAGAGACCTCCACGAGTCCAACCCCCAGGCCACCAAGCTCATATGGTTTGACGATATCGACATCCCCAACGTGGGTAAGGTGGCCCTGGCGGGATCGGCCCTGGCGGACAGCAGGCTCTACAGGGAGTACTTGGAGCACGGGAAGATCTGGTACGCGGTGTTCGAGTTTCGCAAGTACGGCATGGTGGTGGGCATCACCAGGAACTGCGTGGTGACCACCTTCAGCAGGGTGGAGCTCAGGGACTTTTTGGACTGCGTGTTTGGGGAGATCCTACCCCTTATCTCTTGAGCCTTTCTTTTTCCCGCCCAGCTCCTTTCCCAGCTCCTTGCCGGATGCCATGACCTCCGACCCCAGCAGCAGATCCACCATCTCTTTCTGCTTCTTTGATATGCTCTCTAGAAGTATGGGGAAGGGGTCTTTTTTGGTTTTCGGGGAGGGAAGAAGAGAAAAGGGGGGAGAGGAAGAATTAAGGGGCCCCGGTAGCTCAGCGGGCAGAGCAGTCGCCTTGTAAGCGATGGGTCGTGGGTTCAAATCCCACCCGGGGCTCTTCAAAGGGTGCCTTCTAAAGGAGGAAAGTTTTTTATGGAAGGAAGAAAATACTTTTTAATGTCCTCCCCGGAGAGGAAGGGGGAGAAGGCCTTCCAGGAAAGGGGGCAGATCGAAGCCAGAGAAAGGGAATACGTAAGGGAGCTCTACGCGGTTTCTGCGAGGTTCCTCCCCTTGGAAAGGGAAAGGGTGCTCTACGCCAGCCTGAAGGAGACCTTCGGCTCCGACCCCTTCGCCCTCCGGGACTCCCAGATGTACAAGAGGGGGGGCTACAGGCAGTCCAGGAGGAAGCAGGAGTTCGCCAGGCTGGGAAGGCAGGTGGCCGTGGAGAGGGGTCTGCCCGCCTACAACAGGGCGGTGGGCCTGCCCATAGGCCAGAGGCAGCTGGAGCCCTTCCTCATTTCCGGGACCAACATAGTGATAGAGCAGGACGACACCCACCACCTGAACAACGTGGCCATCCAGCAGATGCTGGACGACATCAAGCGCACCGTCATCGTGAACCTGGACATCGCCCACCGCATGCTCACCGTGAGGGCCGGCAAGGAGGTCACCCCCGAGACC
>CALJER010000022.1 GCA_938074535.1 uncultured archaeon
CGTGACCTTCACGGGCGGCTACGCCCAGACCGTCACCCTGAGCGCCAGCGGGGCGCCCCAGGGGGTCTCGGTGGGCTTCAGCCCCGACAGCGGCTCCTCCTCCTTCTCCTCCACCATGACCATAACCGTGGGGGCGGAAGCCGCAGCCGGCACCTTCACCATCACCATCACCGGGACCGGCGGGGACGGCAAGACCCGCTCCGCCACCTACTCCCTGACGGTGACGGGCCCAGGCGAGAGGATCCCCAGGTTCGCCCTCGTGGGGTTGGGGGCTGCGATAGGCCTGGTGGTGCTGATGGCGGTGATCAAACGATTGCTGGCGGCACAGGCGGAGTGGACCGAGCTGGGGTGAGGAGTGCTGGCCTCCAGCGGAGGGAAATGGTAAGATTTTGGTCCAGCTCCCTTTAAAACCCACAAAAAAGTTTGATCCTACCCCAAAACCTCTCAGTTTCCGGCGGCCCCACAGCCTCCCCCTGGATTCCTGCTTCGCCTCCCCTCGCGAAGTCGGCCAATGCCTCCGCAGCTCCAACACACCTTTTGTCCGCGGCGCCTTCATTTCCCCCAGGTCCCTGCAGCTGCGCGGAGGGAAGGCGTCTACCCACCGAGCACCTGAAGGGCATCATCGCCTCCCATCCCCTCCGAGGACCACGCGCGCCCTCTGGGGGGGATCAGGAAACCGCAGGTTTTAGGGAGGCTGGCGAAAGTGAGAGGATGAAAATCATCCCCCTGGCCTTCGACTCCTTCGGCGTGCGCAGCATGTGCACGCTCCTGGAAACCGGGAGGCTTAAGCTCCTGATCGACCCTGGGGTG
Organism: uncultured archaeon; assembly: GCA_938074535.1. GTDB lineage: Archaea > Hadarchaeota > Hadarchaeia > Hadarchaeales > WYZ-LMO6 > WYZ-LMO6. Next base: position 811 of record CALJER010000022.1, read on the forward strand.
GCCCTGGGGCCCACCAGGTACGGGCTGGGCCCCACCGGGGAGGAATGGAAGGCCCTGGAGCTCTCCCGCTCCCTGATCATGGAGGCCGCGGGGAGGGCGGACGTCGCGGCCGTCACCCACTACCACTACGACCACCACCCCTTCCCGGAGGACGGGGAGATGTACGAGGCATGCTTCAGAGGGAAGGTGGTGCTGGCGAAGGACAGGAGGAAGAACCTCAACCTCTCCGGGAAGAGGAGGGGGGCCCTCTTCGAGGAGAGGGCGGCACCCCTGGCCGGAAGGCTGGAGTGGGCGGACGGGAGGGAGTTCGAGGAGGGGGAGAGGATCGAGTTCTCCCCCGCGGTCTGGCACGGGGACGTGGGGAGCAGGGTGGGGACGGTGACGATGCTCTACGTGGAGAAGGGCGGCTTCCTGTTCGGCTCGGACGCCCAGAGCCTGGCCGACCCGGAGGCCCTGAGGTGGGTGCTGGAGAAGAACCCTGAGTTCATGATCCTGGACGGCTATCCCACCCTCTTCGTGGGGTGGCGCATGAGCCAGAAGGCCTTCGAGGCCTCCGCGGAGAACCTGAAGAGGGCGGTGGGGGAGACGCAGGCCGAGACCATCCTCCTAGAGCACCACCTCCTCAGGGACCTGAACTACAGGGAAAAGATGAAGGGAGTGTTCGAACTCGCGGAGAGAAAGGGAAAGCGCCTCCTCTCGGCCGCTGAGTTCCTGGGGCTGGAGAACCTCTTCCTGGAGGCGTGGAGGAGGGAGCTGAGCGAGGGGAAGAGGAAGGCGGAGGTGGAGGAGTACTACCGCAGGCTGTGCCGGGTGGTGGGGGTGCCCTTCTCCTCCGTCAGGGGGAGGAGGGGAGGGAAGGGGGGTCTGGAGCAGTCCGGCTGACCCGTCTCCACGATCTTCTTCCTGGAGGTCCGGCCCGCTCCCCACCTTCGCCGGGGGACGAGGAAGTGCCCGGCGAGCTTCAGGGGCTCCAGGTTCGCCCCTCCCCCTGGGCCTGGAGGTCGGCCCCACCAAGATCCTGTCGCCCTCCACCCCCAGGAAGGCGCGGAACCAGATCTCCGCCCCTTACCTCAACCCTCCGCCCCCCTTCCCCCGTGGCCACTCGGACCGAGCACCAGCCTCACCCTCCTCCCCCTCCCGTCGTACGCCGCCACGTTGCCCTCGTCCCGGTAGGGAAAGCCCAGAATGAGCATCACCCTGCCGAAGAAGCCGTTCAGGTCGGCGGGAGAGGGCGAGAGGTCCCCCGAGGGATGGGAGTGGGCGGTCCCCATCAGGGAAGGATCGAGCGGGAGGGCGTGGACGGGGAAGGAGGCGAAGTCCCCCCCTCTCAGGGGGAAGGGCGGAAGGAGGAACTCGGTCACCTCCACCGCCTCCCCCCTCTTCCTCCCCCTGAGCAGGAGGAGGGTCTCCCTCGGATGGAGCTTCCTGGCGCTCTCCAGCAGGGCCTCCAGGAGCTCCCTGGACATAGCGAGCTCCACGCTCTCGGGGGAAGTAGGGAGGGCGGGGAAAAAAGGAAGCTGTAACCCCGGTCCACCGCGGCGGAGGGAGCACCTTTTAACCGGGAGAAGGAAGGTGGAGTGTGGAAGGAACGGCCCTGCCGAAGGTCTTCTCCCCCCTCCCGGACGAGAAGGTGCTGAGGGTTCTGAGGCCGGAGCGCCTGGCCTTCCTCTGGCTCTTCGTGGGAGCGGGGATCCTGGTGGTCCTGGGCCTGGTCCTCCTCCTCTTCTACCTCCCGCTGGGCCTCTTCCTGGCGGCCCTGGGGGCGCTCTGCCTCCTGGCCTCCTTCTTCTACAGCCGGGCCTTCACCTACTACCTCACCACCAAGAGGATCCTCCTCTACCGGAAGTTCATCACCATCTCCTCCAGGCAGATCCAGTACGACGACCTCTCCGACGTGGTGGTGGAGCAGGGGATCGTGGGACGCCTCTTCGGCTTCGGGAACGTCATCCCGATCACCAAGTCGGGGCTGGGGACGGGGATGAGGGGGTGGCAGATGGGGGGAGGGTGGGGAGGGAGGACCACCGGGCCGATAGTGGTGGGGGGGCCCGTGGCGGGTGAGGTCGCCCCCTACGCCTCCCCCTCCACCTGCCTCTACGGAGTCAGGGAACCCTTCGAGGTCAAGGACCTGATCTTCAGGCACCAGGAGGAGTACGCCGAGGCCCCCTACCTGAAGAGGATAGCCAGGGCCGTGGAGGAGAAGCCCGGGGCCCCGAAGGGCCTGAGGTACTGCCCCTTCTGCGGCTCCCCGCTGGGGATCGAGGGAGCGCGCTTCTGCCCCTCCTGCGGGAAGGAAGTGAGGAAAGGGGGAGCCTAGCCCAGCCCCCAGCTCGCCTTCCTCTCCGGGAGGAGCTTCAGGATGGGGGCCTCCCCCTCCTCCCAGGGGTCCTTCCTGGCCCACTCGAACCTCCGGTAGAACTCCTCCCTGATCCTCCTGAACTCCTCCCCCCTCTCCAGCACCTCCACCCTCCCCTGCACCACCACGGCCCTGTGGGGCCTGTAGGTGTCCACCACCAGCGCCGCCCTGGGGTTCTCCCTCACGTTCAGGTACTTCCTCGTCCCGTAGTCGGTGGCCACGTAGAAGTACCCGCCGCGGAAGAGGTAGCACACGGGGACCACGTGGGGAAGACCGTCCTTTCCCGCGGTGGCGAACCTGCAGACCTCGTTCCTCTCCAGGAACTCCCTCTCCCTCCTGCCGAACCTCATCTTTTCCTCCCCCCGCGCCTCCCGGAGGGCTCCACGTGCACCACCAGGGAGGAGAGCTCCGGCACCCTGCGCCTCAGCTTCCGCTCCACCCTGCTCGCCACCTCGTGCGCCTTCCCCACGCTCAGGGAGGGGTCCACCTGCAGGTGGAGGTCCGCGTGTATCCTGGAGCCCACCCTCCTGGCCCTGCAGCGGTGGTAGCTCCTCACCCCCTTCACGCCAAGGCAGGCCCTCCTGACCTCCGAGGCGAAGCCCCTGGGGGCCGCCCCCATCAGGGAGCCCACCGCCTCCCTCCCCACGCAGATCCCCCAGTAGATCAGGAGGAGGGAAATGAGGAAGGAAGCGAGGGCGTCCATCCACCCCAGGCCCGCCCTCACGGAGACCAGGGCGGCCAGGACCAGCGCGGAGGCCAGGGCATCGGAGAGGGTGTGGTAGCCGTCCGCCACCACCGAGGGATTCCCCCACCTCCTCCCCGCCCTGAGCTTGCCCGCGCCCAGCACCGCAAAGGCCGGGACGGCGGCCCCTGCCACCAGGAAAAGCCGCACCGGCGGCCTCTCCGGCTCCCCCGCCCCCAGGGAAAGCAGGATGATCCTCAGGGCTGCCAGGATCAGGACGCAGGAGAGGAGGAGGGAGACCAGCATCTCCGCCTGCCCGTGGCCGTAGTGGTGGTTCCGGTCGGCGGGGCGCCTGGAGACCCTCAGGCCCCCAAGCACGCACAGGGAGGTGAAGGTGTCGAAGAGGGCGTCGAGACCCGCCGCCAGGAAGGCGAGGAGGCCGAAGGCCGACCAGAGCCCCACCTCCAACAGACCCAGCCCCGTGGTGAGGGCTATGGAGACCAGGGTTATCCTCTCGGGCGGCCGCACATAGGGGAATGGGGGCTCCGCCTTAAAGGGTGTTCCGCAGGGGGACCACCCACTTAAAGGGGAAGAGCAAGGAAGAGGGCTAGATGGACGGACCCTGGCTGACCGCGGTGGGAGTGGCGGCGATCTTCCTGGCGCGCCTGCTCCAGAGCCTCCTCTACACCGTGAGGGAAATCCTGATGGTGAGGGGGAGGAGGGTGGGGGCCAGCCTTCTGAGCCTGGCGGAGACCACGGTCTGGTTCGTGGCCTTCTGCGTGGTGATGGGCGACCTCCTCTCCAGGCCCTTCGACCGGGTCGCCGCGCTGAAGGCCGCCGCCTTCCTGACGGGGTGGGCCGCAGGGACCTTCCTGGGGATAGAAGTGGAGGAGAGGATGGCCAGGGGATACGCCACCGTCCAGATCATCTCCGTGGGAAAGGAGGACGAGCTGAGGGAGAGGCTCCTCTCGTCCGGCTTCCCCCTCACCTCCCTGGAGGCCAGGGGGAGGGAGGGACCCAGGACCATCTACCAGATCGTCATACCGCGCAGGGGGCTCTCCAGGCTCCTGCGCTCCATCGATCAGGTGGATCCCAGGGCCTTCGTCACCATCCTGGAGACCAGGGGGGTGAGGAGGGGGGTGGAGAACGCACCTTCGGGCTGAGGGGAAAACTGTTGCCGCCATCTTTTTGCCCCCGCACCCTTAGGGGGGACGGTGAGGGTCACCGTCTTCGGGGGGGCTGGGGAGATAGGGGGCAACCAGATCCTGCTGGAGGGGAAGGAGAGCAGGGTCTTCCTGGACTTCGGGAAGAATTTTGCCAAGGAGGGGAGGTACTTCGAGGAGCCCTACCTGGCCGCCAGAAAGCCCCAGCAGCTCTACGAGCTCGGCCTCCTCCCCCACCTGCCCGGCCTCTACCGCTGGGAGAGGTGGGAGCTTCTGGGAGAGGGGAAAGAGCCGGGAATCTCCGGCGTCCTGCTCTCCCACGCCCACCTGGACCACATGGACTACGCGAGGTACCTCAGGAAGGACATACCCCTCTTGGCCGGGGACGGGACCTGGCGCGTCATCCTGGCCAGGGAGATCACGGGGAGGAGGAGGGAGGAGGAGAAGCTGGCGAAGTTCGAAGACAAGGGTCCTCTTCTTTACCAGTGCGTCTTCCCGACCCGCCCCAACCTGGGAAACTTCAGGACCGGGTGGAAGCTGAAGATCGGGGAGTTCGAGGTGAGGCCCGTGCACGTGGACCACTCCATGCTGGCCTCCTACGGGTTCGTTCTGGAGGGGCCCGAGGGGAGGGTGGCCTACACGGGGGACCTCAGGTTCCACGGGCCCAAGAAGGAATTCTCCGAGGACTTCCTCAGGGAGGCCGAGGAGTGCGAGGTGCTGATCACGGAGGGCACCAACGTGCCGGAGTCCAGGCCCTCCAGCGAGCAGGAGGTGAAGGAGAAGGCGGGGAACCTCGTGGGGAAGGCCAGGGGGCTGGTGGCGGCCAGCTTCTCCAGCATGGACATCGACCGCCTGAGGACCTTCTTCCAGGTGGCCAGGGAGAGCGGAAGGGAGCTGGTGCTCTCCATGAGGCAGGCCGCCCTGCTGGAGTTCGTCGGGCCGGAGATAGAGGCAGGGCTCGTGGACTTCCCCTTCAGGCTTGGGGACCCCGGGGTGAGGATCTACAGCAGGGAGAAGGAAACGGCTTACAAGTGGGAGCAGAAGCTTGAGGGCACCTACGGGACGGTGGACAGCTCCTGGGTCTCGGAGCACCAGGGGGAGGTGCTGCTCTTCGCCACCTACTACGACATGCTGGAGCTCCTGAGCATCAGGCCCGGGCCCGGCTCCCTCTTCATCTACTCGGAGAGCGAGCCCTGGGACGAG
>CALJER010000023.1 GCA_938074535.1 uncultured archaeon
GCCCTCTGGCCAGGGCCTCCTTCGGGAAGAGCATCCCCGCTTACGCCCTCACGGAGCTGGGGGAGAGGGTGCTGAGGATGCAGGAGGAGAAGGTGGGGAGGAGCGAGAGGGCGGTGAGGGTGGAGGAGCCCAGGCCCCCCTATCCTTTGAGGTAGAAAGAAAATGGAAGGACTCAGATCCGTGGAGCTTTCCCTTCTTTCCTTGGGAATTAGAAGCAAGGGGATTTATCGCGGGAGGAAGGGTGGAGCAGGTCCCTCAGGGGGGAGATGTATGATTTTCCCCGATGGGGTGGTTTTGAACGTTCCTTTCCGTGGGAGTTTCGTTTCACGTTCTCCTTTCGAGTTAAGGGACGGATGGGTCTGGAAGGGGAAAGAGCGGCTGGTGGAGGTTTCCCTGATCCCCTTTCCGCGGTTTTACCGCAGGAAGACTTCGAACGGTATTCCCATGCATCGAGTGGCCAAGCTCCACGGGAGGGACTGCCTGGCCACCACCCTCCTCTCCTCCTGCTGGAGGTGGGCGCAGGGCAAGGCCTGCAGGTTTTGTGCCATTCAGGTCTACGGGGAGAGGGACCCTCTCATAAGGAAGACCCCGGAGCAGCTGGTGGAGGTGGCCCGGGCGGCGGTGGAAGAGGGAATAACCAAGCACCTCGTGATCACCACGGGAACGCTCGCCTCACCGGACCGCGGGGCCAGGGTGCTGGCCGAGACGGTGAGGAAGGTCAGGGAGAAAGTGGATTTGCCCACGGAGGTGCACCTAGAACCCCCTGAAGATCCCGAGAGTCTGGAGGAGCTAAAGGAGGCGGGTGTGGATACCGTGGGGATGCACCTGGAGTTCTATGACGAGAGGGTGAGGAAGGAGGTCTGTCCTGGGAAGGCGGAGCTTCCCAGGGAGGAGTACTTCAGGAGATGGGAGGAGGCGGTAGAAATCTTCGGAAAGTGGCAGGTCAATTCCTTCCTGCTGGTAGGACTGGGAGAGTCGGACCAGAGCTTGCTGGAGGGAACCAAGGATCTGTTGGGAAGGGGGGTTTTCCCCAGGCTCGTCCCCTTTAGGCCCACCCCAGGCACCCCGCTGGAGGGGGTTCCTCCTCCCGAGCCCTCCAGGCTGGAGAGGCTTCTCTCCCAGGTGGAGGAGGAATACAGGAAGAGGGGGGCCCTCTCGGCCCGCATCAAGAGCGGATGCGCGAGGTGCAGGGCTTGCGGCTTGGATGCCTTTCTCTCCTAGGCTGCTCCATCGAAAATCAGGCGTTCGGGATGGGTGTAGACGTTGAGGCGGGGACCCCGGACGAAGCCCACCAGGGTCAGCCCCCCAGCCTCTGCCAGGTTTATCCCAGACTCCAGCGGGGCCGAGCGGGAGGCGATCAGCGGGATCCCCGCTCTTAGACACTTGGCCACCACTTCCGCAGGCATTCTTCCCGTAAATCCCAAGAAGCTCTCGCCGAAGTCCACCCCCCTCTCGAGTCCCCATCCCAACACTTTGTCTACGGCGTTATGTCGCCCCACATCCTCCAGGCACACCCTCATCTTTCCTCCTCGGGTGAAGAGGGCGGCGGCGTGCGTGCCACCGGTCTCGCGGAAGATCTCCGTGCTCGAGTGGAGGGTCCTGAGGCCCTCTAAGACATCGGCGACCCTGAAGCGTGCATTCCCCAGGTCCGGTGGGTTCTCTAGGAGCTCCAGGTAATAGAGTTCTGCAGGTTCTAAGGCGCCGCAGGAGGTGTTTAGTAGGGCACGAGGGGGAAAAGGAGGGGACCTCCCTTTCAACCTCACGTGGACTTCCAGCCCCTCTTCCCTCACTTCTGCCTCCTCCGGCTTGCGGAGGATCCCTTCCCCCAGCAGATGCCCCAGGGCCAGCTCTTTCAGGTGGGTGGGTGTGGCCACGAGGGTGAGAAAGGGTTCTCCGTTGAGAAAGAGGCGAACGAGTCGGTCCACCGCCACAGAGTCCATACTCTCCTCGGTTCTCGGCAGGTTTATCCTGAGGACTCTTTTCTTGGTGATCGGCCCGGGTTTGCTCTTGGTGTCAGTCGTGGGTGACCCTCCCCGAGATCTCCAGCATTCGTTCTATGGTCTTCCTCGCCCTGGCTGCGATTTCTTCCGGCACCCTCACCACGTGTTTTTCGTCCCTGAGGGAAAGGTAGACCTTCTCCAGTGTGTGTTTCTTCATCTGCACGCAGATGGCGGACTCAAGGGCTGGTATAAACTCCTTCCCCGGGTTCTCTCTGCGAAGCCTTTCGAGCATGCCTACCTCCGTGGCGATGATGAATCTCTTCGCGGGGGAGGCTTTGGCTCTCCTCAGCATCTGGCTCGTGCTGCAGAGGTGGGTGGCCAGCTGCTGGACCTCAGGGTCGCACTCGGGGTGCACCAGCACTTCCGCGTCCGGATAGCGCTCCTTCAGCAGGGCCACGTCTGCGGCGGAGAACATCCTGTGCACGTAGCAGTGACCGTTCTCCGGGAGGGGAAGGACCCTCTTGGAGGTGCGCTGCTGCACAAACCAGGCCAGGTTGCGGTCTGGTCCGAAGATCACGGTATCCTCTTCTAGGGCGTTCACGATCTGAGGGGCGTTGGCGGAGGTACAGGCTACGTCGGACTCGGCCTTGGCCTCGGCAAGGGTATTGACGTAAAGCACCACAGCTGCTTTGGGATGTCTCTTCCTCGCCTCTTTTATGAGCTGGGGAGGAAGCTGAGCCGCCATGGGGCACCTAGCCTCGGGATCCGGTATCACCACCTTCTTTTCCGGATTGAGCATGGCGGCAGTCTCCGCCATGAAGTCCACCCCAGCGAATACCACCAGCTTCGCCTTCACCCCAGCTGAAACCCTGGCGAGCTCGAGGGAATCACCCACGAAGTCCGCCACCTTCTGTACCTCCGGCCTCTGGTAGTTGTGGGCCAGGATCACGGCTTCCTTCTCTCTTTTCAGCCTTTCGATCTCCACCCTCAGTTTCTGATCCACAATCCCCTTTTTCTCCCCCTCCTTTAAGGTTTTTAGTCGAGTTCGAATAACACTGTTTTTGGCTTCGTTTTCTTTATAACTCTTAGTTATTTTTTGTAGAAAAGTATAAATACTAGTTCTGCAGAAGTGCGTTGGTGATCTGTTGAAAACCGTCGCGGAGATAAACGAGAAAATCCGCCGGGGAGAGGCCGTGGTCGTAACGGCCGAAGAGATGGTGGAAATAGTGAAGGAGAAGGGAGCCGCCGCGGCCGCCAGGGAGGTGGATGTGGTGACCACGGGCACCTTCGGGGCGATGTGCAGCTCCGGTGCCTTCCTCAACTTCGGGCACGCCGATCCGCCCATCAAGCTGGGGGGTGGAGAGATCTACCTGAACGATGTCCCCGCCTACGCCGGGCTCGCGGCCGTGGACACCTACATAGGTTCTACCTCCATCTCCAGAACCAGGGGGATGGAGTATGGGGGGGGACATGTCATAGAGGATCTAGTTCGAGGGAAGGAAGTGGAGCTGAGGGGGAGAGGTTACGGCACCGACTGCTACCCCAGGAAGGAAATAGAGACCACCATCACCATCCACGACCTCAACCAGGCCATCCTGTACTGCCCGCGCACCGCCTACCAGAGGTACAACGCGGCCACGAACTCGCGCGACGAGACGCTCTACACCTACATGGGCACGCTCCTTCCGGAGTACGGCAATGTCACCTTCTCCGGCGCGGGCGTGCTGGGGCCCCTGGGGAGGGACCCAGGCTACCGGACCATCGGGGTGGGCACGCGGATCTTCCTGGGCGGGGCTCAGGGCTACATAGCCTGGGAGGGCACCCAGCACTACCCGGGAAAGGGTCTGGGCACCATAGCCGTGGTGGGGGACCTGAAGCGCATGGATGCCAGGTACCTCAGGGGATGCACCATCCACAGGTACGGAACCTCCCTCTACGTGGGGCTGGGGATACCCATCCCCATCCTTGACGAGGAGGTGGCCAGGACCGCCGGTACGGACGAGACCCAGCTCAGGACCAACTTGCTGGACTACGGGGTGCCGAGGAGGGAGAGACCCGTCGTGAGGGAGGTCACCTATGCCGAACTCAGGTCCGGCAGAATAGTGGTGGGGAAGAAGGAGGTGCCCGTCAGCCCCCTGAGCAGCTTCAGGATGGCGAGGGAGATCGCCTGGACCCTCAAGCGCTGGATAGAGAAGGGGGAGTTCCTGCTCTCCGAGCCGGTGGAGAGGCTGCCCGCGGACAGGGTCTTCAGGCCCATGAAACAGGTGGCCCCCGTGCCCCTGGTTCGGGAGGTGATGACCAGACAGGTGGTGACGGTGGGGCCGGAGTGCTCCATCGCCGAAGCCGCCAGGATCCTGGCCGAGAAAGGCTTCGATCACCTGCCGGTCGTGGACGAGCACCGCAGGCTCGTGGGCATCATCACCTCCTGGGACATCGCCACCTCGGTGGGCACGGGGAAGACCAGGGTATCGGAGATCATGACGCGGAAGGTGGTCACGGCCAGGGAGGACGAGCCCGTGGACTCAGTGGCGAGGTCCCTGGAGCTCCACAGCATCTCCGGGGTGCCCGTGCTGAACGAGCGCGGGGAGGTCACGGGAGTCCTCACGAGCGACGACCTCTCGAAGCTGGTGGGGAGGAGGAGGTAAGTGAGGAGGAAAGTCCTGTTGAGGTGTTCCCGCGAAAGGGGCGGACCCCTGCTGGCGGAGCTCGTGAAGGAGACGGGCCTGCTTCCCCACCTCCTGCGGGCTGACCTCACCGCCAGGGGCAGCGAGCTCCTGATCAGCCTGGAAGAGGAGGAGGTGGAAACTTTGAGAACGAGTTCCTTCCTGAAGGAGAAGGGGGTGGAACTGAGGGAGATAAAGCGCACCCTTCAGCTGGACAGGGAGAGCTGCACGGACTGCGGGGCGTGCATCTCCCTCTGCCCCACCGGTGCCCTCCGTCTGGGGGAGGACTACTCCCTGCAGCTGGAGGAGGAGAGATGTGTGTTCTGCGGTCTCTGCGTTCCGGCATGCCCCGTTAGGGCCCTGAAAATGGGCGAGTTCTGAGGGTTTTTATCCGCCGAAGGGGAGGAAGGAGGATGAAGGTTCTGGCCTTCAACGGGAGCCCGAGGGGAGAAAACGGGAACACCGACCTCCTCCTGAAGCCCTTCCTGGAGGGGATGAGGGAAGAGGGGGCGGAGGTGGAGCTCTTCTACCTGAACAGGCTGAGGATCAAACCCTGCAACGGGGAGTTCGCCTGCTGGACGAAGACCCCGGGGAAGTGCGTGCAGGAGGATGACATGACCCCCCTCTACCCCAAGCTGGCCCAGGCCGACGTCTGGGTGTTCGCCTTCCCCCTGTACGTGGACGGCATGCCGGGACCCCTCAAGACCATGATAGACCGCTTCCTCCCCCTCGTGAAGCCCTTCTTCGAGCTGAGGGAGGGGCACTGCAGGCACCCGCTGAGGGAGGGGGTGAAGGGTGGGAAGGTGGTGCTGGTGTCCACCTGCGGCTTCTGGGAGAGGGACAACTTCATCCCGGTGGTGGAGCACGCGAAGGCGATGTGCAGGAACGCGGGAAGGGAGTTTGCGGGGGCCCTATTGCGTCCCCACGGGGGAGGGCTCAGGCTCCTCCTCAGGCTCGGCCTTCCGCTGGACGACCTCTTCGAGGCCTGCAGGGAGGCCGGAAGGAGACTGGTGAGGGAGGGGAGGATACCGGAGGAGCTGCAGAAGAAGGTGGAGGGGGAGCTGATGCCCCTGGACCAGTACGTGGAGGCCGCGAACGCCACCTTCCAGGCCGCCCTGGAGGAGGGGAAGGTTCCAGACCTCTGACCGGGGAAAAGGCACGGTTCAGGGAGACCGGGTGGTGGGGTCGCCGGGATTTGAACCCAGGTCACCGGCTTTTCCGCCGGAGTCCCGAAGCCGGCAGGATAGACCAGGCTACCCCACGACCCCTTAAAAGATACTCCTCCTTTCTTTAACTCTACCGCTGGTCTTTTACGAGCTTCCCGTTTTTGCCCGAGGAACCGGCCTAACCGGTGTTTATCCCTCTCCAGAACCGTCACCCTGGTTCTGCAGGTGGAGGGTCCTTCCAGTTGTGGAGCGTCCCGATGATCCGCCGAGCCACGATCTCGGGGCCCTTCCGCGGTCGGCGACTTCCAGCGGAGCAAAATTTAAGGAGGGAAGAGAAAAGGGATGATGCCCGAGCTTCCGGAAGCGGAGGTGGTGGAAACCAAAAAGGTGGAGCCGAACCGCCCCCTCCTGGTGCTGGGCTTCATAGGTCCGGGGCTGGTGGGCTCCATAGCGGTCTCCCACCTGGTGCGGGAGCTGAAGATGGAGGAGATCGCCCACCTGCGCTCCAGGTACCTCCCCCCCGTGGCCGTTTTCCTGGAGGGAAGGCTCCACCATCCCTTCAGGATCTACGCCACCCCGGACGGGAAGCTCCTCGCCTCCTTCACCGAGGTGCCCATCCCCCCCGAGGGCCTCTACCCCATCGCCTCGAGCCTGCTGGAGTGGGCGGAGGGGAAGGGGGTGGAGGAGGTGGTGGTGCTGGAGGGTTTGCCCGTGGAGGGCCTCCCGATGGAGAGGCCCAAACTCTGCGTGGCGGAGGAGGAGCGGTGCAGGCTCCTGGAGGGGAAGGGCGTGAAGATGGCCTCGCAGGGGGTGATCACGGGGATAGCCGGGGCCATCCTGAACGAGTGCCTCAACCGCAGGCTCGTGGGCACCGCCTTCCTCACCCCAGCCGTTCTCTTCCTGCCCGACGCCGAGGGGGCGGCCGTGCTGCTGGAGGCCCTCAACGATTCCTTCGGGCTGAAGGTGGATGTATCCTCCCTCAGGGAGCAGGGGAAGGAAATGGAGAAGAAGCTGGAGGAAATGGCGAACGCCTACAGGGCCATGAGGGCCAGGGAGAGGACGGGACCGGAGAGCATCTACGGTTGAGCTCCAAAATCATAAAAAAGCGGGGGAGGAAAGAGTAGGGATTCCCGTGGAGCTGAGGGTGCTGGAGAGGAGGGAAAATCCGCTGATGGAGCGCGAGGAGGTGAGGTTCGAGGTCCTCCATGCGGGAGAGCCCACCCCCTCCCGCGAGGCGCTCAGGCCGCAGCTTGCCTCCCAGCTGGGGGCGGACGGGGGGATGCTGGTGATCTGGAGGCTCAGGACCCATCAGGGCTCCTCCCGCACCAGGGGGCTGGCGCACCTCTACCGCTCCGAGGAGGCTTTGAGGAGGTTCGCCCCCAAGCACCTGCTCCGGAGGGGGGTGAAGAAGGAAGAGGGGGCCAAGGAGAAGAAGGAGGTCAAGGAAGAGAAGGGAGGAGGCGAGAAGGGTGGCGAAGGGTGAGCAGGCCAAGACCAAGTTCTACGCCGCGGAGGGAGGGAAGCTCAAGACCCTGAGGAGGTCCTGCCCCAGGTGCGGGCCGGGGGTCTTCATGGCGGAGCACGGGGACAGGTGGTCCTGCGGAAGGTGCGGCTACACGGAGTTCAAGAAGGGGTGAGCCCTGGAAAAAGTCCCGGGGTGAAAGGGCCGGTCTTATCTTGCGAGGGATTCCCCGGCAGGCCTGTTCCCTAGGATGGGTCTCCGGGAAGCTACGGCTTCGCCACCATCACCTCGGTGGCCTTGATCACCGCCTCCACCCTGTCCCCCTTCTTCAGCCCCAGCGTCTCCGCGGCCTCCCTGGTGATGAGGGCGGTCACGGTGGAGGGACCCACGGCGATTCTCACCTTGGCCCCCACCTCCCCCAGCTCCACGCTCTCTATCACGCCCCTCAGCCTGTTCCTGGCGGAGAGCCTGGTGGAGAGGGCCTCCCAGAAGGTCTCCTCCCTCACCGCTTCCCTCAGGGCCCCCTCCAGAATTCCGTACCACCTCACCAGCCTCCTCCCCTCCTCCGTCAGCAGGCTCTTTCCCCCCTCCCTTCCCCCCCTCCTCCTCAGGAGGAGCTCAGCACCCAGCTCCTTCTCCAGCTCCCTCACCATCCCCCAGGCGTGCCTGTAGGACATGCCCAGCTTCCTCGCCGCCCTGCTCAGGGAGCCCTCTTTCTCTATGGCCAGCAGCAGCTCCACCTTCCCCTTCCCCCCCACCACCCTTCCCCCCTTCCGCAGCCAGAGCCTCACCTCCGGGCCGAGCTCCTTCATCCCCTCACCACTCCCCCCTCACGAACTTCCTGATCCTGCCCTTCGGTCGCTCCACGATTTCTCGCGGTGTGCCTTGGGCCAGGACTTTGCCCTCGAAAAGGCAGACCACCCTGTCCGAGAGCCTGGCCGCCTGAAAGGGATGGCTGGTGGCCAGCACCACCGTGCACTCCTCCCTCACCTCCTCGATCACCCCCTCTATCAGCCTGGTGCTGCGGGGATCCAGGTTGGAGGTGGGTTCGTCCAGCAGCAGGAGCTCGGGCCTGAGGGCCAGGGCGCGGGCCAGGGAGACCCTCTGTTTCTCCCCGCCGGAGAGCTCCCCGGCCCTCCTCTCCTCGCATCCCCTCATCCCCACCAGGGAGAGGGCCCTTCTCACCTCCTTCCTCACTTCCCCCTCCGGTCTTCCCCTGAGCCTCAGGCCGTAGGCCAGGTTGCGGTACACGGTGGTGTTGAAGAAGGCGGGCTGCTGGAAGACCATGGTCACCTTCCCCCGCTCCACCCCGCAGATCACCTCCCCCCCATCGGGGGGATCCAGGAGGGCCATCACCCTCAGCAGGGTGGTCTTTCCGGAGCCGTTGGGCCCTATGATGGAGAGGGTCTCCCCCCTCCTCACCCTCAGGCTCACCCCCCTCAGGGCCTCCACGCCGCCGTATCTCCTGACCACCCTCCTCAGCTCCAGCATCCCTATCTCCCCCCCAGCCTTCCCGCCACCAGGCTCAGGGTGAAGACGATGAGCAGGAGGACCGCCGCCAGCTGGAGGGAGAGGAGGATCTCCCCCCTGGCGGTCTCCAGGGCTATGGCGGTGGTCATCACCCTGGTGTAACCATGGATGTTCCCCCCCAGCATCATGGCCACCCCCAGCTCCGAGACCGCCCTGTTGAAGGAGGCCACCACGGCCAGCGCCGCCCCCCTCCTGGCCTCCCCCAGCGCCGCCAGCGAGGCCTGCCTCTCGGAGGCCCCCAGGGTTCTGGCCAGATCCCTCAGGGCAGGATCCACCGCCCGCAGGGCGTCGGCCAGGAGGCTCACCAGGATGGGCGTGACCAGCAGGGCCTGCCCCAGCATCATGGCCGCGGGGGTGTAGAGGAGGTGGAGGGGCCCCAGCGGCCCCCGGCTGGAGAGGAGGAGGTAGAGGAGGAGGCCGAGGGTGACGGTGGGGAGTCCGAGCAGGGTGTGGAAGAGGTTGAGCACCACCCTCCTTCCCCTGAACTCCCTCAGGCCCAGGAGGAGGGCCAGGGGGAGGCCCCAGGCGGTGGCCAGGGCGGTGGCCGTTCCGGAGACCCAGAGGGAGCGGAGGACGATGTCCAGCACTCACCCTCCCCCCCAAACCTCCAGGAGCCAGCCCGCCAGCTCCGGGTCGGAGTTCTCCAACCCCGCCACGGGGAAGAAGAGGGGGGAGCCGTACTCCCCCGCCCCGAACTCCCCTATGAGCCCCTGCCCCTCCTCCGACAGCAGGAAGGTCAGGAAGTCCACCGCCCCCTCGAGGTTCACCCCCCTCACCCTCTCGGGGTTCACCACGATGGCGGAGTAAACGTTGAGGAGCTCCTTCCCCCTCTCCACCACGGGCTCCAGCTGCACGAGCCCCTTCTTTTTGTACCTCAGGAAGGTCCCCAGGTCGGAGAGGGTGTAGGCCCTCCTCTCGCTGGCCAGCAGGAGGGTCTGTCCCATCCCCGCCCCAGCCTCCAGGTACCAGCCCTCTTTCCTCAGCTCCTCCCGATCGAAACCCGCTTCCCTCCAGAGGAGGTTCTCCTTCAGGTGGGTGCCGGAGAGGTCACCCCTCGAAACCCACCTCGCCCTTCCCTCCCTTCCGGCCCGGGCTATCCTGCCGAGGGCCTCCACGGGAGGGAGGTTCTCGATCCCGGCGGGGTCCCCGGGAGGGCCGACGAGGACGAAGAAGTTGTAGGCCACCACCACCCTCCTCCTCCCGTACCCCTCCTGCATGAACTCCCTCTCCAGGGAGGGAGCGTGAACGAGGAGGAGATCGGCCTCCCCCCTCTTCGCCGAGAGCAGGGCCTGCCCGGTTCCCAGGGAGAGGAAGGCCGGCCTCTTCCCCCGGTACCTACCCGCCAGGTGGTCGAGCAGCCCGGTGTCGTACAGGCTGGTGCTGGTGGCCACCCTCAGTCCCGGCCTTCCCCGGAGGGGGAGAGCCAGGGAGAGGAGGAGAAGGAGGACGGGAACCGCGAGGAACAGGCCGCGCATCTCCTTTCTGGTCGATATGTTTAATTAAGCATATCGATGAACCTTTTTTCCTCTGCGGAGAAAAGGAGGAGTGTTCGAGGAGATTTTCAGGAAGGAACTGGGAAGGAACTCGGTCTTTAAGGATCAGGGAAAGCTCTCCCCGGACTACCTGCCCGAGAAACTGGTGGGAAGGGAAGGGGAGTTCAGGAGGCTGGTTTCCTTCTTCCGTCCCCTGCTGGAGGGGGGGATCCCCTGCAGGGTGCTGATCACGGGGAGGGTGGGGGTGGGGAAGACCGCCCTCTCCCGCAGGTTCGGGATGGAGGCGGAGAAGGAGGGCGGGAGAAGGGGGCTGAGGCTTTCCCACCTCTACCTGAACTGCAGGGGAAGGACGCCGTACTCCCTGCTGCTGGAAGCGGTGAGGAAGTTCTCCCCCGCCTGGCCTGAGAGGGGGGTGGGGAAGGGGGAGCTCCTTTCGATGCTCGTGGAGTACCTGAAGCACCACTCCCTCTCCCTGCTCCTCATCCTGGACGAGGTGGACTATTTGGTAGAAAGCCACGGTCCCGACCTCCTCTATTCCCTCAGCAGGGTGGGGGAGACGGCCTCCGGAATAAGCCTCCTCTCCATCTCCAGGGACCAGAGGTTCCTGGAGGAGCTGGACGAGCCCACCAGGGCCACCTTCCTGGGCCACCACCTCGAGCTCCTCCCGTACACGAAGGAGCAGCTGGTGGAGATTCTGAGGGCCAGGAGGGAGGAGGCCTTCCGCAGGGGGGCCCTCCCCGACGAGAGCCTCGAGCTGGCGGCGGAGATGGCCTCCAGGACGGGGGACGCCAGGATGGGGATAGAGCTCCTCCTGAGGGCGGGAATGCTGGCGGACGAGCAGGGGAAGAGGATGGTCCTGCCCGAGCACGTGAGGGCTGCCAGGGCCTCCCTCTACCCCGAGCTGAGGAAGGAGGTCCTTTCGGAGCTCTCCCTCCACGAGCTCCTCCTCCTGCTGGCGGCGGCCAGGGGGCTGAGGAAGGCCGGGCAGCTGACCACGGGGGAGCTCAGGAGGGCATACGAGGTGGTGTGCGAGGAGCACGGGGAGAAACCCAGGCACCACTCCACCATGCTCGGGCACCTGCGCAGGCTGGGGGCGCTGGGGATCCTGGAGGTGGAGGCGGCCACCCTCCATCCCAGGGGGCAGACCCAGAGGATCTGGCTGGAGGTGGCCCCCGCCGCCGAGCTGGAGAAGGAGGCGGAGCTGAGGCTGGAGGGGGTGCTCAGAGGCTCCTCGCGGTCCGGGCGAGCACGGGATCGGGGAGGGAGCACCTCTCCTCCCCTTTGAGGATCAGTCCGTCCGCCAGGTTCTCGAGGAGGTTGGCCAGGATGCGGTCGGGGAGGGTCCTTCCCTCCTTGCTCTCCGGGCAGCCCTTTATTTCCCCCCACCGGCTCTCACCCTCGGCCAGCTTCCTCAGGATGAGGAGGTATCTCTTTCTCGCCACCTCCCTCCCCTTCAGGAACCTCTCCAGCTCTTCCCTCCTCAGCCCCCTGCTCTTCTCAACCACCATCTCCACGGTTCCTGGGTTGGCTCCCCTCCTGAGGGCCTCCACACCGAAGTAGGTCAGCCATCCGGGGTTGCCGTCCAGCCTCTCCACCGTATACCTCAGGAGGTCCTCGGGCGCCTTTTTCCCAGCTGCTCGAAGCCCTCCCTCAGGAACCCTTCCTCTGGGAAGCGGTCCAGCCTTATCTCCGGGTAGGACCTTCCGTAGGGGGGGGCGCTCCGGCTCCACCTCCTGCGGCTGCCCGGGCCTTTCCCGAACCCCTCAAGATTTAGCCGCCGAGCCCGAGGAGCTGAGCTCCCTCGATCCGGGGGTTAGTATGAGAGCTAAAAAACCAAAAGGTTATAACCAAAAGGTTATAAGAAAAGCCGCCTTCCTTCTTTGGGACATGGAGAACCCTTTCGTATACGGGAGGATCGTAACGGGAAAACACTTCGTGGACAGGGAGGGTGAGATAAGGGAGCTGAAATCCGACCTCCTCTCCGGGCAGCACGTGATCCTTTACTCCCCGAGGAAGATGGGAAAGTCATCGCTCATAGAGGAGATCTTCAGAAGGATGGGGAACCGTGCGGTGTGCGTGAGGATAAACGTTCAGAATGCGAGCACGAAGGAAGGACTGGCGAGACTGATCATAAATGAGATAGTGAGAAAATCCTACACCTCCTTGGAAAAACTTGCCAGGGAGGTGAGGGAGTTCTTCTCCCGCATAAGTGTGAGGGCCTTTGTGGATGGGGAGGGAAGGGTGGGGGTCGAGCCCGTCTTCAGGGAGAAGAGGGAGCTTTTGGAGGAGGCCCTGGAGCTCCCTGAAAGGATGGGGGGGAGAAGGAAGCTCATAGTGGCCTTCGACGAGTTCCAGGAGGTAGAAAGGCTGGACGGAATCGAAATGGAGAGGATGATGAGGGCTGTGATGGAGAAGCACAGGAAGGTAACCTATCTGTTTTCGGGAAGCGAAAGGCACCTGATTTCGCTGATCTTCGAAAACAGGGAAAGACCCTTCTACAGGTTTGGAAAGATGATGAGGCTGGGGCCGATAGGGAGGGAAGAACTCGAGGAGTTCGTGGTGGGGAGATTCAGGGAGACGGGCAGGAAGATAGAGGAGGAAGCGGTGGATTTCATCCTAGACTTCAGCGAAGGAGTGCCCTTCTACGTGCAGGCGCTGTGTCATGAAGCGTGGAACATCGGTGGGGACGTTGACACCGTGAAGGTGAGGAGGGCGATGGAAAACTTGATATCGTCCTTCGGTTCGGGGTACGACCTGATATGGAGGAGCATAAAGAGCGAGTACCAGAGGAGGCTTCTGGTTGCAATGGCTGTGGAGGACAGAAGTTTCGCTCCGAAGATGGAGCTGATAGAAAAATACGGGCTCAAAACGGCAGCGCATCTCAAAAAAGCGGTGGATGCCCTACAGGAAAAAGGGTTGATTTATCAGAACCGAATAGAAGACTTCCTCTTCAGGGAATGGATAAAGCTGAACAAGGTTGCGTGAGGGTGCGGCTGAGGGCCTGAGGGACTCCTCCCCACCTTCGCACCCACCAATTTCAGGAGCAAACCGTGGTCGGAGCTTGTTGCGGAAGTGGGTATGCTTGCGCCTTTTCGTAGTTATTAAGTCCTGCGGGGGAGAGGGGGAGGGATGGGGCTCAGGGGCAGGCTGGTGGGTTTCGAGGACGTGGGGAAGGCCGTCCTGGTGGTGGTCGTCCTCAGTCTCTTCTCTTTCCTCTGGACCTCCCTCTTTCCCTCCCTCCTCCCCCTCTTCTCCCTCTCCCGGTCCCATCCGTGGGGGATCCTCACCGCCCTCTTCACCCACGCCGACGCCGACCACCTGCTCTCCAACCTCTTCTCCCTCCTGCTTTTCTCCCTCCTTTTCGCCCTCCTCCACTTCCCCCGCAGGGTGGAGGCCAGGAGGGATCTGAGTCTGGCCTTCACCCTCTCCCTCTTTCTCGCGGGGGCGGGGGTGAACCTGGCGGACTTCCTCTCCCGCGTGTTCTCCGGCTCCAACTCCACCTCCTGCGGCTCCTCGGGCATGGTCTACGCGGTGATGGGCATGCTGCTGGTTTCCTCCATCTACAACCTCCTCCTCTTCTCCCGCCTCTCCCTCAGGCATCCCGCCCTCAGGCTCCCCCTTCTCTTCGCCTCCTTCCCCGCCGCCGCCGTTCTGCTGGTCTTCTCCCTGGAACTCCTGCTCCACCCCTCCTCCTTCTTCAGTGTCTCCCCCTCCGCCAACGTCCAGTCCCACGTGCTGGGCTTCCTCTACGGGGCGGTGATCTTTTCTGCCCTCCTGGCCGAGAAACCCACCCGCCGGCCCCTCCTGCACCGCGTTCGCTTCCGCTAGACCCTCCTCTGCGCTTCCCCTCCATCCACTTCCGGGAAGAGCGGAGGGAGAGGAGGCCGGCCGCCAGCAGCGCTCAGCTCAGCCAGGAAGCCGGCCGTCGGGAGCAGGCGAAGACCTTTCACTGGTAATGCAAAGATTTTTAAAAACTTAGCACTAGCAAAATTGATGCCTTCGGTGGAGGAAATCAAGTCGGCCATCGTGGACAGGGAGGAGCAGATGGAAAAGGTGTTTTCTTCCGAGAACATCATTGAGAGGGAAAACCGGGGAATAGGAAGGGAGTTCGAGAAGGGCGTTGCGAACATCATCACGGGGGCAAGGAGGTGCGGGAAATCGGTGCTCGCTTTTCAGCTGGCCAGGAAGGAAAACTTTGGTTACGTTAACTTCGAGGACGAGAGGCTGGCCATGAAGGCGGAGGAGCTGAACAAGGTGCTTGAGGCCATTTGCTCCCTGAAGGGTGAAGTGGACACGCTCGTCTTTGATGAGATCCAGAACGTTGAAGGGTGGGAGAGGTTCGTGGGCAGGGTCCTGCCCGCCAGGAGGGTGGTGCTCACGGGAAGCAACGCCAGGCTGATGAGCAGGGAGCTATCCACCCATCTGACCGGCAGGCACCTGGATTTCGTCCTCTACCCCTTCAGCTTCAGGGAGTTCCTGACGTACAGGGGTGTGGGCTTCAGGAGGGAGGACCTCTACTCGACGCGCGGGGTGGCGCTGATAAAGAGGCACTGGCAGGAATACTTGGAGGTCGGCGGGTTCCCCCCAGCCCTCAGGCTGGGCAGGCTCTTCCTCCTCGAGAACTTCAGGGACATCGTCGAGAGGGACGTGGTCCAGAGGTACCGGATAAGGCACCAATCGAAGCTGAAGGAACTCGCTAGGTACCTCATCTCGAATCCCTGCGCGGAGATCACCTACAACAGGCTGAAGCGGATGCTCTCGCTCGGAAGCGCGAACACCGTTCTGGAGTGGATGTCCTTTCTCGAGAGCTCCTACCTTGTCTTCAAGCTCGAGCGCTTCTCCACCAAGCTGAAGGAGTCGGCACTTGCCCCCAAGAAGATCTTTTCGATCGACACCGGGCTCTCAAACGCAGCCGGGTTCAGAATCTCGGAGAACAGGGGAAGGCTCATGGAAAACGCGGTTGCGGTGGAGCTCGCCAGGAGAAGGGATTACTGGAGGAGGGAGTGGGAGATATTTTACTGGAAGGATCACAGGCAGCGGGAGGTGGACTTCGTGATCAAGGAGGGAAGGAGGGTGAAGCAGCTCGTTCAGGCGTGCTGGGAGGTAACGCCTGAGGTTGAAAAGAGGGAGGTCGAGCCCCTTCTTCTGGCGATGAGGGAATTCGGGCTGAGGGAGGGTCTGATCCTCACCTTCGACCAGGAGGGGGAGGAGAGTGTTGGGGGAAAGAGGATAGTCTACAGACCCGTCTGGAGGTGGATGATGGAAGTAGATGAAGGTAAGCCGGTTTGACACCAAACAAAAACTCGAGTCGGCTACCAAAGGTTCGCCTAAATGGCGCTGTGCGCGTGCGCGCAATCCAAACTGGTCCTGGATAGACTTTCACAGTCCCCTCCTTCTTCGGTGCGGCTCCCCCGGCCGACGCTCACTCCCGCGTGACGGGCTTTGGGACGGTGATCTCCACAGAGGCGCCCCTGCCCCCGTGTGCCTTCACTGCCAGACCCTCCTCCTCCTGCGCTTCCCCCCCATCCACTTCCGGGAAGAGCGGAGGGAGAGGAGGCCGGCCGCCAGCAGCGCCCAGACCTCCCAGGAGAAGATGCCCCTGGAGAAGGAGCGCAGGGCACCCACCACGAAGAGGAGGCCGAAGAGGAAGGAAACGGGCAGGGGGGGAAGGAGCCGGGGAGGGAGGTCCGAGGAGACCAGGTCGAGGGCCACGGCCAGGCTGAGCCACATGAGAAAGGCCATCACGATGAGGTTCGCGTCCAGCAGGTAGCCTCCCAGCAGGAGGACCAGGAGGGAGGAGAGGAGCAGGGAGGCTTCGGGCCTCTCCACCCACCGCCTGAGTATCTTCCTGAACTCCACCTCTACCATCACCATACTTGGTTGGTTGAGAAAAAAGGTTCTCGGGAGCTCGTCTCACCGGGAGTAGATGATCCCTATCACCAGGCCCTTCAGCTCCTCCACCACGTAGTTGTCCGTGGAAGGGAGGGCGTCTCCCTTGGTCCTGAAGGAGCCCCCCAGCACCTCCACCACCCTGTGGACCACCAGCCTCCCGGAGCCAGGCTCTCGGTAGAGGATGAGGTCGCCCACCTTCGGGAGGGAAGGGTCCACCTCCACCCAGATCACCGTGTCGTTTTCCCCCACCGTCTTTCCCATCCCCCAGTCCTCCCCCCCGAGCAGGTGGAGCCTTCGGTCCAGGAAGGCCGTGTACCCCCCGAACCACTCCGTCCTGTTCTCCAGCTCCTGGGAGCGCCTGGAGAGGTGGAGGACGGACAGGAAGGTGACCACCCCAAGCAGGAGGAGGATCAGCAGGTTCAGGACGGTCTCTTTTCTCACCCCTTCACCCCCAGAGCTCCAGGATGAGGTTGTCTATCCAGAGCTCCTGCCCGGGGAGGAGGGCGTAGCCCTCCCCGTCGTTGTCCCAAACCACGTTCATCCTGAGGTAGCCGTCGGCTGTTCCGTACCCTTCGCTGTAGAACACGTATTCCCTCTCGTCGGGAGCACAGTCGAAAGGGATGGTGAAGGCCCCGCTGGTCCCCAGCCAGACCTTCACGTTCTCCTTGACGGCGTAGGCCAGGTTTTCCCTGTCGGCCTTCGCTCTCACGGCCACCACGAGATCGAAGACCTCGTTGGCCTTCACAGTCAATACCTGTCCGCTGTAGGAGAGCACGCCCAGCCACCTGAGGGAGTTGTCGGCAAGATTTTCGTAGGGCGAGTAACTACCGTGCTTCATGAGGTAGATGTTCTCTATTCCCGTGAGCCCCCCCCTGGGGAGGGCGAGGGGCTGGGTGGATCTCCTCCCGGCTATGGTGAAGGTGGGCCCCCTCACCACCGCCTTGGGCCAGTTGTCGGCGGAGGGGGAAGGGGAGGAAGAGCGGGGCAGGAGCAGCAGCAGGGATACGAGGACGAGAACCACCAGGAGGAGGGGGGAGAGCTGCCTGAGCCTCCTCTTAAGGCGCCAGTACCTGTCCATCCCCCACTTAAGCTCTCCGGCCATCATCCCCTCTCTGAGGGGGGTATTATTACCTTGGGAGGACCCCCATCACCCTCCCCAGGATGTTCTCCCACCCCACCCTGTGCTCCTCCCAGGCCTCCGGCGAGTCTCCCCTCGTAACTACCACACCCTCCCCCAGTCCCACGATCCTGTGGGCCACGAGGGTGCCCTCGTACAGGTACACGATGATGTCCCCCACCCTGAGGCCGGCCGGATCCTCCTCCACGCACAGCAGGAGGTCGTTCTCGGTGAGGGAGGGGTACATGCTGCTCCCCATCAGGGTTAGGAACCAGATTCTCCGGTCGAGGAGGGCCCGATGGCCCAGGAAGGCGTTCGTCCAGTCCCTCGTGTCCCTGGGGGGAGGGGAAGGGAGGCGGAGGAGAAGCAGGAGGGAGAGGAGCAGGAGGAGGGTCAGGGCCGCCAGCCTGGGGTAACTCACAGAAAGAAAAAAGAAAGAAAAAAAGAAAAGGGTTGCGGTGGTCCAGGCTTACTTCCAGGTGTAGATGGTCAGCGGGTCGATGTTGATGGAGCCTCCGGCCGGTAGCTTGAAGCCGTTGCCGCCGTTATCGATGTAGTTGTACATCCTCAGCCAGGAGGATGGATAATTTTTGCCCACCGCTCCATAGGTAACATTTTCGGTGTGCCAGGGGCAGGTGGTTGCCCAGTCCGTCCCAGCCTCTAGCCTGTTTTCGGTCCTGGAAAAAGTGCCCGTGATTCTGATGTACTCATAGGTGTTCTCGAACCTCATGTAAGCCACGTTGTCCCCCCTGATCTTGTACACGACCAGGATGTCGAAAGCCCTTTCGTAAGGTATGTTTACGGTTGCACCGCTGAAGCTTATGTTTTCATAGTAGTTGTCGCCTTTCACCCAGCTCTCTGGAG
>CALJER010000024.1 GCA_938074535.1 uncultured archaeon
ACAGTGGACGATGTTGTCCTTCGGAACCTTCTTCAGCGGGGCGCCCCCGTTCCACCCGGAGGGCAGGGTAAGCTGCACCTGCTTGATGGCGTGGGTCGACCCCTCGGCGTTGGTCACGGTGAAGGTGAAAACGCCGCTGAAGCCTCCTGGAACCTTGGTCTTGTCCACGGAGACCTGGGGCGTGTGCGCCCCGGTGACCGCGGTGGTCGTTCCTATCGTGACTCCCATCGCTAGAGAAGCTAGCATCAACGCTGCGATCGCTAGCGCCGCTTTTTCCTTCATTTTCTATTCCTCCTTTTTTTCGGTTTAAGCTCTCAAGAGTAGGCTATTTAAGGGTTTCGAGCCTCCCGCCGCGGGAAGGAGGCGGGAAAAAGCTCGTTGAAAAACGAAAGAACCCTCGTCGGAAGACGAAACGAAGGAGTTGATAATACTAAAATTAAATATGGTAATACAAACTCCCGAAAAGTTAAAGGAGAGGGAAGAAAAGAGGGAGAAGATGACCAGAATGGTGGACGTGAGCGGGAAGGAGGAAGTGGCGAGGACCGCCAGGGCCGAGGGAGAGCTCCTGCTCAGGCCCGAAACGGTGAGGGCCATCGTGGAGAAAAGGGTGGAGAAGGGGGATCCGCTGGCCGCGGCGGAGCTGGCGGCCCTCCTCGCCTCCAAAAAAACCTCGGAGCTCCTCCCCCACTGCCACCCCCTACCCCTCACCCACGTGGAGGCGAAGGTGACGCCCTTCGAAAAAGGGGTGAAGGCCACCGTAGAGGTGAAGACCGTGGCGAGGACGGGCGTGGAGATGGAGGCGCTGGTTGGGGTGACGGCCGCCCTCCTCACCGTCTGGGACATGGTGAAGGGCCTGGAGAAGGACGAGAGGGGACAGTACCCCGACACCCGCATCACCGAGGTGAGGGTGGTGGAGAAGAGCAAGGGCCCCTAGGCCCGCCACCCGGCCCGGCTCCCAACCAGGCGGGCTGAAAAGAACTCGAGGATGGCTCCCACACCCTGCCGAGAGCTCCGGAGCCGGCCCTTTCCGACCGCCGCAGGCCCCGCGCAGGAGCCGGCTGTCCTCTTCCCCCCACCAGCGCGAGGAGCGTGGACCCGTGGGCTTATGTAAGGGAAAAATGAGAGACCACATATAAAGGGAAGCGGGAAGGGAAAAGATGGGCTTCGAGGAGCACAGGAGGGCGGCGCCCGCGAGGCTCAGGGTGGCCGTGATCACCATCAGCGACTCCAGGTACCAGGCCTGGCTGGAGGGGAGGGACGAGGACCTCTCAGGGAGGATCATGGAGGAGAAGCTGAGGAGGGAGGGACACGAGGTGGTGAGGGACCTCGTCCCCGACGAGCCCTCCCTCATCCTGGGGGCGGTGAAGAGGCGGCTGGAGGATCCAGCCGTGGACGTCGTCCTCACCTGCGGGGGCACGGGCATCACCAGGAGGGACGTGACCGTGGAGACCGTGCGCCCCCTGCTGGAGAAGGAACTCCCCGGCTTCGGGGAGAGGCTGAGGGCGATAGGATACGAAATGGTGGGGACGCCCGCCCTCCTCACCAGGTCCATCTTCGGGGTGAGCAGGGGGAAACTCATCTGCTGCCTTCCCGGGGCTCCCTCCTCGGTGGAGGCCGGGATGAAGCTCCTCCTCCCCGAGCTGGGTCACCTGGTGAAGCATGCCAGGGAGTAGGTGGAGGGGGTTCAGGGAGTACCTGCGGGTGGAGGAGGCCCTCAGGCTCGTCCTCTCCTCTTCAGGACGCCTGGGGCCCGAGGAGATCCCGCTGGAGGAAGCCTGCGGGAGGGTCCTCTTCGACGACCTCCTTTCCCCCACCGACTTTCCCCCCTTCGACAGGAGCGCCGTGGACGGATACGCCGTGAGGGCCTCCGACACCTTCGGGGCCGGGGAGAACTCCCCCCGTAGACTGAGGGTGGTGAAGGGAAGGGTGGGCCCGGGAAAGGCCGTGGAGGTGATGACGGGGAGGCCCCTCCCCCAGGGAGCGGACGCGGTGGTGATGGTGGAGCACACGAGGAGGAGGGGGAGGGAGATAGAGGTGCTGACCCCCGTCACCCCGGGGAAAAACGTCTCAGCCAGAGGGGAGGACGTGAAAAGGGGGGAGAGGGTGCTGGAGGGGGGGAGGAGGCTGGGGCCGCAGGAGGTGGGGATGCTGGCCTGCCTGGGGATGAAAAAGGTGAGGGTCTTCCGCAGGCCCAGGGTCTCCATCCTCTCCACCGGCTCCGAGCTGAGGGAGCCCGGGGAAAGGCTGGGGAGGGGGGAGATCCCGGACATAAACTCCTACTCCCTGGCCTGCGCCGTGCGCTCCTGCGGGGCCCTCCCCCTCGGGCTGGGGAGGTGCCCGGACGAGAGGGGGGAGCTGGAGAGGAGGCTGGAGGAGGGAACGAGGAAAGGCGACGTGGTGCTGATCTCCGGGGGAAGCTCCGTCGGGAAGGAGGACCTGGCGCCGGAGCTGGTGGGGGAGAAGGGGGAGCTGGTCTTCCACGGGGTGAACCTGAGGCCTGGAGGGCCCACGGCCTTCGGGAGGGTGGGGGGGAAACCCGTCTTCTGCCTCCCGGGCTTTCCGGCCGCCTGCCTCATCTCCTGCACCTTCCTGGTCAGGCCCCTCCTCCGCTCCATGCAGGGCCTCCCCCCGGACAGGGGGCTCAGAAAGGTGGAGGCGAGGCTGAGCAGGAAGGTGGCTTCCTCCCTGGGGAGGGTGGACGTGGTGAGGGTGAGGCTGGTGGAGAGAGGGGGGGAGAGGTGGGCGGAGCCCCTGAGGGTGACGGGATCGGGGATCCTCAGCTCCCTCACGGCCTCTGACGGCTTCTTCCTGGTCCCGGAAGACACGGAGGTGGTGGAGGAGGGGGAGAGGGTGGAGGTGGAGCTCTGGGATTTTCGGGATAGAGCGGTGCAGCACGGCTAAAAGCCCGAGGGCTGGGGGAGGTGGCGAGAGGTCTCTCACCCACTCCTGCGGGCGGGCAAAGGGAGACGGTCCCACGGGGAAAGAACGGGAAGGAAGGCTGGGGGCTGGCTCCAACTTTCAGGCTCATGTCGAAGTGCATGAAGCTTCGCTGGTCAGCGTTTCCCCGTTCTCCCTGTCCGTCGCCATGCTTCGGTACAAGAGATTCGAAATCGGGCCTGCGGCGACTCACGGCACCAGACGGGCAAACGCGGGCTCCCTGCCGGCGCACTAAAGGGGCTCAAGGGGCGGCTCGCTCTGCATGAAGAAGCCCGGGGAGTTCTCCAGGTACCACCACCTCAGCATCCTGTAGTAGACCAAGAAGCCCTTCCCCCCCGAGCCGAACTCGAAGCGCCAGGCGGGGAAGGAACCAACCGCCGTGGTGACCGCGGCCGCCCTCCACCTGAGGTTCTCCGGCTCCACCGCACCTTTCTCCCACCTCCACGCCCTCCCCAGGAACTCGGAGAGGGCCTGGGAAGGGGTGAGGGCCCATCCCCCTGAGACGGCCTCGCCCACGCGCGGGCAGTTCTCCCACGATCCCTCCCAGCAAACCTCCTCCACCTCCTCCACCACCCAGGCTTTCTCCACCTCCCCCACCCTCTCCCCCACCTCCCTCCCCGCCGCCCGCATCCACCGGCCGCCCACCCTCACCAGCACGTCCTCCCCCTTTCCCGCATATCCCTCCGGCTCCCCGCAAAGGGAAAAGGAGAGGAGGAGGGCCGCAGCCGCCCTCGGGTTCTCCTTGGCGAAGGAGTAGAAGGGGGGAGGAAGGAGGGAGGAAGGTGGAGGAGGGGAGGGAGGGGAGCCGGAAGGAAGGGGCGAGGAGGAAAGGACCAGGGCGTCCACCTCCCTCCTGAGGTAGACGGCCTCCCCGAAGGAGGAGTTCTCCACCCTCACCTCCCCCGCGAGTTCGAGGGAGTAGAGCTTCCCCTCCCTCACCCCGTCCAGGATCCTCACGCGGAGGGCGTTCTCCTCCACCCGGAACTCGTAGGCGCAGCCTCCCAGGGAGGGGGGAAGCTCCACCCTCGTCTCCTCCCCAGGAAGAAGGGAGAAGGACAGGCGCGCCAGGCGCTCCAGCAGCCCCCAGGCCTGCTCGTCCACCGCCTCCCTGGCCTGGGCGGTGAGCTGGAAAAGGAAGGCCGAGGCCAGAAGAAGAGCGGTGAGGGCCCCGAACAGGAAGTAGAGGGGGAGGTCCATCTCTTTTCCCTCTCCACCCCGCTAAAAAGCCCTCCCAAAACCCACAAAAAGCGCGGGGGAAGAGGGGAGAAGTTATGGGGACCAAGACCGGACCCGAGGGGATGAGGGTGGGGCTCTCCGGTCCCCTCAGGCTGGCGGAGGTGGATTGCCGCTCCTGCCCGGGAAGGGCCACCCTCCTCGATCCCTCCTGCAGGGAGTGCGTCCTGATCCCCCTGCTGGGGAAGGAGGTGGAGGGGGTGGTGCTCAAGCGCCCCTACCACCGCCTCTATCCCTTCCTCTCTTCCTTCCTGAAGGAGTTCGGGTCCCTCCGTCCCCTCCTGCAGGAGCGGAGCAGGCTGGGGACCGGTGAAGGGAAGAAATGCAGGGAGTGCAGGGGGGAGAGGGAGAGGCTGCTGGGGGATTCCCTCGCTTCCTTCCTCAGGACAATGGAGGTTCCCGCCCTCCGGGTGAAACCGAAAAGGAAGGAATGCCTGGAGTGCACCTCCCGCTTCTCTTCCTTCGTGAAGGAGCTGGAGGGAAAGTACCGCCGCCTGAGCCGCCTGTGGAGGGGGAGCTCAGGGGAGGTCCTCCGTCCCTTCTTCGCCGACTGCTTCATCCTGCCCTTCCGGGAAAGGGGGAAGGTGGTGGACGCCTACACCCTCAGAGGGGGAAGGGGAAGGGTGAGGATCCACAGGAGGGAGGACTCGCCCCTCCCCTTCTACGAGCTCGAGCTCCCGGAGTTCCGCCTGCCCGAAGAGGAGATGGAGCTGCTGGAGGAGGTCTTCCTGGAGGAGCCCGCCTCCCTGGAGGAGCTGCAGGAGGGGTGGAGGAGGGCCCTGCTGGAGAAGGGCGGAGGGAGGTACCCGGCGGAGGAGCTGGAGAGGCTCTCCTCCCTCCTCTCCTCCTGGACCTCCTACGGGGTGCTGGAGGCCCTGAGCAGGGACGAGCACCTCACCGACTTCCTCCTCCCCTCGCCTCCCGAGCTCCAGCCGGTGAGGGTGATCCACGAGAGGTGGGACCTGTGCGAGACCGGCATCCACTGCTCCACCTCCTTCCTCCTCTCCCTCGCGGAGAGGCTGGCCTCCAGGATGGGGACCTCCTTCGATGAGGTGAGGCCCCAGCTGGACGCGGAGGTGGAGGAGCTCGGCCTCAGGATCTTCCTGGCGAGGGATCCGGCCCTGTGGGGGAAGGGGGTGGGGATGGCGGTGAGGAAGAGGAGGGAGAGGACCTGGACCCAGCCCCTCTTCCTCCAGCGCAGGAGCCTCACCCCCCTGGCCTCTTCCTTCCTCTCCTGGGCGGTGAGGGAGGGGGCCTCGGCCTTCATCATAGGGGAGGTGGGGAGCGCCAAGACCAGCCTGCTGGAGAGCCTCCTGCCCGAGGTGGGGAGGGAGCACCACCTCATCTGCTTCCAGGACACGCCCGAGCTGCACGTGGAGGAGCTGGCGAGGTGCGGCTACTCCGTGGAGAACGTGAGGATAAGGAGGCCCGAGGAGCTCGAGAGGCAGATAGAGGCCTTCCTCAGGGGGGGACCGGCCCACTGGTTCATCGCCGAGGTCAGGTCCCAGGAGGCCGTGAGGGCGGCGCTGGGGGCCGCGGCCAGGAGGGGGAGCCAGCCGGTGGTGAGCAGCTTCCACGCGAGGAGCAGGAGGGAGATGTACGAGCTGATCTGCCGCATCCTCGGCCTTCCCCCCGCCGTGTACAGACACGTGGACCTGGTGGTGGGGACCGCCCGCTTCAGGGAAAGGGAGGGAACGGTGAGGAGGGTGGTGGAGGTCTCGGAGGTGAGGAAGGCGGGAGGGGAGGAACCGGAGTACTCGGACCTCTTCTCCTACGACAGGAAGGAGGACCTCCTCTCCCCCCTCTCCCTGCTGGAGGGGGAGGGGAGGCTCATAAGGAGGCTCTCCTCCCACAGGCCCAGGGAGGAGGAGGTGAGGAAGGCCGCGGGGCGCCTCCGCTTTCTCCCCCCCGAGGAGGGCGGGAGCGAGCTCGTGCCCTCCGTGTGCAGGAGGGAGGGAAGGGAGGAGGAGGAAGCGCTGGAGGAGATCCTCTGGGAGGCCCTGGTGAAGGCCAGACTGGTGGAGCTCTCCGGAGGGAACCCCTCCCTGCTGGAGCTCGAGGGCGTCACCAGGAGCTACGGCAGGTACCTGTCGCTGGTGAGGGAGAGGGGGGCGGGGGAGGAGACCTTCAGGGAGTGGCTCGGGTGGCTGAGGGGAGGATGAGATGGACTCCACGGGCATCCGCCTGTACCGCTCCTACTGCCGCTTCTGGGGGAGGCTGACGGGAATCAGGGGGGAGGGGCTGAGCCCCTCCACGCTCGAAGCCCTGCGGGAGGTGGGGGTGGGGCCCGGGGAGTTCGTGGCCGGCCTCCTCGCCTCCCTCCTCCTCCCCTTCCTTCCCCTCCTGCTCCTCGCCCTCCTCTCCCTCGGCGGGCTCGCTTCCTTCCCCTGGTACCTTCCCTCCCTCTCCCTCTGTTCCTCCCTCCTGCTCGGCCTCCTCTTCTACCTCCACCCCCTCCACGTGCGGGGGGTGAGGCTGAGCAGGGCGAGGGAGGAGGCGGTGAACACCGTGATGGTCCTCTCCTTCGCCCTCCACTCCCGCCCGGACCTGAGGGGGGCCGTGCTGCAGGCCGCCCAGGGGGAAGGGAGGCTGGCGGAGGACCTGAGGAGGGGGATGGTGGAGGTGGAGCGGAGGAGGTACGGGAGCACCAGGGAGCTTCTCACCCACCTGGCGGGAAGGTGGGGAAGGGTGGACGAGGGAGTGAGGACCGCCCTCTTCGACCTCGTGCGCTCCACCGGGGAGAGGGAGGAGGCCATGAGGCTCAGGGACCTTTCCAGGGCGCCCGAGCGGCTGCTGGAGAGCAGGGAGGCATCCCTCAGGAAGGAACTGGAGCAGCTGGTCCCCCTCACCGCCGCCTTCGTGGTCTTCGGCTCCCTTCTCATCGTGGTGGGAATAGGCCTTTCCCCCCTCTTCGGCATGGCCGGCATGGGACTGGGCCTGCCCTTCTTCCTTCCCCTCTGCCTGCTGGTCCTCCTTTCCTCCTGGATCTTCTGCCTCTACGCCGGGGGGAGGAGACCACCCACCCTTCCCCCTCCCGAGCTCCCCCCGGGCCCCAAGAACCGGCTGACCCTCCTGGCCCCCCTCTGCCTCTTCCTCCTCCTCTCCTCTCCCTTCCTCCTCCACCTGTGGAGGGGGGTGGGAAGTGGGGACTCCCTATGGGTGCTCTGGGGAGGGGCCGGGGCCCTCTGCCTCCACGCCACGCTCTCGCTGGGGCCGAGGGCGGGGCTCAGGGAGGAGGAGAGGAGGAAGCTGGGGGACTGGGAGGTGGCCCTGGGCACCATGGGCTCCCGCATGCTGGACGGCAAATCGATGGGGGAGGCCCTGAGGGAGACCGCCGAGCTCATGAAGGGCTCGGAGCTCTCGAAGCAGCTGGAGGAGGTGGCGAGGACCCAGGAGAGGCTGGGGGTGGGGGTGGAGGAGGCCCTCTTCGGGAGGGGAAGACTGGCGGAGAGGATCAGGAGCCCGCTGGTGCGCTCCTTCCTGCGGACCATCGTGGAGGTGAGGAAGTCCTCGGAGCAGGCGGCGGGGAGGGCCTGCATGCTGGCCGGCGAGTTCCTGGGGATGCTGAGGAGGGTGGAGAGGAGGTTCAGGGAGGAGATGGACGAGAGCCTGGGCAACCTTGGCCTGATGGCGATGCTCCTCATTCCCCTGGTCTGCGCGATGTCCCTCTGGGCCACCGGCCTCCTCTCCGGGGTCTCCCTGCTGGTGAGGGAGAGGGCGGCGGGAGCCGGCCTCACCCCCTTCCCCCTCCCGGGGATGGTGGAGGCGGAGGAGCTGGTGCTGCTCAAGCTGGCCCTGGGCTTCACCTCCCTCCTGCTCTCCCTCCTCCTGGCCTGGTACCTCTCCCTCCTGAAGACGGGAGGGGAGGAGGTGGAGTTCCTCCTCACGGCCAGACGCACGGTCCTGGCCTCCACCCTGGTCTTCACCTCCTCCTACCTCCTGCTCTCCCTGGTGTCGGTCTGAGCCCTCGGTAGGGTTAAGAGAGGGGAGGAAAGAGAGGGGAAGATGCCCCAGGCCGTCGTGAACATAGGGATGATAGGGCACGTGGACCACGGGAAGACCACGCTGGTGGAGGCCCTCTCGGGGATCTGGACGGACACGCACAGCGAGGAGATCAAGAGGGGGATCACCATCCGCCTGGGATACGCCGACACCTCCTTCATGAGGTGCCGCTCCTGCGGGAGGTACAGCACCAAGGAGAAGTGCCCGTACTGCGGTGGGGAAACGGAGCTCTCCCGCAGGGTCTCCTTCGTGGACGCACCCGGTCACGAGGCCCTGATGGCCACCACCCTGTGCGGGGCGGCCATCATGGACGGGGCGGTGCTGGTGATAGCCGCCAACGAGCCCTGCCCCCAGCCCCAGACGAAGGAGCACCTGGCCGCCCTGAACATCGCGGGGGTGCACAGGGTGGTGGTGGCGCAGAACAAGATCGAGCTGGTGCCGAAGGAGAAGCTGCTGGAGCACTACCAGCAGATCAGAAACTTCCTCTCCGGAACCTTCGCCGCCGAAGCCCCGGTGATTCCGGTCTCGGCCATCCACAGGGCCAACCTGGATGTCCTGATAGAGGAGATAGAGAAGAACATCCCCACCCCCCCCAGGGACCTCTCCAGGCCGCCCCTGATGTACGTGGCCCGATCCTTCGACACCAACAGGCCGGGGACCAGGCCCGAGGAGCTCGTGGGTGGGGTGGTGGGGGGGATGCTCTCCCAGGGCAGGCTGAGGGTGGGCGACGAGATAGAGATCCTGCCCGGGATCCAGGAGGGGGGAACCTCCCTCCCCCTCAGGAGCAGGGTGGCCTCCATCCAGGCGGGAAAGGAGAGGCTGGAGGAAGCCGTGCCCGGGGGGCTGATAGGCGTCTCCACCCTCCTCGATCCCTCCCTCACGAAGGCCGACCGCCTGGTGGGGTGCGTGGTGGGGAAAGAAGGAGCGATGCCCCCCGTCCTGAGCTCGCTGGAGCTGGAGGTGCACCTGATGGAGAGGGTGGTGGGCCTGCCCCAGGAGGTGGAGGTGAAGCCCCTGGCCCAGGGGGAGCAGCTGGTCCTGAACGTGGGGACCGCCACCACGGTGGGCACGGTGGTGAGGATGAAGGGGGAGAGGGCGGAGGTGAAGCTCACGCGCCTGGTCTGCGCCTTTGCCGGCGCCAGGGTGGCCCTGAGCAGGAGGGTGGGAGGGAGGTGGAGGCTCATAGGGTACGGGATCCTGGCATAGCCTTTTTTCCTCTCCCCCCGCAGGAGGAAGGATGGCCGGAAAGAAGGAGAGGACCTGCTCCCTGAAGGAGAACCTGAGGAGCTGCACCTGCACCTACGAGCCCTGCTCCAGGAAAGGGGTGTGCTGCGAGTGCCTGAGGTACCACTGGGGCAGGAAGGAGCTTCCAGGGTGCTTCTTCCCCCCGGAGGTGGAGCGGACCTACGACCGGTCGCTGGAGCGCTTCATCCGGTGCTACACGCGGCTTCCCTGAGCCTGCGGATGGCCAGCGCTCTGTCCCTCTGCCCGTAGATGGCGGTGCCGGCCACCAGCAGGTTGGCCCCCGCCCTCACCGCCAGGGGCGCCGTCTCCACCGAGATCCCTCCGTCCACGGCGAGGTCCAGGTCCAGTCCCCTCTCCCTCACCAGCCGGCCGGCCCTCCTGAGCTTGGGGAGGGTGCTCTTCAGGAACCTCTGGCTCCCGAAGCCCGGGTGGACGGTCATCACCAGGAGGAGGTCCACCTCCTCCACCACCCCCTCCACGCTGGAGAGGGGGGTCTCGGGATTCAGGGCCACGCCCGCCTTCGCCCCCATCCTCCTCAGGGAGGAGAGCGTGCGGCGGAGGTCGCGACACGTTTCAACATGCACCGTCACGATGTCCCCTCCGGCCTCCACGAACCTCCCGAGGTACTTCTCCGGGTGCTCTATCATGAGGTGGACGTTGAAGGGGAGGTCGGTTCTGTCCCTCAGGCAGCGGATGACGGAGGGGCCCACCGTGAGGTTGGGGACGAAGTGCCCGTCCATCACGTCCCAGTGCAGGAGGTCGGCCCCTCCCCTTTCCACTTCCTTCACCTCCTCCTCCAGCCTGGAGAAGTCCGCGGAAAGGAGGGAGGGAGCTATCTTGATCCTCATCTCGCCATCCCCCTCACCTCCCTGACCGCCTGCTGGATGTGGCGGGAGGTCAGGCCGTAGGCCTCGTAGAGCTCCCTCCAGGATCCCGACTTCCCGAACTCGTCCTTCACCCCCACCCTCTTCAGGGGGGTGGGCCTGCGCTCGGCCAGCAGCTCGGCCACCGCCCCTCCCAGCCCCCCGAAGATGCTGTGGTCCTCTGCCGTAACCAGGAAGCCCGTCCTCGAGGCCGCCTCCAGCACCGTCCTCTCGTCCAGGGGCTTCAGCGTGTGGACATCGACCACGCCCACCCTCAGGCCCTCCTTCCTCAGGGCCTCGGAGGCCTCCAGCGCCTCCACCACCATCGGACCGGTGGCCAGCACGGTGGCGTCCTCCCCCTCCTCCAGCACCACGCTCCCACCTATCCTGAACTCCAGTCTCTCACCCCTGTAGGTGTAGCCCTCCCCGTACACCAGCCCCGTCTTGGCCCTGGGAAGCCTGAGGAAGGCAGGACCCCTGTGGCGCACCAGGGACCTCACCGCCTGCTCGGTCTCCACGGCGTCAGCCGGAACGATCACGGTCGTGCGGGGGAGGGAGCGCATCACCGCCAGATCCCAGAGGCAGAAGTGGGAGGCCCCGTCCTCCCCCACAGAGAGACCTCCGTGCGTGACCACCACCTTCACGTTCAGGTTGGGGTAGGCGATGGACTGCTTGAACTGGCTCAGTCCCTTTTCGGTGGCGAAGACGGAGAAGGTACTGACGAAGGGGAGCTTGCCGCAGGAGGCCAGGCCGGCGGCCACCCCCATCAGGTTGGCCTCCGCCACTCCCACGTTGAAGAACCTCTCCGGGAACCTTTTAGCGAAGAGGAAGGTCTGGGTGGAGGTGGAGAGGTCGGCGTCCAGCACCACGATCTCGGGGTGCCTCTCCCCCAGCTCCACCAGCGTCCTGCCGTAGGCCTCCCTCATGGAAGCCGAGGGCCTCATCCTCCCAGCTCCCCCAGCGCCCTCTCCAGTTCCTCCCTGGTGAGGGGGGTGCCGTGGTACTTCACCTGGTTCTCCATGAACGAAACCCCCTTCCCCTTGACCGTTCTGGCCAGGAGAACCGTGGGCTTTCCCTTCACCCCCTCCGCCCCATCCAGCGCCTCCGCCACCTGCCGGAGATCGTGCCCGTCCACCTCCACCACGTTCCATCCGAAGGCCCTCCACTTCTCCGCCAGGGGCTCCAGCCCCACGATCTCCTCCGTGAAGCCGTCGAGCTGGATCCTGTTCCTGTCCACTATCCCCACCAGGTTGTCCAGCCGCTGGTGGGAGGCGAACATGGCGGCCTCCCAGACCTGCCCCTCATCCATCTCCCCGTCCCCCATGAGGACGTAAACCCTGTACTCCCTCCGGTCCAGCCTGCCCGCCAGGGCCATGCCGCACCCTATGGAGAGGCCCTGCCCCAGGGACCCCGTGGAGGCCTCCACCCCCGGGGTGGAGGAGGAGTCCGGATGTCCCTGGAGGGGGCTGCCCAGCCTCCTGAGGGTGCGCAGCCACTCCCGCGGAAAGAAGCCCGCGAGGGAGAGGGCGGAGTAGAGGGCGGGACAGGCGTGTCCCTTCGAGAGGATGAACCTGTCCCTTCCCTCCCACGCAGGGTTAGCGGGGTCGTAGCGAAGGTGGTGGAAGTACAGGACGGAGAGCAGGTCGGCGCAGGAGAGGGAACCGCCCGGATGGCCCGAGCCGGCCTCCGTGGTCATGATCAGGGAATCCCTGCGGATGGTCCTCGCCTTCTCCTCCAGCTCGCGGAGGAGGGAGGGTGTGTGGGGCTCCGACTTCCTGTCGAAGACCACCATCGACTCACTGGGTAGGGAGCATATTAAGAGCTATCATCCCTTCCCCTAAAATCCCCGCCCTCCCAGTAGGGAAGGATGCTCTGCCTGGGTCTGGAGGGCACGGCCCACACGCTCGGAGTGGGGGTGGTGGACTCGGAGGGGAGAATCCTCTCCCACGTGTCCAGGGTGTACCGGCCGGAGAAGGGGGGGATCCACCCCAGGGAGGCCGCCAGGTCGCACGCCTCGCAGGTGAAGGCAGCGGTGAAGGAGGCCCTGGAGAGGGCCGGTGTGGACCTCCGCGACCTGGACCTCTTCTCTTTCTCCGCGGGTCCAGGCCTGGGTCCCTGCCTCAGGGTGGTGGCCACGGCCGCCCGGGCCCTCTCCGTGCTCACGGGAAAGCCCCTGGTAGGGGTGAACCACTGCATCGCCCACGTGGAGATAGGGAGGCTGCTCACCGGGGCGGTGGATCCGGTGACCCTCTACGTGAGCGGGGGGAACACCCAGGTGATAGCCTTCGAGGAGGGAAGGTACAGGGTCTTCGGGGAGACGCTGGACATCCCCGTGGGCAACTGCCTGGATGTCTTCGCCAGGGAGGCGGGGCTTTCCCCCCCTGGCGGGCCGGGCGTGGAGCGGCTGGCCAGGCAGGGCAGGAGGTACCTCGCCCTCCCCTATGTGGTCAAGGGAATGGACCTTTCCTTCTCCGGACCCCTGACGGAGGCCCTCCGCAGGCACAGGGAGGGGGAGGACCTGAGGGACCTCTGCTTCAGCCTGCAGGAGACCGTCTTCGCCGCCCTCACGGAGGTGACGGAGAGGGCCGTGGCGCACACGGAGAAGAAGGAGGTCCTGCTCACGGGTGGGGTGGCCTCCAACCTCAGGCTCAGGGAGATGCTGGAGGAGATGTGCAGGGCCAGGGGCGCCTCCCTCTTCGTCCCCCCTCCGGAGTTCTGCGCGGACAACGGGGCGATGATAGGCTGGACGGGCCTCCTGGCCCATCTGCACGGGGTGAGGCAGAGGGTCGAGGAGGCCGTGGTCAGGCAGAGGTGGAGGACGGACGAGGTGGACATCCCCTGGAGACGGTAGGGTTAAAACCGCACCCTCTCACTCCTTAAGGTCGCATGCTGCTGAAGAGGGGGGCGGAAGCGGAGCTCCATGTGGAGGACTTCACGCTCCACCCGCTGGGAAAGGGGAAGGTGGTGGTGAAGCACAGGGTCCCCAAGCGGTACAGGATCAGGGAGCTTGACCTCTCCCTCAGGGAGGCCAGGACCTCCCTCGAGGCCAGGCTCCTCTCCGATGCCAAAAGGGCTGGCGTCCTCACCCCTCCCGTGTACGAGGTGGACAGGGAGAACATGAGGGTGGTGATGGAGTACGTGGAGGGGAGGCCCCTGAAGGAGGTTCTGGAGGAAATGGGGAGGGAGGAGAGGAGGAGGGTCTGCAGGGAAATAGGCAGGTACGTGGCCCGCCTGCACCGGAAGGGTCTGGTCCACGGGGACCTGACCACCTCCAACCTCCTGCTCACGCCGGGGGGGGACCTCTACCTGGTGGACTTCGGGCTGGGCGAGTACACCTCCTCCCTGGAGGCCAGGGGGGTGGACCTCCACCTGCTGAGGAGGGCCCTCCAGAGCGTGCACTTCCGGATAGCGGAGGAGGCCTACCGGGAGATCTGCTCCGCCTACCTGAGGGAGTTCGGGAAGGGGGGGAGGGAGGTGCTGGCGAGGGCAGAGGAGATAGCCAGGAGGGGGAGGTACATAGGGAGGGAGGAGCGTGGTGCTCTTCTTCGTGACGGGAAATGAGGGGAAGTTCAGGGAGGTGAGCGCCCTGGCGGCCAGGTTCGGGGTGGAGCTCAGGCACAGCAGGACCCCCTATCTGGAGATCCAGGCGGACAGCCTCTCCGACATAGCCAGGGTGGGGGCGCAGCAGGCCTTCGGGCTCCTGAAGGCCCCCTGCTTCGTGGAGGACTCCGGGCTCTTCATTTCCTCCCTCAGGGGCTTTCCCGGTCCCTACTCCAAGTACGTCTTCCTCACCATAGGGAACAGGGGGGTGCTGAAGCTCATGGAGGGGGTGGAGGACAGGAGGGCGGTCTTCCGCTCCTGCGTGGGGTACTGCGGGAGGGACGGGAGGCCCCTCACCTTCGAGGGGAAGGCGGAGGGGAGGATCTCGACGGAGGAGAGGGGAAGGGGGGGCTTCGGCTTCGACCCCATCTTCGTCCCGGACGAGGGGGACGGCAGGACCTTCGCCGAGATGTCGGTGGAAGAAAAGAACGCGCTCTCCCACCGGGGGAAGGCCGTAGAAGGGTTCTTTAGGTGGTACCTTCTTCATAAGGAGGAATAACCGGTGAGGGCATGACCGGGGAAAAAGAGGTGGAGGAACTCGTGGTGAAGCTGGCCAGGGAGGGCCATCCTCCCAGCAGGATAGGCCTCCTCCTGAGGGACCTCCACGGGGTGGGCTCCGTCAAGAAGGCCACCGGAAAGAGCCTCTCCCAGATCCTGGAGGAGAGGGGGGTGAGGAGGCCCCTGCCGGAGGACCTCTCCAACCTGGTGAGAAGGGCCCTGCGCCTCCAGAGGCACCTGGAGAAGAACAGAAAGGACAAGGTTTCCCTTCGCTCCCTGGAAATCACGGAGCAGAGGATAAGGAAGCTCTCCCGCTACTACGTGAGGGTGGGAAAGCTGCCCAGGGACTGGAAGTACGAAAGGGAGAAGGCCGCTCTGCTCGTCAGGTGAGGTGAGCTTTTGAGGGAGGAGGTGGCTGCCTTCGAGAAAAAAGCGGGCGAAGTCGCCTCCCTCCTCCGGGAGAAGCTGGAGGACAGGACGGTGGAGATCTTCACCCACGCCGACGCCGACGGAATCTCCGCCTCCAGCCTCTTCGCCATGTACCTCTACCTGCGCGGCATCCCCTTCAGGGTAAAGTTCACCCGTCCCTACGGTTCCAAGGAGATGGTGGAGCTGGGCAAAAGCGAGGAGGAGAGGTTCTTCGTCTTCCTCGACCAGGGGAGCAGGGAGATACCCACCCTGGAGAGGGCGGTGACGAACAGGGGGCACGAGGTGCTGATCCTGGACCACCATCCCGGGCAGCCCACGCAGGATCCGCGTCTGCTCTGCCTGAATCCGCACCTGATGGGGCTCAACGGGGCCAAGGAGGCCTGCGCCTCCACCGTGGTCTACAGCGTGGTGGAAAAGATGGAGAGGAGGCTGAGGAAGGAGGTGTGGCTGGCCCTGGTGGGGGCGCTTGGGGACAGGCAGGAGCTGCCCGAGGGCTTCACGGGGGTCAACGCCCTCCTCCTCCGCCTGGCGCTGGAGGAGGGGGTGGTGGAGAAAAAGGAGGGGATGAAGCTGCTGGACAGGGAGGGGGTCCCCGCCTCGGAGTGCCTCAGGATCTCCGTCCGGCCCTACCTCCCCGGAATCTCGGGGAACTCCCTCGCCTCCGCCGAGATACCCGAGAAGCTGGGGATCCCTCCCTCCTCCTCCCTGGAGGAGCTGGGGGAGGAGGGCGAGAGGAGGCTCTGCGAGGCCCTGCTGGAGAGGCTGGGACTGGGGGAGGAGATGAGGGACGTGCTGTGGGGAACCGTCTACCGCCTGAAGGACCGCTCCCTTCCCAACCTCAGAAAGTGGGCCGTGGCCCTGGACGCCAGCGACACCTACAAGAGGCCAGAGATAGGCTTCGCCGCCAACCTCGGGGACGAGGAGGCGAGGGAGGAGTGCCTCCTCCTGCTCCAGGGGTACCAGAGGAGAATGCTGGAGAACATGGCCTGGTTCTCCAGGAACCTCCCCCGCTTCGAGGTCACCCCCAAGGCCAGGTACGTGAGGGTGGGAAGGGAGGTGCCCCCCTCCGAGATGGGGGAGATGCTTTCCCTGGCGCTGGAATCCAGGCTCGTGGAGGGCGATCGCCCCCTGATAGGGCTCGCTGAAAGCGGGGAAGATGAGGTGAAGGTCTCGGGAAGGGCCACCTTTTACCTGACCTCCCTGGGAATCAACATAGGGAGGGTGATGAACGAGGCGGCAAGGGCGGTGGGGGGGGAGGGAGGAGGGCACGACGTCTCGGGGGCCGCCTACATCCCCAAGGACATGGCGGAGAGCTTCGTGAGGGAGGTGGAGCGCTGCCTCCCCCAGCCCGTCCTCCCCGGGGGCAGGAGATGAGGATCGAGGAGGTGAGGGGAAGGAAGATCCTGGACAGCAGGGGCGAGCCCACGGTGGAGGTGGAGGTGAGGGGAGGAGGGGGCTTCGGGAGGGGATCGGCGCCCAGCGGCAGGAGCAGGGGAAAGCATGAGGCGGTGGCCTTCCCCCCGGGAGGGGTGGATGCCTCCCTCACCCTCCTGAAGAAGGAGCTCTCCCCCAGGCTGGTGGGCATGGAGCTGGATTTCAGGAGGGTGGATGCCTTCCTCAGGGAGGCGGACGGCACCCCCAACTTCTCCAGGATAGGGGGAAACCTGGCCGTGGCCCTCTCCTTCGCCGTGGCCAAGGCCGAGGCCTCCGCCAAGGGCCTTCCCCTCTACCGCCTGCTCGGAAAGGGCTCCGTCCTGCCCCTCCCCCTCGGGAACGTGCTGGGAGGGGGGGCGCACGCCGGAGGGGGGGGCACGGACCTGCAGGAGCTCCTGGTGGTTCCCACGGGGGCGAGGAGCTTCCAGGAAGCCGCCCTG
>CALJER010000025.1 GCA_938074535.1 uncultured archaeon
GGGAGGCGCGTGAGCTGGAGGCCAAGATGAGGGAGCTGGAGCCCGTGAACATGAAGGCGGTGGAGCAGTTCGAGCAGGAGGAGCAGAAGTACCTCTCCCTGAAGGAGACCCATGACAAGCTGGAGAGGGAAAAGCGGGTGATCCTGAACTTCATGGAGGAGATAGAGAGGAAGAAGAGGGAGGCCTTCCTCTCCGTGTTCAGGGAGCTCTCCGACAACTTCGGGAAGATTTTTGCGGAGCTCTCGCCAGGGGGGGAAGGAAAGCTGGTGCTGGAGTGCGAGGAGGATCCGTTCAAGGGAGGGGTGGAGGTGGTGGTGAGGCCGGCGGGGAAGGAAGTGCTCAGGGTGGGATCCATGTCCGGCGGGGAAAAGTCCCTCATCGCTCTGGCCTTCATCCTGGCTGTGCAGAGGCTCAGGCCGGCCTCCTTTTACGTTTTCGACGAGATAGATGCCCACCTGGACGACGAGAAGGTTCCCCGGGTGGCCAGGCTACTCAAGAAATACTCGGAGAACTCGCAGGTAATCGTCGTGACCCTCAAGGACCCCATCATGAGCGTGGCCGACAGGCTCTTCGGCGTGACCATGGAGGGAGGGGTCTCCAGGGTGGTCTCCCTGGACCTCTCCAGGTACGGGGGATAGGATGGAGGTCGTGGTGGACGAGCCCTTCGAGATCCTCCTCCACCTGGTCCAGGAGGGGAAGCTGGATCCCTGGGAGGTGGACATAGAGGTGGTGATGGACGCCCTCTCCAGGAGGATCTTCGAGAACGGGGTGGACCTCAGGCTGTCCGGGAGGGCCATGCTCTCCGCCTCCACCCTCCTCAGGCTCAAGTCGGAGGGTGCTGGAAACGGGAAGGGAGAGGAGGGGGAGGAGATGGTGGAACTCCCGGAGGTCGAGCTGCCGGAGATAGGTCCCCTCCTCCTGATCAGGCACGAGGGAAGGAAGGTGGGGCTGGAGGAGCTCCTTTCCGCTTTAAGGGAGGCCCTCAAGGAGGTTCCCCCGCCCAGGGTTCGGGAGAAGAGGCTGGTGGAGAGGCTGGTGAAGAGGATCAACGAGTTCCGCCTGAAGATAGAGGAGTTCATGGAGGCCCTCTACTCCAGGGTGCTCTCCCTCTCGGAGGGGAGGGGGGAGGTGGCTTTTTCGGAACTTCTGGAGGAAAAGACCAGGAAGGAGGCGGTCAGGACCCTCCTGCTCCTGCTCTTCCTCTCCAGCAGGGGAAGGGTGGGGCTCAGGCAGGAGGAACCCTTCGGGGAGATATACGTGAGGCCCGTGAGGGATGGGAATGGGGCTGGAGAGGGACAAGTCGCTGGTGTATGCGGCCCTGTACGCGAGTGACCGTCCCCTCACGCTTGGGGAGCTGAGGGAGGTGCTGGGGACCTCCTCGGAGACCTACGTGGGGAAGGTGGTGGAGGAGCTGAGGAAGGAACTGAACCAGGGTTCCCCCTTCGAGCTGGTGGGCACCGGCAGGGATGCGGTGATGCTCAGGCTCAGGGAGGAGTACCTTCCCAGGCTGAAGGGGATCGTGAGGAAGGTCAGGCCCTCGAGGGGAACCCTGAAGACCCTGGCCCTGATAGCCTACGAGCAGCCCGTTCACCTCTCCAGGCTGGCCAGGCTCAGGGGGGGACACGTGTACGAGCACGTGAGGCAGCTTATCTCCCTGGGGTTCGTGGAGGCCAGGAGGGTGGGGCGCACCAAGGTGCTGAGGACCTCCAGGAAGTTCGCCAGCTATTTCGGGCTGGAGGATGAGGAGGAGCTCATCCACCAGAGGTTGCAGGAGGGACTGGGGAAGGAAGCGAGGGGGAGAACCTAACTCTCGGAAAAGCTCTCCTCTCCACCCGCCGGCCCCGAGGGAAAAGGGTGCGGCGTGGGTTGAAGGGGAAGGGCATCCATCTTTTTAACCGGGGAGGGGGAGGGGAGTGGTATGGGCAGGTGGCAGGGCAGGTCGCTGAGGAAGCCCAGCGGCGGGCGGATCTGGAGGAGGAGGGAGAAGAGGAAGAGGGAGCTGGGGGAGGAGTACGTGCCCGCCGTGGTGGGAGAGAAGGAGAAGAAGGTGGCGGTGAGGACCATGGGGGGAGGGAGGAAGATCAGGCTCAGGGTGGTGGAGAAGGCCAACGTCCTGGATCCCCGCACGGGGAAGTACGCGGTGGTGAAGGTCCTGGGGGTGGTGGAGAACCCCTCCAACCCCCACTACGTCAGGAGGAACATCGTGACCAGGGGGGCGGTGATCAGGACGGAGCTGGGGAGGGCCAGGGTGGTGAGCAGGCCCGGGCAGGAGGGCGTGGTGAACGCCGTGCTGCTCGGGGATTGAAGCACCGCTTCCATCGTTCCACCCGAACCGCTCCGCCTTCGGCGGAGGATGGTTCGTTTCGACCCGAGCGCCTCCTCTCCGGTGACCACCCTTTCGGGCTGGGGACGGGGACCATGCGGGGGGCGCTGGATGAAAAGTCTCGGCCAAGTTCACGGAGCTAGGGGCGAAGATTTTCCTCGACCCTCCGTCTTAGCATACTGCCCTCCTTCTCGTAGCTCAGTCCAACCACCCTGTACTCTGCCCTGCTCTCCCGCAGCGTTTTCAGGATCGTTTCGCGCAAGAGCTTCCTGCCGTCATACTTCTTGAAGAGCTCTTTCAGGAGTTCGTACTTCAGGTCCACGAAGGCTAGTAGGGAGATAATGTCCACCCGGTCCTTCATTCCTTTCTCTGAACCCCATCTCTCCCTCGCCGCTTGGGCTTTGAGGAGGAGAAGGGGCTCGGGCCAAAGTACGCTGAACCCTTCTAGGTTTGAGATCATACGGCGGCGAAAAACATCCGCACAGGGGATGGCGAGGCCGCACATGAAAGGAGTGTAAATATCCACCTCGACATCGTTTACAAGCATCTCAAATTTTTTCGGTCTGGGGTTGCGCCTGATGGTGAGACCGATTTCCAGCGCTTTGGCCTGAAGCCTGTAGAAGTCGTCCTGGCGGATGTAGAGATCGATGTCCCGGCTTCTCAGTTTTCGTGCCCAGAAATACACCCCCCACCCTCCTATGATCACGAAATCGGCCAGCTTTCGCAGTTCCCTGAGTACCCTCCAGGAGCGCTCGACCGCTTCGTCCCTCCAGAATTCTACCATAAGCTCAACTCCGGATGGGTCTCGGCGATGTCGCGGAGGAAGGGCGCCGCTTCCGGGCCGCCGGCGGAATAGATGTCGACGTATATCTGCGGCACGGGAGCGATTCCTTTCCTGGAGGCGGACAAAAGGTGCGGATCGTTGCTCTGCAGCACGAAGACGTTGGGGTTCGTTTTCCTTATCCTGGCCTCCCGGAACTTGAGCCAGCGCCCGAACTCTTCGTCCTCCTCGATGTAGAAGTAGATGCGAAAATACTCGGCCGGAAGCCTGCCGGTCAAGGCGCGCCAGGCGGAGAACGCGGTGAGGATCGAGGTCCTCGGCAGCTCCCGCTCGACCCTTTCCAGGGGTTCCAGGCGGAAGGCCGCGATCACGTCTTTGCTCAGCCTTCTCTCCGTTGCCCAGAGATTCAGGATGCGGGCCGGGAAGAGAATCCGGACACCTTGCCTGGTGATCTCCACCGCACGGGCAGCCTCCAGCCTTTTCGCCGTCTTGTTCACCAGGCCCAGGGACACTTGGCAGCGGCTGGCCAGCTCCACCTGCGGGATCACAAGGTCCTTGGAGAGAGAACGCAAAAGGAGTTCCCGGTAAATCCGCTCGGTTTTCATTTCTTTTCACT
This sequence comes from uncultured archaeon, assembly GCA_938074535.1. Lineage (GTDB taxonomy): Archaea > Hadarchaeota > Hadarchaeia > Hadarchaeales > WYZ-LMO6 > WYZ-LMO6. The sequence continues at coordinate 3,721 of CALJER010000025.1, forward strand.
TTTGCTTTTTATTAATATATAAATTTTTCACTATTTAGTGAAATAAGAGAGAAAATAAGGAGAAATAGCCCCCAGGCTTGGCTGGTGGGGAGGGTGAAGAGGTGGTCAGGACCACGGGGAGGGAGAAGGCTCAGGGTGGGGAAGGCCAACCCACTGCGTGAAAACATCGTGGCCGCAGGGTGATAAGATTTAAACTTCTCATGGGTCGCGTTCGATAGGGAGGCCGCCTCCCCCGTTGGAAGCACATCCCTCTTCCTTGGCCAAGGAGTTGGCCAGCTTTCGCAGTTCCCTGAGCCCCCAGGATCGCTCGACCGCTTCCTCTAGAACCCTGTTATGTGCCCCGGCCGTCTCTGCCGGACCCGGTAACCTGCGGCGACCGGCGAGGTCCGCCTCAGACCAACTTGGGCGGGGCTGGACCCTCCCAGAGTGGCCGTTTGAGGCGGTGAGCTTTCCGGCAACTGCTTTTAATAGCAGGGGGTGTAAGTTAATAGCAGGGGGTGTTAGTAAATGTACTTCAAGCTGGGGGTGAAGGAGCGCCGTGAGGACTTTTTCAACTTCGAGCGGGAGATGGAGGCACTGGTTCGCGAGTTGAAGAGACCGGAGACGAGGATGATCGTGATCCGGGGGGTGAGGAGAACCGGGAAGTCCTCACTGCTCCGGGTTGGTTTGGCCGACTCAGGGCTCCCCTGGCTCCTCCTGGATGCGAGGGCATTTGGCCCCTTTGCCCCGGATCACATTTATGACCTCCTCTCGGATTCGCTTTCGAGGTTGGCGGAAAGGTACAGGACACTTAAAAAGGTGCTCGGGAAGGTCAGGGGGATCTCCATCTCGGGGATTAAGGTTGAATTCGCCTCGAGGGAACGCCCCGTTCTCGTGAATGCTCTGGAAAAGCTGAGCGAGTGGGGAAAATCGACAGGGAAAAAAGTTGTGCTCGCTTTGGATGAAGCTCAAGACTTCAGGTTTCTGCCGAGGTTCGACGGTTTGCTGGCCCACGTTTACGACTACTTGGACGGGATCAAGCTGGTCTTGGCTGGTTCTGAGGTCGGCGTGCTCGACCAGTTCTTGGGGAGGAAAAAACCGAGGGCATCCCTCTTCGGGCGTCCGTACTTTGAAATCAAAATGGAGCGCCTGCCCAGGGAGAGGGCGGAGGAGTTTCTGAGGGCTGGGTTTGAGCAGGCGGGTAGAAAGGTAGGCGAGGAAGAGCTCTCGGAAGCCGTGGGGACGTTCGACGGAATCGTCGGCTGGCTCACGAGCTACGGTTATCACGCTTTAAGGGCGGGTCACGGAGAGGCCATGGCCAGAACCCTCCAGGAAGGGGCCGCGGTGGTCGGGGGTGAACTCGAATCTTTTCTTGCCCAGAGAAGCCCGGCGAGGGTGAGGTACCTCTTCACACTCGGAATGCTTGCATCGCCCGTAAGCTGGTCGGAGGTGAAGAGGGGGCTGACGGCGAGGCTTGGACGGGTAATATCGGACAAACAGCTGAGCCGCTACCTGGCCGAGCTCGTCGATTACGGGTTCGCGGTTAAACTGGACGATAAGTATGCACTTGCGGACCCCATGATAAAAGTGGCGATCTCCGGGATGGGTGCTTGAGTTCGGATTCATAATTTCCCAAACAGGTCGAGGCTCCCCCGACATCCCTCGAAGAGCAGGAGCGCGGAACCGGCAGGTCCGGATGCGGGGGCGAGAGCCAGCAATACGGTCAAAGGCCAGGAAACGAGAAAAAGGCGGACGTGGCGAAACCTCTCGGTGAAGAGCAAAACACCCGTCGAACTGGACGCAGGCCCTTTGGCAGGATTCCGGCTTTTCGGCCTCGGAGAGCATCAACTGTATCTCTCTCCCCGGGACCTATCCCATGCGTGGCCACCGCTCCCTCAGCACCCAGAAGGTTATCCATCCTCCCCCTATCTCGTCAGTGGACACGTCTGCCTCCCCGTCTTGGTGGGTCTAGACTAGGGGATCGTAGTTCTTTCGGAACTAGGGCAACGTTATCGGGCGAGCCATCCCCTCACAATCCGCCTCTCCGTCACCTGGGTCTCGAACCCGTGCTTCCTCAGGATCCTCTCGACCTCGGGCCAGGTCTGCCTCCCTTCCCGGAGGTGGTAGGCGGCAACGGCCACCTTCCGGGTAATCTCCAGGGTTCTCTTCCCCCTGCTCAGGACGTCCAGCTCCGCCCCCTCCACATCCATCTTGAGGAAGTCCACCCTCTCGAGCCCCAGCCTCGAGACCAGCCCGTCCAGGGTTTCCGTTTCCACCCACACATAGGTGCTTGCCTCGCTCAACTGCTCTCCTTCCCCTGCTCTCAAGGAGTGTTCTGAAGACGAAAAGCCTTGGCCTAGAAAAAGCTTCATCCTCCCCTTCCGCCTCCACAGAGCCTTTTCTATCACTTTCACGTTTTCCAGCTTAACATTATGCTCCAGATTGTACTTCAGAAAGGAGAGGTTGCCCGGATGGGGCTCCACCGCAATCACTTTTCCTCCCCTTCCTGCCCTCTTAGCTGCAGGAATCGTAAAATCACCCACCCAGGCCCCCACATCGAGCACCACATCCCCTCTTTCCACGCAAAAATGCCTATCCCAGTATTCGGAGCACACTTCAGCGAAATCTCCAGGTACATTCGCCCTTCCCAGAGGAACTAGTATCCGGGAACCCCCAGTCACAACAAGGTAAGCGGAGGAAAGGGGGATGGCCAAAAAACCTTGTTTAAGGGGATGAAGCCAAGAGTAGAGCGAAAAGACCGGGGCAAGAAGCCAGGGAGGAGACCCAACCACAACTTTTTTCTTTGTTCCCTCTAGCCGGCTTCTCGAACACTCTTTCATCCCTTTCCTCTTGCCAAAAAAGCCTAAAAGTATTTTCCCCTTCGGCGAGCGATAACTACGGGGCAAGGGCTAGGCTACCCGCGAGCGGGAGCTTTAGTGGCCCTGTAGTGAGGGTGCCGAACAACCCATCCACTGCGTTGTTCAGCTATCCCCGGTTCCCCCACTACCGAAGACACTATCAGTTCACTAACCAGTCAATCAATAACGACAGCACAGTCGTCTGCTTGTCGTGGGATTTCGGTGACGGAGAAACGAGCACCCTGCAAAACTCCTCCCACAGGTACGCCAGCGCCGGCACTTACATCGTGGCCCTCAAGGTAACCGACAACGGAGGGATGGAGAAAGGGTTACTAGGCCTCCATCCCCTCACGATCCTCTTCCCCGTCACCTGGGTCTCGAACCCGTGCTTCCTCAGAATCCTCTCGACCTCGGGCCAGGTCTGCCTCCCTTCCCGGAGGTGGTAGGCGGCGACGGCCACCTTGCGTGTAATCCCCAGGGTTCTCTTCCCCCCGCTTAGGACGTCCAGCTCCGCCCCCTCCACGTCCATCTTGAGGAAGTCCACCCTCTCGAGCCCCAGCTCCGACACCAGCCCGTCCAGGGTTTCCGCTTCCACCCAGCACCACCTCAGGGAGGGAAAGGGCTGCTCCTTCTCCCCTGCTCTGAGGGAAGG
>CALJER010000026.1 GCA_938074535.1 uncultured archaeon
GAGGCTCACGGGGGTGCCCGTGCCCCCCAACAAGGCCATCGTGGGGGACAACGCCTTTTCCCACGAGTCGGGAATCCACACCCACGGGGTGCTCAGGTTCCCGGGCACCTACGAGCCCCTCTCCCCCGAGCTGGTGGGGCAGAGGAGAAGGTTCGTTTTCGGGAAGCATGTGGGAGCGGCCGCCATCCGAACCGAGCTGAGGAGACTGGGCATAAAGGCCTCCGAAGCCCAGATCAGGGAAATCTTCTCCCAGGTGAAGGCGCTGGGGGACAAAGGCAAGATGGTCACGGATGTGGAGTGGAGGGCCATCGTGGACTCGGTCCTCGGTCGCTCCTTCGAGGAGATCGTCAGGCTGCAGGAGCTGACGGTGGTGAGCGGGAACAGGGTGACCCCCACCGCCTCCGTGCGGCTGCAGGTGGAGGGTAAGGAACTCCTGAACTCGGGGACAGGGGTGGGTCCGGTGGATGCGGCCATGAATGCCATCAGGAAGGTGGTGGAGGGAGTCTCCAACATAAGGCTGCAGGAGTACCACGTGGACGCCATTTCCGGGGGGACGAACGCCGTGGTCAGCGTGGTGGTGAAGCTGACGGACGGGAGGAGGATCATAACGGCCAGGGGCACCTCGAGCGATATCATCATGGCGAGCGTGCAGGCCATGCTGGCGGGGGTTAATAGGTTCCTCTGGGACAGGAGGATGAAGAATGCCAGAAAGAAGAGATGAGGAGGGCAGGCTCCGTTTGCCCAGGGAAGGGGAGGTGCTGGGGGTGGTGGAGCAGATAGTGGGCTTCGACAGGCTGAGGGTGAGGTGCAGGGATGGCCACGTAAGGACCTGCAGGATTCCGGGAAAAATGAAGAAGAGGAACTGGGTGCGGGTGGACGATGTGGTGATAGTGGTTCCCTGGGAGGTGGAGGGGGACAGGAAGGGGGACCTCGTCTACCGCTACACGGGGACAGAGGTGGAGTGGCTTAAGAAAAAGGGACTGTGGGAGTGAGGTTGCCGGAGGACTTGCAGGAGTTTCTGCCCAAGGGCGAGGGCTGGAAGTACGAGAGGCTTGAGAAGGATTCTGAGATGCGAAAGGTGGTGGAGAGGGTCTTCGACTCCTCCACCCTCTTGACCCTCTACCGCATGGTCAACCGGGGGAGCATAGACAGGTTCGGAGGGGCGGTGAGCACGGGCAAGGAGGCCCACGTCTTCAGGGCCCTGAACCGCGAGGGGGAGTACGTGGCGGTTAAAATTTATCGGGTGGCCACCTCCGATTTCAAGAACATGTACCGCTACCTCGTGGCCGACCCCAGGTTCAGGGGGATCCACAGGGACAGGAGGCAGGTGGTGTACGCCTGGGCTTCCAGGGAGTACAAGAACCTCCAGAGGGCGGGAGAGGCGGGGGTCTCCTCGCCCAGGGCGCTGGACTATGAGAAGAACGTGCTGGTGATGGAGTTCCTGGGGAAGGAGGGTCTGCCCTACCCCAGGATGAAGGATGTCCCCCCCAAGGATCCGGAAAGGACCTTCAGGAAGCTGCTGAGGGAGGTGGAGCTCCTCTACCGGGAGGCAAGGCTGGTCCACGCCGACCTGAGCGAGTACAACGTGCTCCTTTCCCCCGACCCCCTGCTGATAGATTTCTCCCTGGGCACCGACGTTTCCAGCCCCATGGCGGAGGAGTTCCTGAGGAGGGACCTCTCCAACCTCTCCCGCTTCTTCAGGAAGCAGGGGGCCTCCGTCCCGTCCGTGGAGGAGCTCCTGGCGGTGGTGAAGGGTGAAGGCTGAGGGTCCCTCCGAAAGTCTGAGGCTGCCCAAGGACAGGGTGGGGGTGGCCATAGGGAAGAAGGGAAGCGTGAAGAGGGAAATCGAGCGCAGGACGGGAGCGAGGCTGGTTTTCGACAGCGAGGAGGGGGTAGTGCAGATTTTCCCCGGAGAGGACCCCCTCTCCCTGCTGAAGGCCAGGGAGGTCCTGAGGGCCATAGGGAGGGGCTTCAGCCCGGAGAAGGCTTTTACCCTGCTCGAGGAGGACCATTACCTGGAGGTGATAGAGCTGGAGGACTACGTGGGATCCGAGAAGGCCATGGTCAGGATGAGGGGGAGGGTGATAGGGGAGGAGGGAAGGGCGAGGAAGACCATAGAGGAGCTCTCCGGCGCCAGGGTTTCGGTGTACGGTAAGACGGTGGCCCTGATAGGAACCCCCGAGCAGCTCAGGAGGGCCAGGAAGGCCGTGGAGATGCTGCTTGGGGGGGCCGAGCATTCCACGGTTTACAGGTTCCTGGAGAGGGTGCACGCCGAAGAGGACAGGAAGGAGGTGAAGGGGTGAAGACCCTGGCGGATGAGCTCTTCAGGGAGTTCAGGGAGCACAGCGTAAGCGAGTTCTTCAGGAAGAACGCGGCCATGCTGGGGTACACCGGGAAGGTGCGGTCCCTCACCACCGTGGTCCACGAGGCCGTGACCAACTCCCTGGACGCCTGCGAGGAAGCGGGCATCCTTCCCGACATCAAGGTGGAGATCAGGAGGGTGGACGAGGACCCGGAGCACCTGAGGGTGGCGGTGGAGGACAACGGGCCTGGAATCCCGGAGAAGTTCATACCCAGCGTCTTCGGGAAGATGCTGGCGGGGACCAAGCTGCACAGGCTCCTGCAGCAGAGGGGCCAGCAGGGGATAGGGATTTCTGGGGCGGTGATGTTCGCGCAGATCACCTCGGGGAAGCCCGCCCTGGTGAGGACTTCCACGGGCGACGGCAGGGTGGTGGAGGTGGAGGTCTCGATAAACGTGGACAGGAACGAGGGGGAGGTGCACGGCAAGAGGGTGGAGGAGGGGGGATGGAAGGGCACGAGGGTGGAGCTGGAGCTGAAGGAGGTTGTCTACCAGCGCTCCCGCTACAGTCCCTTCCACTACCTGGAGATGACCTCCGTCGCCAATCCGCACGCCAGGATCACCCTGGAGGAGCCCGACGGGACGAAGACGGTTTTCGAGAGGGTGGTGAAGGAGGTCCCCCTCCCCCCGGAGCCCATGCCCCTCTACCCCAAGGGGCTGATGGCCGACGACCTTCTGGTCCTCTGCAGATCCTCGAAGAGCAGGACGCTGGCGGGTGCTCTCACCGGGGAGCTCTCCAGGATGACGAAGAAGAAGGTGGAGGAGGTGGAGCGCCTGTCGGGGGTGAGGCTGGACAAAAAGCCCCAGGAGCTGACGTGGGAGGAGGCGGAGAGAATCGTGAAGGCCTTCAGGCAGATGAAGTTCATGGCACCCTCCTCCAGCGGGCTGAGACCCATCGGCAGGGAGCACATCGAAAAGAGCCTGAGGCGGATGTACGAGCCGGAGTTCGTGTCGGCCGTGACCAGGGAGCCCAAGTTCTACCGCGGGGGCATACCCTTCGTGGTGGAGGTGGGGATGGCCTACGGAGGGAAGGCCGGGAGGAAGGAGGAGGGTGAGGGGATGGAGGGAATGGAGCTCCTGAGGTTCGCCAACAGGGCCCCCCTGATTTTCGACCAGGGAGGGTGCGTGATCACCTCCGCCCTCAGGAGCATAGACTGGGGGAGGTACGGCCTGAACCCGGAGGCTTCCCCCCTCACGGTCTTCGTGAATTTCTGCTCCGCCTACGTCCCCTACACCTCAGCCGGGAAGCAGTCCATAGCGGAGGAGCCGGAAGTCTACGAGGAGCTCAGGTTCGCGGTGATGGACGTGGCCAGGGAGCTGCGCTTCTACCTGTGCCGCAAGACCAGGCAGAAAGAAAAGGAGCAGAGGGCAGGGATCTTCGAGAAGTTTTTGCCCATCATAGCCCAGAAGGCCTCCTCCCTGGCCGGGGAGGAGCCTCCGGACATAAGGCCCGTGCTGAAAAAGGTAACGGGGTTGGAGCCCGATGGAGGGGAGTGAAGGGGGAAGCAGGAAGCAGAGGACCCTCGAGAAACTCGGGAAGCTCGGGAAGGGGGTGCTGCAGGAGCTGAGGGAGGGCAGGCCCCCCAGGCTGAAGGTTCCCTCCAGGGGGACCTCCAACATCGTGTACGACGAGAAACACGGGTACTACGTGCTCGGGCCCAGGTACGAGGTGCGCTCGGCCTCCAGCATGGCACAGGTGAAGAAGTTCGCCCAGACCCTCTGCGTGGCGGATTTCTGCAGGGAGCTGGTGACGAAGGGGAAGTTCGCCACCCTCAGGGAGATGTACTACACCGCGGAGGGATGGGAGCCGGGGCCCTTCAGGGACCAGGACGAGTCCGACCTGCTGGTGGAGGACCTTGAGGCCATGCTGGGGGTGAAGAGGGAGGACCTGGCCCTGATGCCCGAGGAGGACGGGGCGGCGGTCTTCGGCGATCTGACGGTGAGGGAGGAGGGCGTGACGATCAACGCCCTGAAGGCGGGGAGGGGGGGGTACACCATTCCGCCCACCATCGATGAGGTGAAGTTCGTGAAGTGCGGGGCCAAGAGGGTGATAGCCATAGAGACGATGGGCATGTACCACCGCTTCGTGCAGGAGGAGGCCTGGAAGAAGTTCGAGGCGCTGATCGTGGGGCTGAAGGGGCAGGCGGCCAGGGCCACCAGGAGGTTTTTGAAGAGGGCGAGGGAGGAGCTCGGTCTGCCGGTTTACCTCTTCTGCGATGGCGACCCCTTCGGCTACCACATAGGGATGGTCATCATCTCCGGCAGCGCCAAGCTGGCGTACATCAACCATGAGCTCGCGGTTCCGGATGCGAAGTACATAGGGGTGACGGCCAGCGACATCATCGACTACAAGCTTCCCACCGACAAGCTGAGGGAGCTGGACATCGCCCGTCTGAAGCAGCTGCAGAAGGATCCCCGGTACAACACGGAGTTCTGGCAGAGGGAGATCAGGAAGATGCTGGAGCTGGGGAAGAAGGCCGAGCAGCAGGCCTTCGCCAAGTACGGGCTGGAGTACGTGGTGAGGGAGTACCTGCCCGCCAAGCTCAGGGAGGTGGAGGGATCCTGACTCAGTTAAGCCTTTATGGGGAGTTGCCTTAGGAAGGGTGCCGGGGAGTGCCGGGGTGCTGCTCAGGCAGCCCGAAAGCTCAGCAGGTAGAGCGCTCGGCTGTTAAACCCGGTGTGGATGAAGAGCGAGCCTCAAGAGGAAAGGACGACGCACCGGGTGCCGCGACCGAGCGGTCAGAGGTTCGAGTCCTCTCCCCGGCGCCAGAACAAGAGGTGAAACCCGAAAAAGCGAAGTGGGCTTAGAATCACCTGTTCTTCCTCTTCTTCTTCAAAAGACCACTTCCTCCTCCTTCTTTTCTTCGGCCTCCCTCTCCTTGGGTTTTGTTTTTCAGTTTTCTTTCCTGCTTTCTTAACCATTCTCTTCATCCCTTTTGTTTTCAACGCGCACATCCGTTTCTTAAAGTTTTTCGCTCAAATTCCTGACCCCAATTCGCTTTTCGGGGGCAGGCATGGTCGAAAGAGGCGAGCTTCAGGAAAGGATCCGGCAGGTGCGGGGAGGATTCTTTGAGAGAATTCAGGACGTGTTTTAGCGAGGCGTAACTTGCGAGCGAAATCCTTGCATCACCCGAGATGGGAGCTATGCCAGCGGAGTGCGGTTGCTGGTTTTGGCTTTGCACTTTTACGGTCCCTCGGCGTCATTCTTTTTAGCTTTCACTCCTGAGGAGCTTGATGAGGGTTTTTCTCCTTCGGGAGAAAGAGATAGGGGAACTCCTCTCCATGCGTGAAGCGATTGCTGCGGTGGAGGAGGCCTTCAGACAGAAGGGGGAGGGAAGAGTGCAGATGCCGCCCAAGTCCTACATCTTCTTCCCCAAGTATGCAGGGGACTTCCGGGTGATGCCCGCCTATCTGGAGGGGAGTGAGGAGGCCGGGGTCAAGGTGGTCAACGTTCACCCGGAGAACCCCAGAAGGGGACTGCCCTCGATAATGGCCACCATCCTGCTGCTCGACCCAGCTACGGGGATGCCGGTGGTCCTCATGGGTGGTACCCTGATCACCGCCATCAGAACCGGTGCAGCCGGAGGGGTGGCGGCCAAATATCTGGCCAGGAAGGAGAGCAGGGTGGTGGGCATGGTGGGGGCGGGGGTCCAGGCCAGGGCCCAGCTGGAGGCCCTGAGGGAGGTGCTGGAGGTGGAAAAGGTGAAGGTGGTCTCCGCCCACCCCTCCAAAGCGAGGGAGTATGCGGAGGAGGCTAGAAAGGAGTACGGCATAGAGGTGGAGGGGATGAAGAGGGTGGAGGAGGTGGTGAGGGGCAGCGACGTCGTGGTGACCACCACCCCCTCTCGCGCCCCCCTGGTGAGGAGCGAGTGGGTGTCCGAGGGGACCCACCTCAACGCCATAGGTGCCGATGCCCCCGGGAAGCAGGAGGTGGAGCCTGAACTCCTCAGGCGCGCCAAGGTGGTGGTGGATGACCTGGAGCAGGCCCTTCACTCGGGGGAGGTGAACGTTCCCTTCTCCCGCGGCCTTTTCAGGAAGGAGGACATCTACGGGGAGCTCGGGGAGATCGTGATCGGGAAGAAGCAGGGTCGCACCTCCCCCAGTGAAATCACCCTTTTCGACTCCACGGGTCTGGCCATCCAGGACGTGGTGGTGGCCTGGATGGTTTACCGTAAGGCCAGGAGGCTTGGGAAGGGCGAGGAGATAGAGCTCTAGCCTACCTCCTCAGGCTGGTGTCCCGGGCCAGGATGGGAGAAATCTCCTTCTTGAGGGTCTCGAGGAAGGTGTCGAAGAGCTCCACGGGGACGGAGGCTCCGGCGGCCCCCTCGTGCCCTCCCCCGGATCCCCCTATCCTTTCCACTATCCCCCGGAGGAGCTCGTTGAGGTCGATCTTCACCCCTGCTTTTCTCCTGAGGCTCATATCCACCTCTCTCTCCCCCCTCCTGGTGGCCAGGCCTATGTCGGCCCCCGTGACCCCGATGCAGTGGAAGGCGGCCTTGCTGAGGGAGCCGGAAGGGAGGTCGAGCACCATGGCCAGGTTCCCCTCCTTTGTCACGTGCTTCTTCACGTACTCCCAGGTTTCCCACTCCCTCTTGGTGGCCTTGGTGGCCCTCTCCACTATCTCCGGGATTTCCATGGGGGGAGTGTTCTTGGAGAGGAGCTCCACCACATCCCTCTTGTAGTGATAGTCGCCCGGCACTTCTCCCAGGGCCTGGCTCAGAAGGCCGGCTTCCATGTAGATGGTGTGCCTGTTGTACTTGTTCAGGGTCTCCAGCACGAACTCGGTCTCCTCGCAGTAGTCCCCTATGGCTCCCCAGAGGGCCACCCGATCCAGATAGGGATCGAGGAAGGGCTGAAAAAGCCTGAAGGTTAGTTCGGAGGTGCTGGCTCCTATTTCGTGCACGAACTGGGTGCAGGAGACATCCTTCTTGAGGGTGCGGGGGGGGAGGGGGTGGTGGTCGATGTAGAGGACCTCCCCCGCGGAGGAGAGCTCCCCCATCCGCTTGAAGATGGTCTCCTTCTGGGTCTCGTTGATGGCTATATCCAGGACGATGACGGTGCTCCCCTCCTCGGCTTCCTCGAGGTCCTTCAGGAGGGTCACGGGCCTTGTGAACCAGACCTCCGCCTTGGGGAAGCGTGCCTTGGCCAGGGCGGCGGAGCACACCCCGTCCGTGTCCCCGTGGGCCAGGATCTTGATCATCGTTCTACTTCCTCCTCCCGGGATTTAACACCCGGGCTCAAAGTTAAATCGGCGTTCACCGAGGATAGTTGGGCCCGTAGCTCAGCCAGGTTAGAGCGCCCGACGACCTTCGGGTCGGGCGAGGCTCATAGGCTTGGCTGGGAGACCGGGTGGTCGGGCGTTCGAATCGCCCCGGGCCCACCAGCCCAGGATCCTTATAGGAAAGAGGGGGAGGTTTCTTGATGCCCGAGTGGGGGAGGGGGGTTTCCGCCGACCTCCACCTTCACTCCAGGTACTCCGGAGGGACCTCCTCCAGGATGGAGGTGGACCTCCTCTCCCAGCAGGCCCCCCTGAAGGGCCTGGGCCTGGTGGGTACGGGGGACATCCTCCATCCGGGCTGGAGAAGGGAGGTCAGGGAAAAGCTGAGGGAGGTGGGGGAGGGAACGCTGGAGCACCCCCGCTACGGCACGAGGTTCCTGCTCACCGGGGAGGTGGAGGACAGCAGGAGGGTGCACCACCTCCTCCTCTTTCCCTCCTTCTCCGCCGTGGAGGAGCTGGAGGAGCGTTTCTCCCGCAGATCGGAGGACCTGGGGAAGGAGGGGAGACCGCACGTGGACCTCTCCCCCCCGGAGCTGGCGGAGGAGGCCCTCTCGGTGGGATGCCTGCTGGGGCCCTCCCATGCCTTCACTCCCTGGACCAGCCTCTACAAGGAGTTCAACAGCCTGAGGGAATGCTACGGGGACCAGGCGGACAAAATCTCCTTTCTGGAGCTGGGGCTGAGTGCGGACACCTACATGGCGGACCGCCTCTCCGAGCTCTCCCGCCTGACCTTCCTCTCCAACAGCGATTCCCACAGCCCCTGGCCCGAAAGACTGGGAAGGGAGTTCAACAGGTTCGGCATCCAGGAGCCCACCTTCGAGGAGGTCAGGAAGGCGGTGGAGAGGAGGGAGGGCAGAAGGGTGGTCCTCAACGTGGGCTTCGACCCCAGGCTGGGGAAGTACCACCGCACCGCCTGCTCCCGCTGTTTCAAGCAGTTCGAGCTGGAAAGGGCCAGGGAGCTGGGATGGAGGTGCGACGATTGCGGCGGGTGGGTGAAGAAGGGGGTCTGGGACAGGGTGAACGAGCTGGCCGATCTCCCCGAGCCCTCCTCCCCTCCCCACCGTCCCCCCTACCTCCGCGTGGCGCCCCTGGCCGAGATCCTGGCCCTGGGCTGGGGAACGGAGGTTCGCGATCCCAGGGTGAGGGAGACCTGGAGGAGGCTGGTGGAGAGGTTCGGGTCGGAGATAGGGGTGCTGGTGGACGCCCCCCCTGAGGAGATAGAAGAGGTGGTGGGAAGGGAGTTTTCCGGCCTGATCATGGCCTTCCGCAGGCAGGAGCTCAAGGTCTTCCCCGGAGGTGGGGGGAGGTACGGCAGGCTGGAGCTGCCTCCCCACCTCTCCAAGAGGGGGCAGCGCACGCTGGGCGACTTCACCTGAGCCAGGGCGGAAGGAGGTCCAGCCTGACGAGGTCCCTGAAGGTCTCCCTTTTCCTGATCAGGGCAGCCCTTCCCCTCCTCACCATCACCATCGCCGGTCGGGGCTTGGCGGTGTGCTGGCTGGACATGGCGAGCCCGTAGGCCCCCACGTCGAAGATGACGGCGAGGTCCCCCCTCTCCGCCTTAGGCAGCAGCCTCTCCTTTCCCAGAAAGTCCCCGGATTCGCACAGGGGGCCAGCCACGTTCGTCAGGGTGTCGTTTTTCAGGTTCATCTTGTTCGCCAGCTCGATGTGGTGGTAGGCGCCGTACAGGGCGGGTCTTATCAGGGCGTTCATTCCGGCGTCCAGGGAGATCCACCGCGGGAGGCCCCTGCGCTCCTTGGTGTACTCCACCCTCGCGAGCAGGATTCCGGCATCCCCCACGAGGTACCTGCCGGGCTCGAACACCAGCAGATGCTTCCCCATCCCTTTCTCCTCCTCCACCTCCTCCACGGCGGAAATCACCCTTTCCGCCAGCTCCTCCAGCCTCACCTCCCTTTCCTCCGGCCTGTAGGGGATGCCCACCCCTCCCCCCAGGTCCACGAACTCCAGCTCTATCCCCATCTCGTGCAGTTCGGCCACCACCCCCATGACCTTCTCCGCCTCCTCCACGAAGGGGGAGGGATCCAGGATCTGGGAACCTATGTGGGCGTGGATCCCGACGATTTTCACGTTTTTCATCCCCCTGGCCCTGCGGTACGCCTCCAGCGCCTCGCCGCTTCCCACCTCGAAGCCGAACTTGCTCTCCCTGAGACCGGTGGCGATGTAGGGATGGGTGGGTGCCCTGAGGTCTGGGTTTATCCTGAAGCTCACCCTGGCTTCGGTCCTCATCCTCTCGGCCAGCCTCCCCACCACCTCCAGCTCCTGGAAGTTGTCGATGTTGATGGCCACCCCGTGCCTGAGGGCCAGCTTCAGCTCGGCCTCGGTCTTCAGGTTCCCGTTGAAGACCATCTTCTCCCCCTCGATCCCCGCCCGGAGGGCTATCCTCAGCTCGTTCTCGGAGCTCACGTCGGCTCCCGCCCCCTCCTCGGCCAGCACCTTCACCACGGCGGAGTTGGAGTTGGCCTTCAGCGCATAGCAGAGGCGCACCCTCCTGCGGGAGAAGGCCTTCAGGAACCTCCGGTAGTTGTCCCTGATGCGCTCCTCGTCCATTACGTAAAGGGGGGTCCCGAACTCCTCGCACAGTTCGACGGCATCCACCCCCCCGCAGACGAGGTGTCCTGCGGGGTTCACCCTGAAGTGGGGCTTCAGCATCAGCACTTCTTCGCTACCTCCTCCACGGCCTCCCTCAGGATGGTAAGACCCTTCTCCAGCTCCTCCTCCGAGATGATCAGCGGCGGGGCTATCCTCAGGGAGGACCTTCCTCCGCGGAAGAAGATGGCCCCCCTCTTGAGGGTGGCCTGGATGACCATGTCCCTTTCCTTCGTCCCGTCCTTTTTGTTCCCCTTCTCCTTCACGAATTCCACCGCCAGCATCAGCCCCTTCCCCCTCACCTCCCCCACGATGGGGATTTCCTCCTCCATCTCCCTGAGGTAGCTCAGGGAGCGCTCCCCCAGTTTCCTCGCCCTCTCCACCAGCCTTTCCTCCTCCAGCAGCTTCAGACCCTCTATGGCGGCCGCGCAGGCCACCAGGTTGCCCCCGAAGGTGGAGGCATGGGCGCCTGGTTCCCAGTCCATCACCTTGGAGCTGGCGATGGTGGCCCCTATGGGCGCTATCCCTCCCGAAAGGGCCTTGGCCACGCAGACGATTTCAGGCACGACCCCCCAGTGCTCCACGGCGAACATCTTCCCGCTCCTCCCCAGGCCCGTCTGGATTTCGTCGGCTATCAGCATCCACCCGTGCTCGTCGCACAGCTCCCTGAGCATGGGCAGGTACTCAGGCGGGGGGATGATGTACCCTGAGTTCCCCTGGATGGGCTCTATGATTATCCCCGCCACCTCCTCAGGGGGTATGACCCTCTTCAGGTACTCCCTTATGAACTCCACGCAGAGGAAGTCGCATCCCGGGTAGCTCTGCTTGAAGAGGCATCTGTAGCAGTAGGGGTAGGGCATGAAGCTCACACCGGGCACCAGGGGGAAGAAGTACCGGTGGTGGAGGACGTTGGAAGAGGAAAGGCTCATGGCCCCATAGGTCCTCCCGTGGAAGGCACCCAGGAAGGAGATGATCCTGGGACGGCGGGTGTGCCACCTCACGCACTTCAAGGCCGCTTCCACGGCCTCCGCCCCGGAGTTTGCCAGGTATACCCTCTTGGGGAAGCTCCCGGGCGTGATCCTGGTCAGACGCTCGGCCAGCTCCACCTGGCTCTCGTAGTAGAAGTCGGTCCCGGCGAAGTGGGTGAGCCTCTCCAGCTGTTCTCTCGCCGCCCGAATCAGGCGGGGATTGGAGTACCCGTAGTTGAGGACGAACATCCCAGAGCTCATGTCCAGGAAGACGTTCCCGTCCACGTCCTTCACGTAGCACCCCCATCCCTCCTGGGCCACCACGGGTTCCGAGCGGGTGTAGGAGGGGGACATCACACGCTCGTCCCTCTCGATGATGGCCCTGGCTCGGGGACCCGGTATGGGGCCCCTCACCCTGGGCCCCCTGGCCCATCTGGGGCGGGAGGCCATCAGGCTAACTCTGAGCCTCCCCTTTAAAAATAGTTCAGCGGAGCAGGAAAGAGGATGGGGAAGAGGGTGGCCGTCCTAGATTATGGAATGGGCAACCTCAGGAGCGTCTACAATGCCCTGAAGAGGGTGGGGGCGGATCCCTTCTGGATGGCCTCACCGGAGGAGGGGGGGAGGGAGGAGTACCTGGTCATCCCTGGGGTGGGTGCGTTCGGCAGGGGCATGGAGAGGCTTGCCCCTTTCGCGCGGAGGATAAGGGAGGCGGCTGAGGAGGGGGTGCGCCTGCTGGGGGTATGCCTGGGCATGCACGTGATGTTCGAGGGCTCGGAAGAGGCCGGAGGAACCAGGGGACTGGGTCTCCTGGGGGGGAGGGTGGAGAGGGTGCCCACCGCCGAAAGACTCCCCCACATGGGGTGGAACTACGTGAGGAAGGTGGCGGAAGCGCCCCTCCTCCGGGGGCTGGAAGGAGGCTACGCCTACTTCGTCCACTCCTACCACCCCGTGCCCAGGGAAAAGGGGGTGGTGGTGGCTCTGACCGACTACGGGACGGAGGTCTGCGCGGCGGTCTGGAAGGACAACCTCTTCGGGACCCAGTTCCATCCGGAGAAGAGCGGTCTTTTTGGTCTCAGGGTGCTAAAGAACTTCCTGGGGACCTGAGTGCTCTGCAAGAGGATCATCCCCTGCCTGGACTGCGACCTGGCCGTTCCCATGGGGAGGGTGGTGAAGGGGGTGGAGTTCGAGCGGATAAGGTACGCGGGGGTCCCCTGGGAGCTGGCGGCGAAGTACTACAGGGAGGGAGCGGACGAGATAGTGTTTCTGGATATCACGGCCAGCAGGGAGAGGAGGGAGACGATGGTGCATGTGATCGAGAGGACTTCGGAGGAGGTCTTCGTCCCCCTCACCGTGGGGGGAGGGATAAGGAGCGTGGAGGACGCCCGCAGGGTCTTCAACGCGGGGGCGGACAAGATAGCGGTGAACACGGCGGCCCTCCAGGAGCCGGAGCTCATCTCCAGGCTGGCCGAGACCTTCGGGAGCCAGGCCTGCGTGGTGGCGATAGATGCGAAGAGGAGGAGGGCCCGGAAGGGGGAAAGGGAGAAGGTGGTGGTGGAGACCCCTGAGGGCCCGATCTGGTTTGAGTGCTCCATCTACGGAGGGAAAAAGTTCACGGGGGTGGACGCGGTCAGGTGGGCGATGGAGGCGGAGAAAAGGGGGGCGGGCGAGATCCTCCTCACCAGCATGGACAGGGACGGGACCACCGAGGGTTACGACCTGCTCCTCACGAAGGTGGTGAGCGAGGCCGTGGGCATCCCGGTCATAGCCTCGGGTGGCTGCGGTTCGCCGGAACACATGTACGAGGTCTTCAGGAGCACCGGGGCCAGTGCGGCCCTCGCCGCCAGCATTTTCCACTACGGAAAGTACGGGATCAAAGAGGTGAAGGAGTACCTGGCCGGAAAGGGGATCGCCGTCCGCCTCTGACTCACAGGATGGGGAGCAGGTTTTGGAGTTCCCAGTCCGTTACCTGCGAGCGGTAGGACTCCCATTCCTGGGTTTTGATGTAGAGGAAGTGCTCGAAGAGATGGTCCCCGAGGGCCTCCCTCACCAGCTTGCTCCTCTCCATGCACTCCAGGGCCTCCCCGAGGCTGGAGGGCAGGGGCTCTATCTGGAGCTCCCTCTTCTCCTCTGGGGTCATTCTGAAGATGTTTTTCTCGACAGGCTCGGGCGGGTAAATCTTCTCCTCTATCCCCCTCAGACCGGCGGCCAGCATCACGGAGAACTGGAGGTAGGGGTTGCCGGCCGGGTCTGGGCTCCTGAGCTCCACTCTGGTCCTCAGCTCCCTCCCGGAGGGGACCCTTATGTACGCGCTTCTGTTCCTGTTGGCCCAGGAGATGTATACGGGGGCTTCGTACCCAGGCACCAGTCTCTTGTAGGAGTTGACCGAGGAGGCGAGGATGGCGCACATCTCCCTCGCATATCTCAGCAGGCCACCTATGAAGTACAGGGCGAGCTCGCTTAGCTGGTACTTGCCCTTGGGGTCGTAGAAGAAGTTCTTCGTGCCGTCGGGGCTCATCAGGGACATGTGGGTGTGCATGCCGGAGCCGTTGACCCCGTAGATGGGCTTCGGCATGAAGGAGGCGAAGAGGCCGTGCCTGTGGGCTATGAGCTTGGTGGTGTACTTCATCATCATCACCCTGTCGGCGGAGGTGAGGGCGTCAGCGTACCTCAGGTCGATCTCGTGCTGGCCCGGCGAAACCTCGTGGTGGGAGGCCTCCACCTCGAACCCCATCTTGCTCAGGTGCAGCACGATTTCCTTCCTTATTTCGTCCCCCCTGTCCCTCATCAGGTCGAAGTACCCCCCGAGGTCGGAGGGCTGCGGGGTGGGTTTTCCGCTTTCGTCCAGCCTGAGGAGGAAGAACTCGTACTCGGGGGCCGTGTTGAACACGTACCCTTCCTTCCTGGCTCTTTCAGAGAGCTTCTGCAGGGCGTACCTGGGATCCCCCTCGAAGCGGTTGTTCTTGTGATCGTAAACATCACAGACCATGCACGCGGTCTTGAGGTTTCCGTTGGTCCAGGGAAGGACGGTGAAGGTCCTGGGATCGGGTATCAGGCGCATGTCGGATTCCTCCACCGTGGCGTATCCGAGCACGGAGGATCCGTCGAAGAAGACCCCCTCGGAGAGCGCCCTTTCCAGACGCTCTACAGGCAGGGTGACGTTCTTGACCGTCCCCAAGATGTCCATGAACTGCATCTGGATGAACTTCACCCCGGCCTCCCTGGCCTTCTCCACCGTCTCCTTTCTCTCCTTCACGGGCATCACCCTCCTTGGAGGAAGTGCTTATTAGTTTAATCTCCGGGGAGGCCTCCTTTTTTTGGCGCACACCTATAAATCGAGGCCGGAGGGAAAGGAGCTGATGGGACGGTACTTGCTGCCGGCACTTCTCCTGATTCCCCTCCTGCTCTGGGGTCTGGGCAGCCCGGTGGCGGGGGAGGAGGCGCCGGCCAGGGTGAAAGTGGGAGTCTGGATAAACGCCATCGAGAAGGTGGACGTGCCCTCCCAGACCTTCACCGTCGACTTCTACGTCTGGTTCAAATACACGGGGAAGAAACCCGACATCGAGTTCCTCAGAGGGACCCCCACCACCGTGAGCCTCATCCGGCAGGAGGAAAGGGGGGGAGAGAACTACCTGGAGTACAGGGTCAAGGGTGTTTACGTGAGCTCCCTGAACTTCAGGAACTTCCCCTTCGACGAGCACCTCCTCACGGTCGAACTGGAGGACAAGCACCGAGGGCTCTCCGAGCTGGTCTTTGAACCCGATGTGGAGGAAAGCGGCCTGGATCCCAACCTCACGGTTCCTGGCTGGGAGGTGAAGGACTTCAGGCTCTGCACGGATCAGCACGTCTATCCGGACGAAAACTACTCCAAGTTCATCTTCGGGGTCACGGTATACCGCTCGAAGATTTCGGCCTTCTTCAAGTACTTCTTCCCCATTCTCATCATCACCCTCATCTCCCTCCTCACGTTTTCCCTCTCGGTCAAGAACTTCGGACAGAGGGTGGGGATCTGCGTCACCACCCTCATGTCCGCGGTGGCCTACCACCTGGCTGCTCTGAGCGGCCTCCCCTCCCTGGGATATCTCACCCTCTTCGACCGGATCATGCTGGTGATCTACACCCTTTTCCTCTACAACCTGGGGGTTTCGGTCCAGGCGATGAGGCTGGTGGAGGCGGGCAGGGTGAAGGAAGCGGAGGGTTTCGAGACCAGAATGCAAAATCTCCTGCCCTTCCTGACCCTGGGGCTTTTCCTCGTTTACGTGCTTGTCCTCGGTCTGCTCTGACTCTTCCTTCCCGCTCTGCCCTTTGAGGCAAAGTACAGGATGGTGGCAATGGTTTTGGCGTCCTCTATTCTGTTGGACCCGATCATCTCCAGGGCCCTTGAGAGGGTGGTCTTCACCACTCTGATCTCCTCCCCCCAGTCCCGGTGCGGGGAGGTGGGACGGAGCCCGGAGGCCAGGAAGGAGTGGAGCTTCTCCGTGCTGTATCCGGGGGCAAGGTACATCTCGAAGAGCTTCTCCATTTTTTCCGCTCTCAGTCCCGTTTCCTCCTCCAGCTCCCTCCTGGCGCACGTCAGGAGGTCTTCCCCCCTCTCCACGGTTCCGGCCGGTATTTCGTAGATCCACTTTCCTATGACGGGGCGATACTGCCTCAGCAGGAGGATCCTTCCGTCCTCCAGCAGGGGAAGAATGGCCACGGCTCCGGGATGCTCCACCACTTCCCTGAACACGCGTTTTCCGGAGGGGAGGGGGAGGCGGGCCAGCTTGACGGAGATGCGCCTGCCCCTGAAGACGTAGCGTGCCCTCAGGGCGTCAGCCTTCCCCTGTCCCTCGGGAAAAGTACCACCTCCCTTATGTTGCTCACTCCCGTTACGACCATGGTGAGCCTGTCCAGCCCCAGCCCGAATCCCGCGTGCGGAGGCATACCGTACCTGAAGTTTTTCAGGTGGGACTCGAAGTTTTCGGGCTTCAGGCCCTTTTCCCTCAGCCTCCTGGTGAGCAGTTCCTCGCGGTGAATTCTCGTGCCCCCTGAGGCCAGCTCCAGTTCCCCGTACATGAGGTCGAAGGCCTCGCACACCTCCTCTCTTCCTTCCCTGGGCATGATGTAGAAGGGTTTGATGGAGGTGGGCCACTCGGTTATGAAGTATGGTCCCCTCATCAACTCCCCCAACTTCCTTTCGGCGGGTGTGGGCAGGTCCTCCCCCCACCTGAGCTTCAGTCCATGCTCTTCCAGCCTTCGCAGGACCTCGTCGTAGGTGAGCCTGGGGAAGGGTTTCTCGGGTATTTCCAGGGTCCTCTCGAGCGTCCGCAGTTCTCCCCCGCACCTTTCCCTTATCCCGGTGAAGATTTCTACCAGCATCTCCTCCAGTATTCCCATCACCTCCTCCTGGGAGACGAAGGCGGCTTCCAGGTCGATGGAGGTGGTTTCGTTTAGGTGGCGGGGCGTGTCGTGCTCCTCGGCCCTGAAGATGGGACCTATCTCGAAAACCCTGTCGAAGCAGCCCGTGAGCACCTCCTTGTAGAGCTGCGGGCTCTGGCTGAGAAAGGCCTCCCTTTCAAAGTAGGTCACCGGAAAGAGGGCCGCACCGCTCTCGGTGGCCGTGGCCACTATCTTCGGCGTCTGCACCTCAAGGAAGCCTTTCCTCGTCAGGAAGTCGCGCGCGATCCTCACGATCTCGTGCTTTATCTTGAAGATGGCCACCTGCCTGGGACGGCGGAGGTCCAGGAGTCTGGAGTCCAGCCTCGTGTCGAGGTTCGATTTGATTTTTCCTGTGGGTTCCAGAGGCAGGGGAGAAAGGGCCGGATTGAGGAGCTTCACCTCGAGGGGTACGACCTCCACCCCCCTGGGGGCCTGCCTGGCCCTGATTACCCTTCCCCTCACGGCAACGCAGGACTGGGGCGTCAGCTGGTCTATCCAGGCCAGGATCTCTTCCCCCACTTTTCCCTTAGGCGCCGTTATCTGGAGGTAGCCCTCGCGATCGTGCAGCGTGAAAAACTTCAGGCTTCCCAGGTCCCTGATGTTGCCCACGTACCCCATCACCACCACCTCTGCTCCTTCCAGCTCTGGAACCACCTGGGAGGTGAAGTGGGTCCTCCTCCAGTCACCCAGTCCCGAAGTTTTCATGCAGACTTTCTTCGCCCTCCAAGGTAAAAAACCGAAGGAAAAAAGAAAAAATCTCGGAAAAAGCCTTCAGCTCTTTCCGAGAACGATTTCTATGGTAGATACGTTGATTTTTTCGCCGCTTTCCGTCTGGAGTTCTTCCGTGCCGATGGTTATGTTTTTGGGGACCAGTCCCTGTATGAAGCGGTTCCTGAGGATTTCTGCCACGTCGACGGCCCTGCTTATGGCCTTTCCCCTGGCCTTCAGCACCACTTCGTTGCCCCCCTGGTTGAACTGCGTGATGGCTGCCAGCACGTAGTTCATCACGGGCTTGGTCCCCACGAACACGGCATTGTCAGCGGCGCCTCTCTTTGGCTTTTCTGCCATATCATGCCTCCCGTTTTTTTAGATGGTCCTTCCCCCCCGTTAAATACTTTTCTCCCCCTCCCTCCTCAGGGCCAGGAGCATCCTCCTCTGCAGGTTCTCCTGCACCTCAAGCGGAGTTTTCCTTCCCTTCCGCATGTCGAGGTAATCCGCCAGATCCTCGAGCACCAGCTCCGCGATTTCCTCTTCCAGCAGCCCCAGGTAGAGGGCAAGCTCCAGCGTGTAGAAGGCCCGCATCAGCCTCTCCTTCCCCCTCTTCCACCTCTTCCAGGCCCCCGACCTCCCCATGTTCACTTTTCTGGCAATTTCCTCGAAGCTTCTGGCCCTTTCTGAGTAGTACAGAAGGAGAATTTGGAGGGTTTTTTCGTCCAGCAGGGATTTTTTGAGGAGTATTTTCGCTAAGGGGCTTTTTTTTACTTCCTTTATTCCGTAATCATTTTTTCTCTCCGCCGTTTTCTCCCTCAAAAAGATGTTCCTTTCTTTTTAATAGTGTTTCCATTATCAGGAAACAAGCGCACTAAGGAACAAAGAGCGCTGGTCTGGCGTGCGAACCTGGGGTTCCATGTTCTCTTTCTGGGTGCATGCCGGAAGCGGTGAGGGACAAAGCTTTTAATGCAGGCCGCAAGCCTACTTTTGTAGGAAAAAAGCCTACAAAAGTAGGATGCGGGCCTACAAAGGTGCAGGAAGAAATCCTGCACTTGTAGGCTTTTGTCCTACTGCGTAGGCTGGGGGCCGTCGGATGAAGATAGCCGGGTTCTTCCCCTCGGAGATGCGGGTGGAGATGGTGCGGGAGATGGTGGAGAAGATGGGGATCCGCCCGGTTTCCAATTCCATAGGGGTGAACTCCAAAACCGTCTACAAGTACAAGCTGGGGGAGGCGGTTCCTAGGGACGAGACCTTTATCCGGCTCCTTGAAGTTCTGAGGGAGAAGGACCCGAACACCTTCTGGGGGTATGTGGAGAAACTCCAAAGGGGGTTCGAGGAGGCCCTTTCCTCCTTGAAGAGCGGGGGGGAAAGGGGGTCCAAAGTTTCACGGGCAGGGGAGACCCAGTTCCCCCTCCAGGAGGCCGGGGAGGTGTCTAGGTTCGAGGTCTACGAAAGGCTGGGGATAGAGAACCCCTCCGAGCGGGTGAGGCTGGCAAGGGTTCTTTCCTTCCTAGCCACATGTACCGAATTCGGGGCGGAGGAGCTGGAGGAGAGGGTGATGCTTCCCAGGGATGAAGCGGAGGAGTACCTCAGGAGGCTGGTGCAGCATGGGCTCTTGGAGAGAACCAAGGAAGGGGTTTACAGGGTGAGAATCAGATGCAGGCTGTGAAAGGAGAGCGGGCCGGGCTGGAAGGCTTCGGGATGGACTCCTTTGAGCGCAGAAAGGCCTCCTTCTTCAGGAGGTGGGGCTGGAAGTTCCTTCCCTTTGCTCAGACGGACCCTCTTCCCCACCCCAGGCTCATGGTGCCGCACCAGAAGGAGGAGGTGGTGAAGCTGGTGGACCTCATAAGGGAAGGAGATCTCGTGACTTTTGTGGTTTCAGAGCTGGGGATGGGAAAAACCACCCTCTGTAAATACCTGTCTGAGGTCCTTCCCCTTCAGGATCCGCAGCTCCTGACGGTTTTCGTTCCAGCCCAGTCCGTACAGAGCCCGGAGCAGATGTTGCGCATCCTCCTGAACAGGCTGGAGATAGAAGCAGGGGGAGACCTCACCGAGGAGTTCGAGAAGTTCTACCGCTGGCATCAGGCCTACCCGGCATCCAAATTGGTCGTTTTTGTGGACGAGTTCCCCGAGCTGGATGTGAGGGTGGCGGAGATGATACGGGCGCTGGCTGACCTCAGGAACATCACCTGGGTCCTGAACGGGAGAAAGGATCAGATCCTGGGCTACCTGCGGGAGCACGTGCCGTCCCTCCTCAGCAGAAAGAGGTACATGTTGGAGATGAGGCCCCTCTCCCTGGAGGAAGTGCGTGAATTGCTTCTCCTGCGCATGGCCTGGGCGAGAGGGGAAACCAGCCCGAGGGGGGATTCCCTTCTCCCCTTCACCCCCTCCAGCCTCAGGAGAATCCACAGGCTTTCCGGTGGGGTCCCTCGCGAGGTTCTGAGGCTGGCAAGCGAAGCGGTTTACTCCGCCATAGAGAAAAACGCCACCAAGATCGAGGCCTCCTTGGTGGGGGGGAGGAAGAGGAGGAGCTCGAGGAAAAAGGTGAAGCGCAGGCCTAGGCCCAGGCGGAGGCGCGTCGGGAAGAGGAGGAAGAAGGCCAGGAGGTTCGGCTTTTTCGGGAGGTAGCTATAAACAGGCCCCCTCCCTCTTTTTTTGATGGTTCCCAAATTCGACCTTCACGTGCATACGGTTTACTCCGACGGTTCCACCACCTTGGAGGCGGTTCTGGAGGAGGCCCGAAGCAGAGGACTGGAGGCCGTGGCCGTGACCGACCACGGGCCCGGCCTCAGCGTGGGGGCGGAGGCCCCGAGGTTTTTACAGCTCTCCAGCGAGGTGCGGAGAATGCGCGATGAAAACGGTTTTAAAATCCTCTCGGGTGTGGAGAGCAACATAAACCCCTGGGGGGTCCTGGATCTGGGTGAGGAGGTGAGGGAGAAGCTGGATCTGGTGACGGCTGGAGTGCACTATCTGGACTCCAGGGACTGCAAGACCCAGGCGAGGGAATACCTGAGGGCGGTGAGGGAAGCCCTGCGCCACCGCTCCTTCAAGATCCTGGTGCATCCCCTTTACTACAACAAGTCCCTTCTCCCCTGGATCCCGCGGGAGGAACTGGAGGAATTCACGGAGGAGCTAGCCGAAGCGGGTGTGGCAGTTGAAGTCAACTCCAAGTACCGTGCTCCGGATAAGGAGTTCCTCCAGGAGTGCCTCAGGAGGGGAGTGAAGCTGAGCATAGGAACCGATGCTCATCATGCCCAGGAGATAGGGGCGGTGGACTGGCAGCTTTCCCTGCTGAGACGGCTGGGGGCCGGGAGAGAGGATTTGGTTTTGGATTTCCTCTGATAATTACCGGGTCAGCTTGCGCTCCTCCACCCTCCCCCCGGGCTCTACTTCGGAAAAGATCTGGGCCGTGAACTTGCTTATCTTTACATCCCTCCTGAGCCAGCAGTCGGCCCCCAAGCCGGCTTTCATGCAGGTCTGAGAGAGGAACTCCTCTGAGTCCCAGTTCCACTCCACCGCCACCTGGGGCAGGAGGAGACCGGAGAAGCCCCTCCATTCCACGATCAGTCCGTCCCTGCCCACCTTCACTTGGGAGGGGTACTCGCGCGGGCTTTTCACCAGAATGGGTTCGGGAGGGCTCAGCACGCTGATTTCAAGGCTCACCTCCCCCATTTCCTCCATTTCCAGCGGCGGGAACCTGGGGTCAGAGGTGGCGGAGGAGATGGCCGCCTTTATCGTGGCTTCCGCGAGGGGGAAGGTGGGGAAGGGAAAGCCTATGCATCCCCTGAGCTCCCCCTGCTTCGTGAGGGTCACGAAAACTCCCCTGGGCTTTCTCAGTTCCTCGGGCACCTCTCCCTCCTCCAGGACCTCGCCCTTCGACAGGTACTCCCTTATGCTTTTTCTGGCGAGCCTGACCAGGAAGGTGCCCTCTTCCAGCGTGAGGGGTCTCATGGTTTCACCCCGAAATCTCCTCAGCGGTTTTCAGAATGTTTTCCCAGTGCCTGCCCCTCCAGTATACCTTGCCGCATCCGGAGCAGACCCAGAAGGGCCCCCTGCCTTTGACGCCCGCGGGCAAAACACCCTCCACCTCGTCCGCTCCTTTTCTCTTCAGCCTGCCGTTGCACACAGGACATCTTGATTTCTCCTGATTAATCTCTATCCTGCTGCCGCATTCGGAGGAGATTTCGCGGAGCAGTGAGGGGATAGTGGTCCCCCGGAGGAGGATGGTCCTGATCCCCTCCCTGCAGGCCCTCCGGTAAAGCTCCACGTCTTTGGTCAGCAGGATCCGGCGCTCGGTTCTGGCCTTCCTCACCAGATACGAGTCCTGTTCTTCTCCCGGAACCTCCAGCTCCCCCACATACACCACATCCTGGCCGGCGAGGCGGAGCCACCTGGTCAGCTTCCCCAGCATTCCGTCGGCCAGGAACCTCATCCCTTCCCCCTCCGCGGTGGGAAGGGAGAGGTTTTGATTTTTTCCCTTAATAAAAGCCCCCGGAGAAAGGGAAGGGGTGGAGCACTACGATGTGGTGGTGGTGGGGGCGGGCCCGGCAGGGTGCTCGGCGGCCAGGAAAGCGGCTGAGGAGGGGGGTAAGGTCCTCCTTTTGGAGCTTCAGCCACAGATAGGAGGACCCACGAAGTCGGCCGTCTGGGTGCCCGAGAACTTCCCGGGGCGCGAGTTCGCGCTGGCAGAGGTCTCGGAGGTGAGCTCCCTTCACCTTCACGCCGCGGGGGAAGAGCTTGCCTTCTCAGCCGGTGGGAGGATCCTCAACCGGCAGGTTCTGGAGAAGCTCCTGGCGGCGAGGGCGGCGGAGGCAGGGGCGGAGATATGGCTGGGGAGTCCCGTGAAGGAGTTCCTGATGGAAGAGGGAAGGGTGAGAGGGGTGGTGTTGGAGAGCGGCGATTGGAGGGAGAAGGTGGGGAGCGAGGTGGTCATAGATGCCAGCGGGAGCGGGTGGGAACTCTCCGGAATTTTCCGCCGCCGCTTCGGGGGATGGAAGAGGGAGGAAGTGATGTTCCTGAGCGAGTACACCATGGCCAACGCCCTTCCCAGGAAAGAGGTGGAGATATGGTTCAACTCCTACTTCGCACCCGGGGGAAAGATTTGGATTTATCCGCTGGGTGATGGGTTCGCCCAGTTCGGCATAAGCGGCCTGCGCCTTCATCCGGAGGCCGCGCTGGATGAGTTCCTGGGCGTGGAGAATCCCAGAAGACTGGGGCGTTCCGTGCCCGTGGCCTCTTCCAGGGGCCAGTTTCCCATAGAAGACCCCCTCCTCCCCTCTTGCGGGGATGGCGTGCTCTCGGTGGGTGCGGCTTCCTCCCAAACCAGGATTTTCTCCAGCGGGCTGCCCCTGGCCATGGAATGCGGGGAGATGGCGGGGGAGGCTGCGGTGAACGGTATAACGGAGGGAGACACCAGCAGGGAAGGGCTTTTGCCCTACGAGAGGAGGTGGAAGGCGAAGTTCCTGGGGGAGCTGAGGGCGGAGAGGCTGGTCCACCGGTCCCTCTCCGTGGCTTGGGACAGGAAGTTCAAGGAGCTGCTCACACTCGCCAGGGAGGACGCGGAGCTTCGGCGCTCCTTGCTCCGCCTGATGCAGGGAGAAGAAGTGGGGAGGGCCCTCATGATGATGGTGGAGAGGGAGGAAGTCCGGGAAATCCTTGGTGAGGAGAGGGCGGGGCGCGTGAAGGCCCTCCTGCGCGGCGAGGGGGTGGAGGAGTGAGGTGTCCCTCCTGTGGAAGCACCAGGGTGGTGGAGGATGCCAGCAGGGGGGAGAGGATCTGCACCTCCTGCGGTCTCGTGTTGATGGAGCATCTAGTTCATCAGAGCTTGCCCTACTCCGAGGGTGAGGAGCCCACAGGTTTCTCCGAGCTGGATGTAGCTCTGCACGATTTCGGTCTGGGCACCACCTTCAGGGTGGGAAGGGACCTTCCTCCGAGCGAGAGGGCTAAGCTGAGGAGGATGCGTTTTCTCCAAGAACGCTCCAGGGCCGTGAGGTGGCACGAGAGGAGCCTGAGGGAGGCCCTCATCCAGGTGGGAAGGCTGTGTGAGGCGCTCTCCCTTCCCGACGAAATCAGGAAGGAGATGAGTCAGCTCTACCGCAGGTGCAGAAAGGAGGGCCTCACGAGGGGGCAGAAGACGGGTCTTTTCGCGGCTTCCCTAGCTTTCGTGGTGTGCAGGCTCCGCGGTCTGCCCAGAACGGAGAGAGAGGTGGTGAGGGTCCTGAGGGAAAGGGAGGGAATGGAGGAGGGAGAAGCACTGAGGGGCCTGAGGAGGGTGACGAAGACGCTGATGCGCCGGCTGAACCTCAAGCTCCCGCCCTCTTCGCCCAGGCTCTACGTGGATAGGTTTGCTTCCCAGCTCCGCCTGCCCGCGGAGGTGGTGAGGAAGGCCCACGAGCTCTGTGCCGGGCTTGAGACGGGCGGGAAGCCGGCCAACCTGGTGGCCGCTGCCCTCCTCTACAACGCCGCCAGGGAGATGGGGGTAAAGCTCACCCTGAGGGAAGTGGCCAGGGAAGTGGGGGTGGGGGTTTCCAGTCTGTGTAGGGTTTCTCAACGAAGCAGAGAGGTTAAGAAGTTGCAGGAGTAACCACTTCATACTTCCTCTCTTGTGGTTGCCAGCTCCAGTCAGGGGGAAACATAATCCTTTTATTCTTTCTTCCCCAGCTTTTTCTGTGGATATTACACCCGCTAAAAAGTTAAATTGTTTAGGCCTTTACTGCCCGGAGCCAGTTTTCCGAACCAGAATGGTATTGGATGAGATGGAGGTGGGCCAAATTCTGGAAGTTGTAGCAGATGACCCTGCAGCTGAGGAGGACATCAGGAGATTGGCGGAGAATTTGGGTCATAAAATTTTGGATGTGAGCCGCTCTGGAAATGAAGTTCAAATCTTAATTAAAAAGATGAAATAAAAGGGGAGATGAAAATGTCGAATAAGAAAAAAATTTTATATATACAAACAAGTGGGGTTGACAGTCCCGAACGTGCTTATGCACCGTTCATTTTGGCGGCTACAGCAGTTGCGATGGGCGCTGATGCAACCATATATTTTCTGATAAAGGGTGTTACGTTGGTCAAAAAAGGTGAGGCGGAGAAGATCAAAATCGGTAGTTTTCCATCCCTGAGGGAGGTCATGAATCAGGCGATTGGAGTGGGAGTGAAGCTCATGGTTTGTGAGCAAAGCTGCATGTTGCTCGGCATACCCAGAGGCGACTTTATACCGGAGGCAAAGATCGTAGGTGCTGCCACTCTCAACGATTTGGCTCTAAATGCGGATACAGTATTGTGTTTTTGAAGCGGAAGATGTCAGTCCATTCCAGAATTTATATGGATTGTGTATCCGGAAAGCCTGTTGATCCTCGCGTTATAGATGCCATGCTACCCTATATGAGAGAATTTTATGGTAATCCATCTTCGGTGCATTCTTTCAGCGGTGAGCCGAGGAGGGCCCTGGAAGAGGCTAGATCTGCAGTAGCCAGGCTTATCAGTGCTGAAAGGCCGGAGTCCATAATTTTCACTTCCGGGGCCACGGAAAGCAACAACATGGCTATCAAAGGGGTGGCCTTCAGGAATGCGGATAGAGGGAAGCACGTGATAACTTCAAGCGTTGAGCACATGTCCGTAATGAATTCATGTAAATACCTCAAAACCAAGGGTTTTGATCTGACGTTTTTGCCCGTGGATAGATATGGCGTGGTCGACCTGGAGGCTCTGGAACGGGAATTGAGGGAAGACACGGTTCTCGTTTCTATTCAATATGCCAACAGTGAAATAGGAACCATCCAGCCCATAAGGGAGGTGGCTCAAATAGTCCATAGAAAAAATGCATATCTTCACGTGGATGCTACAGCCGCTAACGGCAGGCTTCCCATCGATGTCCAGAGAGAAGGCATAGATTTGCTTACTCTCTCATCCAACGACATATACGGGCCTAGGGGCGTGGGCGCCCTTTACATTCGTGAGGGGTTGCGCATAGAACCCATAATCCACGGTGGAGGTCAGGAAAGAGGGTTGCGTTCTGGGACGGAAAATATCGCTGGCGTAGTTGGATTTGGGAAGGCAGCAGAAATAGCAATGAACGAAATGCAATCAGAGAGCGAAAAGCTGCGGAAACTGAGGGACAGGCTCATCCGAGGCCTGCTGGACGGTATCCCTTATGCTTTCTTGAACGGGCACCCGGTGCACCGTCTGCCTGACAACGCCGCGGTGAGATTTAGCTTTATAGAGGGTGAATCCATCCTTCTGAGTCTTGACATGATGGGCGTGGCAGCCTCTTCTGGTTCTGCTTGCACTGCGAAGACCCTGGAGCCCTCCCATGTGTTGATGGCCACGGGACTGAGGCATGAAGAAGCTCATGGTTCGGTGCTCTTCACCCTCGGGAGACATAACACGGAGGAGGAGGTAGACTATGTAGTTCGGATAATGCCGGATATCGTGAAAAGGTTGAGAGCCATGTCTCCCCTAACACCCAAAGAGGTGCTGTGGTGATGTATAGTCAGAAAGTCCTAGAACATTTCAGAAATCCCAGAAACATGGGAGAAATCAAAGATGCGGACGGCATCGGGACTGTTGGAAACCCCGTGTGTGGAGACATGATGACTATCTACATAAAGGTGAAGGAGGGACGCATAGAAGACATAAAGTTCAAGACTTTCGGCTGTGGTGCTGCTGTGGCCACCAGTAGCATGATAACGGAGCTGGCGAAGGGGAAAACCCTTGAAGAGGCGATGAAAATAACGAGGAAAGATGTGGCCGAAGCTTTGGAAGGACTTCCGCCCGTGAAAATGCATTGCTCCAATCTTGCGGCTGATGCCCTCAAAGCCGCGATTGAGGACTATCGTAAAAAAAGCGGGGAGGTTAAGCTGTGAAAAAAGAGTTCATTAAATGCGAGTTCTGCGGAGGACCCATTTCGTCAGAAGTTTGTCAGTTGGCAGTTCATCGCATCATCAGCGGCGGGAAGGAATACATTTTCTGTTGCGAAAAGTGTGTCAAAAGATACAGAAAGAGGGGAAATAAGTGAGGGAACCCTGAATAGCCAAAGAAGATTCCCAGCGACCGCTTTTCCCGAGCAAAACTTTTTTGACCCCTAAGGAAGCTTTTCTCCGTGGTAGTGTGCCCAGGAGATGGAAGGGATAATGATCCTGCCTCCTTTTTCCCCCACTTCCATCGCCTTTCCCTGCAAGTAGAGTAAACCAGTTAGGGCGGAGACGCAGGCGTCCAGCTCGTGAGCTCCCGTTCCCCCCCTCACCCTCCATCCCTTTCTCCCCAGAAATCTGATCCACTCCTCCCTGTATGGAGTACCGAAGAGGATGCGGCCGGAGGTCCTGGGATGGACCTCGATTACCTTTATCCCTCTTCTCCTGAGCCTCCTACGCAGGGAGATTCCCCTGAGGGTGAGGCTCCGCATCCCCGAGAAGGTGGGGGGAAAGACCCTGAATCCCATCCTGATGAGGAGAAGGTCGGAGGGGCGGAGGGAGCCCCTCTCAGGAAGGGAGAGGGGAGCATCCACAGCAAGCAGCCCCACCTTCTCCCTTTCGCACAGCTCCTCTATCTCCCGGTCCTCGTGCACCAGTAAGGTGCGCAGGGTGCGCCCGTTCAGCAGCGCCACTCCGCTGGCGTTCTTGGGCACTCCGGCCAGGTCCAGACCCATCACCCTCACTTCATCAGTACTCCCTGTGGATTTCCCTGACCAGGGGTTTGGCCAGGTGCCTCCTGCAGCGCGGGGGTACCTCAAAGGATCCCCTCTCCACTTTCCTCTCTACCGGGATGAGTTTCGGTTTGGCGCTGGGAAAGTGCAGACCGCATTTTTTGCAGGAGTATCCCTTTGACCTCCCCTCGGACTTCAGGCTCTTTCCGCACCTGGGGCAGCTCGGGTTTTTCTTCCTGAAGAGGGGGACCAGCTCCAGGATGGAGAGCTTCTCCAGGTTGATGGTGCGCGGGATTCCCGGTTCTTCCCTCACCCCCCCGCAGACCCTCACCCGGTCGCCCTCCCTCAGACCCCTCACCACTTCCCTGAACCGGCGCGTGGGCTCGTAGGCTGCGCAGTCCACGGTTCCGGTTCCGTCGTCCAGGGTGAAGATCACGTGTCCCCCAGGTATGGTCCTGGGGTTGCTCGCCACCTTTCCCTCCAGGATCACGGAGGTGCAGGGACGTATTTCCGAGATCGTGCTTTTCTTCAGGTGTTCGTCGGTTCCCTGGTTGGTTCTGTAAACCATGACCAGTTCCACCGGTTCCATCGCCTTTACGAGTTCGTGGGCCCTCAGCACGGCCTCGGGACTTTCTCCCCGGATGCCGTAGAGCACGGGGCAGGGAGTATGTGGGGTGATCCTTATCTCCCCCGTGCCGTGGTCCAGATTGTCGAAGGTCCGCGGATAGGTCAGGCGGTCCATTAGGAGAACGGAGGAGGGGTCTATTCTCCTCGGTTTGCCCCAGTACTCACGGCTGCGGTAGGCGATGAGCTCGTAGGTCCAGTCCTTTTCCAGGGGATGTCCGACGGCGGCCAGGGCCCCTATGAGCCCCCTGCCCATCTTGAACTTGTGCACCTCTGCCCCCACCTCCCTGGCCAGGGCCTCCGCCTCCTCCAGCTCCACCACCTCCTGCACCGTCTTCTTGGCGTAGGATTTCAGCTCCTCCGGGATTTTTTCGGAGGCGTAGAAGACCACCCCGGGATTGGTGGTTTCCACTTCCATTTCCGCCAGCGAGCGCACGGTTTCAAGCACCCTCTCTTTCACGAGGGGCACCTGAGAGGGTGAGACCTCCACGGTGAAGGAAATGGCGCAGTTGCCCCTGGTCTTGTGCGGCCACATGGGGTTCAGCCTTATGAGCTTGGGGTAGCCCTTCACCTCCACCCCCTCCTCCTGCAGGGAGCGGATGGCCACGGCTCCCACGTAGGTGGTGCACATGCCGCGCTTGGAATCCGTGTCGTCCACTCCTACGTGGAGCTCCATCATCCTTCTAGGGAGCTTGAAATACTTTGGGATTACGAGGGGCCAATCCTTAATGGGAGGGGAGGGTCTAGAGGGATGAGGGCTATGGAACCTTGGGGTAGGCTCAAGGAGGAGGTGGTGAGGACCATAGAGGCAGCGCTCCGCTCGGCGGGCTGGGAGCCTCCCCGCAGGGTGGAGGAGACCCTCTCCCAGCCCCCGGATCCCGAGCTGGGGGATTTGAGCTCCACTCTCTGTCTGGAGCTTTCCAAAAAGCTGGGGAAGCCCCCGCAGGAAGTGGCCCGGGAGATGGTGGGGAGGATGGAGTGCAGAGGGCTGCTGGAGAGGGTGGAGGAAGTGAGAGGATATCTGAACTTCTTCATCAACCTGCCTTCCTTTGCCAGCCTCACCCTGAAAGAGATAGAGGCGAAGGGCAGGGATTATGGGAAGGGGAGTGAAGGAAAGGGAAAGAAGGTGGTGATAGAGCACACGAGCGTGAATCCCACCAAGCCCCTCCACATCGGACACGGCAGGAACGCGGTTCTGGGGGACACCATGGCCAGGGTGCTCAGGGAGAGGGGGTACGAGGTGGAGGTGCACAACTACATCGACGACCTGGGGAGGCAGATGGCGGAAACCCTAGTTTCCCTGTCGGAGATAAAGGAGAGACCTAAGGGCAAGTTCGATCATGTTTTGGGCAGGCTCTACGCGGAGTTCCACCAACTGCTGGAGAGCCGCCCGGAGCTGGAGGAAAAAGTGGGAGAGGTGCTGCGGGAGCTGGAGAGGGGAGGGAAGATCTCGAAGAGGGCCAGGGAGATAGCGGAGAAGTGTGTGAAGGCCAACCTCCTCTCCACCGACAGGCTTGGAATAGGGTACGACCTGCTGGTCTGGGAAAGTGATCTGGTCAGGTCGAGCATCCTGCATGAAACGCTCGAGCGGCTGAAGAAAACTCCCTACCTCGTGCAGGGCGAGGGGGAGAAAGCCGGCACCTGGATTCTGCGCCTCCCCGGGGAGGAAGAGAAAGTCCTGATCAGGTCGGATGGGACGGCGGTCTACACGGCTAGGGACATCTCTTACCAGCTGTGGAAGTTCGGGTGTACCGAGCGGACTTTGAAATTCAGGTTCCACTCCAGGAGGAGCGACGGGACCAGGACCTACACCACCTCTGGGAAAGGAAGGGTGGTGAGGCGTTTTGGGCATGCTGACGTGGTTATCAACGTGATCGGGGCGGAGCAGAAGTTTCCCCAGAAGGTGGTCTCCTCCGCCCTGAAAGCCCTGGGCCTTCAGAAGCAGTCAGAAAACTCCCATCATCTCTCCTACGAGCACGTGCGCCTCCCCCAGGAGAGGTTCTCGGGGAGGAAAGGCACCTGGATAGGGTTCACCGTCGATGAGGTGGTGGAGGAGGCCGTCTCCAGGGCCAGAGGACTGATGAAGGACCGCTCGATCAGGGGGAGTCTGCGGAAGGAGATCCCCGAGGGGGTGGGGGTGGGAGCCGTGAGGTTCTCACTCCTCGCCACCTCCCCGGATAAGGAGATAGTTTTCAAGTGGGAGGAGGCTCTCAACTTCGAAAGGAACAGCGGTCCCGCTGTTCAGTACTCCTACGCCAGAGCCTGCAGCATCCTTCGAAAGGCCAGGGGGCGCAGGATCAGGCCGGTCTCCTTCTTCGAGCTGAAGGAGGAAAAAGAACTCCTGAAACTCCTGGCTCAGTACCCCGAAGTGGTGCGCCTCGTGTGCGAAAGGAGGCAGCCCAGCCTCCTCGCCAGGTACGCGGCGGACCTCTCCATGAGCTTCAACAAGTTCTATGAGGTGGCCCCCGTCCTAGAGGCTGGAACGGAGGAGCTCAGGAGTTCACGCTTGAGGTTGGTGAGGGGTACCACGGTAGTCCTGGAGAACGCCATGCGTTTGCTCGGAATCCCCATCCTCCGGAGAATGTAGCGCGTAACTTCGTGCCATCTCTCTCAAAACTTAAGGGACGGGGTGTGAAAAGGGATTGGATGAGGGGGATCAGGATTTTCAGAGGGAGGCTGGACGGGGAGGGAAGGCTTGTCCTCCCACGTGCCCTCCTGAAGCTTTTTCCCGGCGGGGTCAGGGTGCTGGGCTCCAATCCCATCACGGTGCTCTGTCCGGCGGATATGGACCTGGAGGAGGTGGAGAGGCACCTCTCCCACCTCCTGATAGAACTCAGGAGGAAACTCAGCGGAATGGAGTTCACCTACATCACCCACTAACTTCCTTGTACTCCAATGCGGTCTGGAAAATTTTTTATACCTTGATTTAAGAGAAAAAGGATGCCGGAGGATTTCCTGATAGTGAAAGATCTCACCAAGGAGTTCACTCCCGGTCTTCCTGTGGTTAGAAATATTTCCCTGACCCTCAAGGAGGCCAAGACTTTCGGGCTATTGGGCAAAAGCGGGCAGGGGAAGTCTGTGATCATGCAGTCCATTCGCGGGATTCCCGAATACGAGCCCACCAGCGGAGAGGTGATCTTCAGGGTGGCCTACTGCCCCAGCTGCCACTGGGTGGAATATCCCTCCAAGGCGGGGGAGGCCTGCCCCAAGTGCTCCACCAGGATGGAGTTCAGAGAGGTGAATTACTGGGAGGAGCTGAACAGGCAGAGCAGGATCGGGAAGTCTCTGCACGACAGGATAGCCATCATGCCCCAGAGGGGTTTCTCCCTCTACAGTGAGTTCCCTGCCGTGGAGAACATCAGGAGGATCCTTCTGAGCATAGGCTACCCGGAGGGGGAGGTGGATCTGAGGGCGGTTGAGCTCCTTTCGGGCGTGAGGCTCCAGCACAGACTCCTTCACCTTGGAAGGGACCTTTCGGGGGGCGAGAAGCAGAGGGTCATCTTTGCCATGTGCCTAGCCAGGAACCCCCTGCTCTTCCTGGCGGACGAGCCCACCGGGACCCTTGACCCCATCACCAGCGTGGTGGTCTCCGACGTGATAAAAGAGGCCGTGGAGAAGGACAAAATCTCCCTTCTGCTTACCTCCCACTGGCCCGAGGCCATAAAGATGCTCACCGAGGAGGCCATCCTCCTTGAGAACGGTGAGGCCGTTATGAGGGGAAAGTCAGAGGACGTGTATAGAGCCTTCATGGAGAAGGTGGAGAAGCTGGAGGTGCAGAGGTTCAAGGGAACAAACCCCGTGGTGAAGTGCGAGGGCGTGAGGAAATGGTACTACACCTTTGATAGGGGTTTGGTAAAGGCAGTGGATGGGGTTGACCTGGAGATCTATGAGGGGGAGGTCTTCGGGATAGTGGGGCTCAGCGGTAGCGGTAAGACCACGCTGGCTCACATGATAATAGGTCTCAAACCCGTTACGCAGGGGAAGATCTCCGTCCGGATAGGGGATGAGTGGATAGACATGGGCATCCCTGGTCCTGACGAGAGAGGCAGGGCCACCGTCTACATGGATATCCTGCATCAGGAGTATACCCTCCACGCCGGGAGGATCATTTTGGAGAACCTCACAGGGGTGGTGACGGAGCCCCTTCCGGAGGAGGTGAAGACCCAGAGGGCCTACGAGGTCCTGAGGGCGGTCAATTTCACCGACCCCGAAATAGACTACCTCCTCTACAAGCTTCCCGACCAGTTGAGCGAGGGTGAGAGGCACAGGGTGTGCATAGCTAGGTCCCTCATGAAGAAGCCCAAGCTCGTTCTGCTGGATGAGCCCACGGGGACGGCCGATCCCATTACCAGGGTGGAGATAGCCAAGAGCATAAGGAGCGCTAGGGACGCCCTCGGTCAAACCTATCTGATCATAAGCCACGACATAGACTTTATGAAGCTGGCCTGCGACAGGGCGGTGTACATGAGGCACGGGAAGATACAGGCGATGGGAGATCCCGACGAGATGATCGATCTGATGGTCAAGACAGAGAGGGCGGCCATGGAGAGTGGTTGAGATGGCGTACGATGAAGCCCTTACGGAAGAGATAAAGCGCCTGGCGCTCAGCCTGGGGGCGGACAAGGTGGGGGTGGGGGAAGCAGAGAGGGCGGACAAGACCCCCATGTTTTTCGCGTCTCCCTTCTCCTTCATGAAGGATGCCAAGGCGGTGGTTTCCCTCTGCATGAGATACCCCGAGGGAGCGCTTGCCTTCTCCAAGGAAGACTTCTTCGTCATTCTCTCCTCCTACGCCTCCGTGAGGGAGGCCATGCTGAAGAGGCTCAACGAGATAGCCCTGGCCGTCTCCAGGGAGCTCGAGAAGAGAGGATACGGGGCCACCCCGCTGGAGGCCAACCTGCCCGTGGATGAGAGGCGCTGGGTGAGCTGCCTGCTCTCGCACAGGTACCTTGCCCAGATTTCCGGCCTGGGGGATATAGGCGCCAACAACATGCTCATCACCCCGGAGTGGGGGCCCAGGGTGGAGCTAGCGAGCGTTATCACCAACGCTCCTCTAAAGCCAGACGGTCCGAAACTGGCGGGCAGGATCTACGAGGAAACCTGCAAAAACTGCTTCAAATGTGTGGAGGCTTGCCCCACCCAGGCCCTCACCAGGGAAAAGACGCCTCCCTACAACTTCGAGCTGAACAGGTGTCTGTGGGCCACCCAGGGCTGGATGATGCTCTCCAAGATTGAGATCCCGCCGGAGGAGTGGATAAGCGCCAGGCCCACCTCGATGGTGATGGTCCCCAAGTACACTGCCAAGTATCCCTTCATCAAGGTCTACCAGGAGTGGCAGAAGAGGAAAATGGACTTTCCGTGCTGCATCGAGTGCACACTGGCCTGCCCGGTGGGGAAGAGGTAAGGTGAGAGCTTGCTGGAGTGTACCTCTTGCGGCTGGAAGGGCCGGGAGGAAGAGACGGCCAAGGTTTACGTATGTCCGGATTGCGGCACGGGGCATCTGAAGCTCTTTCGTCTTCTCAAGAGAAGGGATGGGAGGTTGCAGTGCCCCAAGTGCACCTGGATAGGGTTGCCTGAAGAGGCACTAAAGGAACCGGAGTGCCCCAAGTGCGGCAACCCCTATCTGAAGGAGGTCACTGCTACCGTCTGAGGACCGGGCGGGCGGAGCTGCGCCATCCATGTCTCAGCGGGAGCCCTCACATCGCGTTTGCCACGAGCTCCGTAAGATCGTATACCCGCAGGGGCAGCTTGGAGGCCTCCACCGCATCGCTCAGGTTTCTCCTGCAGAAGGGGCAGGTGGAGACGATGGCCTGGGCCCCTGTCTCCTGGGCTTCCCTGAGTCTTTCCGTCGCGGTCCAGATGGCCCAGTCGGGGTAGGCTGACTTGGCCCCGCCGCCAGCGCCGCAGCACCACGAAAGCTCCCGGTTGCGGGGCATTTCGGTGAGCTTCACGCCGGGGAGGGCTTTCAGGACGTTCCTGGGGGGCTCAAAGACCTTCTCTTTCTCCAGCTCGGGGAGGTAAATCGAGACGTGCCTGCCGGAGTGGCAGGGATCGTGGTAGGTCACGTGGAGGTTCAGGGGTTTGGAGAAGCTGAGCTTTCCTTCTCGCAGGAGGGAATCCAGGAGGTCGGAAGTGGTCAGGATTTCAAAATCGGGTTTTATTCCGAAGAGCTTGGGATAGTCCAGCTTGAGGGTCTTGTAGCACCCCGCGCAGGAGGTGATGACCCTCTTTGCACCGGCATCCTTTATGACCTCCACGTTGTGCTTTGCCACTTCCTCCGCCAGCTTCCTCTGCCCGGTGCGGAGCAGGGGAGAACCGCAGCACCACTCATCCTCTCCCAGCAGACCGAAGTCTATCCCCAGCTTCCTGAAAATTTGCACGGTGGATTGGGCAATCATCTGCTGGCGGTAGGAGGCGGTGCACCCCACGAAGTAAATGGTCTCAGCCCTCCTCGGATATTTGCTTCCGTTGGCCCAGGCAGCCCGGTTCTGGGCGGGTTCGTAGTAGGGATTGTGGTTGTTCTTTATGCTCTCTCCGTACTTGGCCTGCACGGGCATGGGTCCCCACCCTATCTCCACCAGGTAGGTGCGGAGATCCTCCATGATCTGCACGGTGTCCTCGGCCTTGTATCCCAGCCCGGAGTGGTCTTTGCAGTTCACCGAGCAGGAGCCGCAGAGCGTGCACCCATAGACGACGTTGAGCAGCCCGTCGGTGGGTCTGGTGATGATGTCCTCGTTGAGCCCCCTCACCAGCTCCATCTTTCCGTAGGAGTAGAAGGCCTCGTGTCCGAAGTAGGTGCCGCTGGGGCAGTTGTCCATCACCCTACCGAGCTTGTGGTAGTCGCCCACGCTGCAGGCTCTGCAGTGGGCGCAGAGGTAACTTAGCTTATGCCACTTCTTTATCGTTTCAGTTTTAGGAGGCACAAGAATATGGTGCTTGTGTTCTTTATAAGTATTTCGCTTTATGTGTTTTAGAACATGCACAAAGAGGAAGAAAAAGACCTTTTTTGAGGACGAGAAGGAAGAACATCCGATAAATTTATAAACGTCCGTGGTAAAAAGAGAGTATGCCTTCGGAGCAGGAGCTGCTTCAGGAAATAGAGCGCAGAGCCATAGACAACAAGGAAAACGCCCTTCAAGTTCGTGCCGGGAAACTTTCCGGCGACACCGTCATTTACATCGCCTTCTCCCCCTATCTCCCCTGCCTCATAAGAACGGGTGCCGCGGAGGCCAGGAGCCTTTTCGGGATGAAGGCGGAGATGGCTTGCCACGTGCTGAACGAGGCCAACGAGATCATCTTCTCCTACCTGATAAGGTTCGATGAAGGGTACGTCACCGATTACCAGAGATTGGATCTCAACCTCACCCACCCCACCACCGGTACCCCTCTGCGCGATGCCATCAAGGGGAGGAGCGTTTACTGGAAGAACCCCACTGGGCCGGCCTTTGCGGGAGAAATAGTGGATTCCGTCAGGAAGGACAAAAGTTATAAGCTGTTCACCGGAGTAGGCTACCTGAAGGACTTCGAGGAGGGCATGGCCATACCGGATGAAAACCTGGAGGCGAAGTGCGCCCTGAACTACGATCTCCTGGAAATAAGGAAGAGGGCGGCC
This sequence comes from uncultured archaeon, assembly GCA_938074535.1. GTDB lineage: Archaea > Hadarchaeota > Hadarchaeia > Hadarchaeales > WYZ-LMO6 > WYZ-LMO6. The sequence goes on from CALJER010000026.1 coordinate 35,209, forward strand.
ATCTACCCCATGCCCGCCACCATGAGGGGTTTCTTGCTGATGGGAAGAGCGGACTTTACCGATTGGCTGAGGGAGATCCTGGGAGGGGAGGACCTCCTCCCGCTTATTCACACGGTGAGGGAGAGGCTGAGGAGATAGTATGGAAGCCGAAGTTAAGGACAGGATCCTGGCGCTTCTGCAGGATATCGTGGGGCCGGAGCACGCCTCCGCGGACCCCGCTCTGCTCATTCCCTATTCCAGAGATCAGCACTGGCCCATAGCCGGCACCCACATGCCGGACTATGTGGTCAGGCCCAAAACGGTGGAGGAGGTCCAGAAGGTTCTGCGCCTGGCCAACAGGTACAGGATTCCCGTGATACCGGTCAGCAGCAACACCAACATCCGGGGGCTCACCATCCCCCACCACGGGGGGATCATGCTGGATCTGAAGAGGATGGATTACCTGGAGATAGATGCAAAGAACAGGGCGGCCGTAGTAGGTCCGGGGGTCAGCTGTGCCAGGCTGGCGGACGAGGCTGAGAAGTACGGGCTCAGGCCCATCATCCCCGGGGCTCCCTCCACGGTCAACATGCTCTCCAACTGCCTGCTGAGAGGAGTTTCCAACATAGGCCCCAGGTACGGCCACACCGGCGACCAGGTCCTCGGGATGGAGGTGGTCCTGCCCACGGGGGAGATCCTGTACACGGGGGCGGCGGCCTTCCCCAACGTGGGGCCCTACTTCAGGTACTTCGGCCCAGACTGGGCGGGTCTCTTCCAGGGGCAGCCCGGGATCATGGGGGTGGTGACCAAGATGGCGGTCAGGCTCTACCCCCTCCCCGAGCGCCAGGAGATGTTCATGTGCGGTTTCAACCAGAGGGAGGGCGAGCCGGAGGAGGGCCCCCTGCGCAGGGCCATGGCCTTCATGCACGACCTCATGCTCCACGATCCACCCGTCATCACCTTCGGGGTGATCCTCCACTGGGTGGCCGCCGCCATCACCATGGTGGAGAAGAGGGAGGACATAGACGCCTTCAAGGGGACCCTGGGCGACTGGGTGGTGCTGGGTTCCATCGAGGGCTCCAGGGACTTCGTGAAGTACGCCAGGTCGGTGGTGGAGAAGGAGATCAAGAAGCACTGGGACAACATAGACGAGGGCAGGGAGGTGGTGCTCATGTCGAAGATGCTGAGGGACGAGCTGAAGGCGGCGCGCAGGATCTTCAGGTGGTTCAGGCTGGGGAACTACTACGCTCTGGCCTGGTGGGGGCCGCTGGACAGGTTCGACAGGTACTACTTCGAGGCCCTGAAGGTATGGAGGGAGCTCGGGATCACGGAGGAGCTTTCCATCGTGGGCATTCCTGCCTACCCCTACGTGGGGCAGCTGACCTATTACGAGTTCGACAGCTTCTGGGACTCCACGGACGAGAGGAACACGGAGAAGATCAAGAAGTTCACCGAGCTCATGTACCAGAAAATGATCGACTTGGGGATCTACTGCTGGTTCAGACCGTACCCTGGGGTATACGAGAGCACCATTCCCAGGCTGAAGGGGTGCATGGGCGAGCTCTGGTACAAGGTCAAGAAGCTCCTGGATCCCAACAACATCATGAACCCTGGCAAGGTCTTCCCCGAGTAGGTCGGTGTTAGGGTGGCCGAGCCCGACAAACTGATGACGGCCAAAGAGGCCGTTAAAAAGTTTGTGAGGGACGGCTGCAGCATCACGCTGGCGAACTTCGCCACCTGTGAGCCCTTCGCCCTCGTCCACGAGGTGATAAGGCAGAGGAAGAGGGATCTCTACCTCATCAAGTCCTCGGGCTTCATGGCCTCGGATCAGTTGCTTGCCGCCGGGTGCCTGAAGAGAATCCTCACCTCCTGGCACCTCCGGATGTCGCCCACCTCCTACTACTCACCCATCGACAAGCTCCTGAAGGAGAAGAAGGTGGAGATGGAAGATTACAGCAACTGGACGGTGGCTGCCAGGCTTCTGGCGGGGGCCTGGGGCCTGCCTTTCTTTCCGGTGAAGGGCAGCTCCCTTCTCCACAGTGATATCTCCAGGGTCAGGAGCTTCGAGGGGGAGAACAAGATGAAGGTGGTGGAGAATCCCTTCAACCCAAAGGAGAAGGTGGTCCTGGTTCCGCCCCTCAACCCCGACGTGGCCCTCGTTCATGCCCAGCGCGCCGACAGGAACGGCAACGTGCAGCTGTGGGGACCCCTGGGTGACACGGTGTACGCCGCTCTGGCCAGCAAGGTGATCATCGCCAGCGTGGAGGAGATCGTGGAGGAGGAGAGCATCAGGAGGTCTCCTTTCCTCACGGTCATCCCAGAGTTCAGGGTCAACGCCCTGGTGCACGAGGAGTGGGGGGCGCACCCCATGGAGTGCCTGGGGTACTACGACATGGACGAGCCCTTCCTCCTCATCTGGTACGCCCTGCTCACCAGGAAGATGATGGAGAGCTTCATGGACGAGTGGATCTTCGGGGTGGAGAGCCGCACGGAGTACATAGAGCACTACGTGGAGAGGTTCGGGATGGAGAAGCTCAACAGCCTGAGGGCCAAGAAGTACCTCTCGGACGCCGTGAACCTGGGATCCACCTTCGAAGGGGACATGAAGAGGTGGGGAATAGACTGGAGCTTCTTCGAGCAGCCCGTCTCGGAGATGGTGGAGTGGGAGGTGGAGGAATGAAGATCAGGATCACCCCGCTGGAGATGCTCGCCTATTCGCTGGCCAGGGAGCTCAGGGACGGAGAGGTGGCCTTCGTGGGACAGGGACACCCCATCGTGGCCGCCTGCCTGGCGAAGAAGTTCTTCGCCCCCAACCTGAAGATCCTGATGGAGGGAGGGATCTACGGCCCGGAGCCATACCGTCCCCCCTGGCACGTGGCGGACCTCACGGCCACCAGGGGATGTCTGATGCTCACGGATTTCGCAGGGGTCTTCCAGTCCATTCTGTCCAGGGGTTTCGTGGACGTGGGGATCCTGGGCTGCTCGCAGGTGGACAAGTACGGAAACATCAACACCACGGTGGTGGGCGACTACTTCAGCCCCGTTCTCAGGTTGCCGGGAAGCGGCGGGGGGCACGAAGTCGGGAGCTTCTCGAAGAGGCTCCTCATCACCATGGCCGGGGGGAGGTTCGTGGAGAAGCTGGATTACGTGACCACCCCGGGCTGGCTGGAGGGAGGGGATGCCAGGGAGAGGGCGGGCCTGCCCGGGGGCCCGGCGGCCCTCATAACCAAAAAAGCGATCTTCAGGTTCCATCCCCGGACGAAGGAGATGTACCTGGATGCGAGGTATCCCTGGGTTTCGGTGGAGGAGATAAGGAAGGAGATCCCCTGGGAGCTGAAGCTGGCCGAAGACGGTGTGAAGGTGGCCCCCCTTCCCAGCCCTGAGGAGCTCAGGTTCATCAGGGAGTTCTCCCCCCTCACCGCCCTCAGGAGGGACTACTACCTCATGGAGAAGGTCACGGAGAGGCACTGGAGGCTGGAGGCTTCGGATGAGCCCCTCCTCACCAGGATAGTGGAGATAAGGGACGAGGAGAGGGAGGCCATAAAGAGGAGGATCGCGATGAAGAGGGAGGCGAGGGGGAGCTTCTTCAAGAAGGAAATGGAGAGGTGGAGGGAGGGCTCAGCGCAGGGGTAGGAACTCCCCAAGCCCCAGCTCCCTCACCTTCTCCTCCTTGGGGATCCCCTCCTCGTCCCACCCCACCATCCGGTAGTAGGCGTCGAGCATCTCCTCGAAGGTCTTCCTGTCGAGCACCTGCCCCCGGGAGAAGCCGTCGGGGAGGGGCTCGGTGAAGAACCTCTCCGGCAGGGTGTCGTCCTTCCTGGTTATTCCCTCCCTCACGTTGAACAGCCTCTGGAGGGTCCAGATCCTCTCCCCGATCCTGTCCACCTCCCCTTCATCGATCTCCCACCCCGTGACGGCGGAGAGGGAGGAGGCCATGAGGGAGGGTGTGAAAACGATGCCGGCGAAGAACTTGCAGAGCACGGCGGACTCCACCACGGTGTACCTGCGCTCCAGGGCCACCTCGGCCTTCACCTTCTCCAGATCCAGGGCCTGGGGATCTAGCGGGGAGTCCAGGGGGTACATCCAGGTCATCGTTCCTATGTCCAGGTAGAGCATGCCGGTGGTGATGTGGCATCCCCCCCTGTTGCCCAGGGCGTAGGTGAGGGCCATCCCCTTCATGCCCCTGGGCTCGTAGCCCGCGTACTCCAGTCCTTTGGTCTGCATGGCGTACTTCTCCGACCCCCTTCCGAGCTTCCTGGCGGCCAGCCTGGTGCCTTCGGCCAGCAGATCCCCTATTCCCCTCCTCTCCCCTATCCTCCTCACCAGCTCCACCATGGTTTCCCCGTTCCCCCAGCTGAGATCCAGTCCGTCTGCCTCCTCCCTTTTGAGCAGTCCCTTCTCGTGGCACTCCATGGCGAAGGAAATCGCCCTCCCGCAGCTTATCCCGTCCATCCCATACTCGTTGACGAGCTGGTGGCAGATGGAGACGGTTTCCAGATCGGAGTTCCCGCATCCGGCCCCGAAGGTGTTGACGTGCTCGTACTCCGGTCCCCAAACCACCATTCCCCGATATGGACCCGATTTCACCACCGAGACCCTGCCGCAGGCTATAGGGCACCCGAAGCACCCCACCTTCTTCACCAGCAGGGTCCTGGAGAGGGTGGGACCGGAGAGCTTCTCCCACTCCTCGAACCAGCCGCTCTGGAAGTTCCTGGTGGGGAAAGCGGCGATGCCGCTGGTGAAGGAGGTCATGGCGTCCGTGCCGTAGAGGTGGAGGGAGCGGACGAAGGGCTCGGACTTCCACACCTCATACATCTTCTTCACCACCTCCGAGACCTTTTCGGGCTCCGCCACCTTCACCCCCCCGTGCCCCCTGACCGCCACCGCCTTCAGCTTCTTGGAACCCATCACCGCCCCCGCCCCGCATCTCCCCGCGGCCCTCCCCTCGTCGTTGATGATGGAGGCGAACCTCACCAGTTTTTCTCCGGCCGGCCCTATGCAGGCCACCCTCACCTCCTCGTCCCCTAGTTCCTTCCTTATCCTCTTCTGCGTCTCACCGGTGGTGGCACCCCACAGGTGCTGTGCCTTCCTCAGCTCCACGGAGTCGTCGTCTATCCACAGGTAGACGGGTGAGGGCGAGACCCCCTCCACGATCAGGGCATCGTACCCCGCGAACTTCAGCTCGGGTCCCCAGTGTCCCGCCGAGCTGGACCAGCCCAGGATGGAGGTGAGAGGCGATTTGAAGGTCACCACGTACCTCCCGGTGGGTATCCTGGTGCCGGTGAGGGGGCCGGTGCAGAAGAAGAGCTTGTTCGACTCGCCCAGGGGGTCCGCCCCGGCTGGGACCTCCTTGAGGAGGAGATAGCTCCCCAGACCCACCCCCCCCAGGAACTTCCTGGCAGGTTCCGGGGGAAGGCCCTCCTTCACGATTTTACCCGTGGAGAGGTTCACCCTCAGCATCTTTCCCGTGTATCCGCCCTTCATCCCTTCACCTCCTTCAGGGCCTCGCCGGAGAGCATGAGCCCCGCGAGCAATTTCTGGGCCGCGGAGATCCTGTTTTTCAGGCCCGCCGTTTCCGAGGGCACCAGCTCCAGGGCCCCGGTGGGGCAGGCCTTCGCACACTCCGGGTCGCCGTCGCAGAGGTCGCAGACCCTGACCACGTTGGTTTCCTCGTCGAGCACGATGGCTCCGAACGGGCACACGTTCAGGCACCAGGTGCATCCTATGCATTTCTGCGGATCCACCTTTATCCTGTGCCTCTCGTCCACCTCCAGCGCCCCTTCCGGACAGGAACTCACGCAGGGCGGTTTCTCGCAGAACTGGCAGCTGAGGGGAAGGAAGAAGTAGGGCGGTACGAAGGTCACCCTTATCAGGGCCTTTTTGGGGTTGTACTCCTTCTTTTTGGCGTCCAGACAGGCGAGTTCGCACGTTCTGCAGCCGGTGCACTTGTCCAGGTCCACCCGGAGGTACAGGCGCATTTCCTCCCTTTTCACCCGAAGGTTAAAAACTTATTTCCCTTCGCCCCCGAGTTCGGAGAGGAACTCGGCGCCGGGCATTTCCCTGAAGCTCCTCACCACCTCCTCCGGGTCACCCTCTTTCACCAGCCTCCCGTCCAGCATGAGGAGGGCCCTGTGTGAGATCTCACGGACGAAGTCCAGGTGGTGGCTCACCACGATCATGGTGAGGCCCATCTCCCTGTTGAGGAGCTTCAGCACGTTGGTCACCCCGCGCAGGGTGAGGGGGTCCAGGTCCCCGAAGGGTTCGTCCAGGAAGAGGAGGCTGGGGCGGAAAAGGAGCTCGAGCGCTATGGCCAGCCTGATCCTCTCCCCCCAGGAGAGCTCGAAGGTCTTCCTCTCCAGCACCTCCTCGCCGAGCCGGCAGAGCCTCAGGGTGGGCTTTACCACCCTGGAGACGGCCTTCCAGGGGGCCACGGGGAAGAGCTCCTCCACCAGGTTCTCCCCCAGCCCGAGCTCCCTCAGCCTTGCCTCCGCCTCCTTCTCCGGGTAGTCGGTGAGTCTGTAGAGGGCGTCCACCACCTCCTCCCTGAGGCCCAGCTCCCTGGCCTTGAGCCTGGCACGGGCGACCGCCCTCTCCCCCTTCACCCCCATCCTGGACATGGCCAGCTCCTTCACCGTGGCGTGGTAGGGGAGGTCCAGCTCCTGGTGGAGCCTCCCTATCCTCCTCCTCACCTCCATCGCCCGGTAGCTCAGCCTGGTGATGTCCACCGTCCTTCCCCCCATCCTGTACAGGACCTCACCCTCGTCGGGCAGCTCCAGACCCGAGAGAAGCCTGAGCAGGACGGTCTTTCCCACCCCCGACGGTCCCACGATGGAGAGGATCTCTCCCTCCCTCACGTCGAAGCTCACCCCCCTGAGCTCGAAGGTCTCCCGCAGCACCTCGGCGTGGTACTTCTTCCTGAGGTTCCTCACCTTCAGGAGGGTTCTGCGCCTGGGAGGGGAGAGGGGAAGGGGCGGCTCGAGCTGGGAGAGGAAGCGTGAAATCACCTCCCTGGGAGGACCCACCGCGAGGATCCTCCTCTCCAGCCACATCACCCTGTCGGAGAGGGCGAGCAGGAGGGAGGGCAGATGGGAGGCCACGACCACGGAGACCCCCAGCTTTTCCCTGGCTCTCCTTATCTCGTCCACCGCCTGCTTCTTGGTGGCCGGGCAGGTCATGGTCACGGGCTCGTCCAGCAGGAGGAGGGGCTTCTCCCCCAGGGCCAGCTGCCTGGCCAGCACCAGCCTCTGCTTTTCCCCCCCGCTGAGGGTGAAGGCGGGATGCCCGGCCTTGTGCAGCAGCCCCACCCTTTCCAGGAGCTCCCTGCCCTTCCCCTGGAGCCTCTGGAAGTCCTCGGAGTCCTCGGGCGGGAGGGGAGCTGCCTCGTCCCCCGTTTCGAGCGCGTTGAGCCTCCTCATCACGTTTTCCAGAACGGTTCCTTCCCAGAGGCCGAAGGAGCGCTGGAGGTGGAGGGCGGTCAGCTCCCTCAGCCTGCTGAAGGCCTCCGGGGGGGAGGAAGGGGTGACGGTGATTTCCCCCATCCTTATCTCCCCCTTCTCGAAGGGGAGCGAGCCCCTGAGCACGCGGATGAGGGTGCTCTTTCCCCCCCCGCTTCTGCCTATGACGCCCAGGATCTCCCCCCTCCCCAGGTCGAAGGAAAGGTCCTCGAGGGCCTCCACCCTTCCCCCACCCTCGAGCGAATAGCTCTTGCAAAGGCCCCTGACGCTGAGGAGAGCGCCCCCTGGCTCCATCTCTCCATTTAAACCCTCGATGGGGCTAAAAGGGAAATCCCCCCCATTTGGGTGTGAGGACGGTCACGCTGGCCTCCCCCGAGGTCTACTCCTACGGTGCCATGCTCATCGGGGGGGTGCTGAGGGAAAGGGGTTACAGGGTCAGGCTGGTCCGCGGGCTGGAGGGACTCGAGGGAGAGCTGGTGGGCCTGAGCCTGACCTCCCTCTCCCACCTCCGGGAGGCCAGGAGAGTGGTGCCCCTTCTGAGGGGAAGGGGTGCCAGGGTGGTGGTGGGGGGGCCCATCACGCAGGTGCCCGAGCTGGTCCTGAGGTCCCTTCCGGAGGTGGATGCGGTGGTGGTGGGGGAAGGGGAGAGCACGGCTCCCGAGCTCTTCGAGGCCCTCTCCTCGGGAAGGGAGCTGGAGGAGGTGGAGGGGCTGGCCTTCCTGAGGAACGGGGAGGAGGTGAGGACCCCTCCTGCGGAGCCGCCGGAGCTGCGGGGCAGGCCCCTGCCCGAGATACCGCCCGATGTGTGGAAGCAGGACATAAGGGGGGCCCAGGTCTACCTGGAGACCCACAGGGGATGCCTGGGGGGGTGCGGTTTCTGCCAGGTCCCCTGCTTCTTCGGCCGCAGGGTGAGGTCGAGGCCGCTGGAGGAGATCGTGAGGGAGGCGGAGGCCTTCAGGGAAAGGGGGGTGAGCAGGATTTCCCTCTTCGGAGGCACCTCCACTCACTACGGCAGGGAGAGGGGCGCGGAGGGGGACTTCATAGAACTCCTGGAAAGGGTGAGCGGAGTGCTGGGGCCTCGGAACCTCTCCGTTCCGGATCTGAGGGTGGACGAGAGCAGCAGGGAGGTGCTGGAGGCCCTGAAGAGGTACACCATAGGCTTCGTGCTCTTCGGCATAGAGTCGGGGAGCGAGCGGATGCTGTGGAAGATGAGGAAGGGAATCACGGTGGAGAAGATACGGGAGGGGGTGGAGAGGGCCAGGGAGGCGGGG
>CALJER010000027.1 GCA_938074535.1 uncultured archaeon
TGGTGGGATGCTGCGGCTATCCCTGCGCCCGCCCCAGGTACTACGAGAAGTTCAGGACGGTGGAGATCCAGTCCACCTTCTACAGGCTCCCCAAACCCGAAACGGCCTCTAAGTGGAGGGAGGAGGCCCCCGAGGGGTTCATCTTCACCTTCAAGGCCTTCCAGGGCATCACCCACCCCACCACCAGCCCCACCTGGAGAAGATCGGGCCTGAGCCAGGAGGACCTGAAGGGGAAGGAATACGGGTGGCTGCGCCCCACCGAGGACAACTTCGAGGCCTGGGAAAGGACCGCTGAGGTGGGGGAGCTGCTGGGGGCGGAGGTGTGCGTGGTGCAGTGCCCACCCAACTTCAGGTGCACGGAGGAGAACGTGCGGAACATGAAGAGGTTCTTCAAGAAGGTGAGGAGGAGGTTCTCCGTCGCCTGGGAGCCCAGGGGGGACTGGGCGGAGAATCCCGAGGCGGTGCGAAGGCTGTGCGAGGAGCTGGACCTGACCCACTGCGTGGACCCCTTCCTTCAGGAGAGCCTCCACTTCTCGGGGGGTATAGCCTACTTCAGGCTCCACGGCCTGGGCAAGCCCTCCGTGTACCGGTACAGGTTCTCGGACAGGGAGCTCGAGGAGCTGCGAAGGAAGGCCGAGGGGCTGGGAGGAAGGGTGAAGAGGGCCTACTTCATGTTCAACAACGTGTACATGCTGGAGGATGCCCTCAGGTTCCTGAAGCTCCTCGGGGGGAGGTAAAAGGAGTTATAACCTCCCTCCCCCACCCTTTCCCTCTGGAACCATGAGAACGGCCTACGCCCTGACCCTGCTCTCCAACACGGGGGTGGCCTTCTCCTCCATCCTCATTCCCCTCCTGAGCAGGGAGCTTGGCCTTTCCTTCTTCCAGCTCGGGCTGGTGGTGATGGGGTACGGTCTGGCCTCCGCCCTCTCCTACTTCCTGTTCGGAAGGCTGTCGGACGCGGTGGGGAGGAGGACCGCCTTCGTGCGGGCGGGCCTGGCCGCCTGCTCCCTGGCCTTCCTCGCCCAGCTCCTGATGGGGGGCTTCGGCTCCATGCTCCTCATCCGAACGGCGGCTGGGTTCTGCGTGGGGATAGGGACCTTCCCGCTGCTCGCCTACCTCTCCGGCCTGCCCAGGTACGAGGCGAGGGTCTGGCTCTTCGCGGGCTTCACCTCCCTCGGATGGGCGGTGGGTTACCTGGGGGCTGGCTTCCTCCCCGGCTATGGGGCCGCCTTCACCCTCTCGGCCCTCTCCTTCCTGGCGGGCTTCCTCTTCTCCCTCTTCCTGCCCGAGGTGAAGGTGAGGAGAAGGAACTTCTCTTCCCTGGAGGTGATAAGGCGCAACCGCCTGCTCTACCTCCACTACCTGCTGAGGCACACGGGGGCCCAGTGCGTGTGGACGGTCTTCCCCCTATACCTGGCGGAGCTGGGCGCCAGCAGGGGGTGGATGGGTCTCCTCTACGCCCTGAACTGCGGCCTGCAGTTCGCGATCATGTCGGCCTTCAGCAGGGTCAGGAGGCCGCTGAACGACGAGGTGCTGGTGAGGACGGGGCTTGTCCTCTCCACGGTGACCTTCCTGGCCTATTCCCTGGCCACCTCCTACCTCCACCTCCTCCCCGTCCAGCCCGTCCTGGCCGTGGCCTGGAGCACCCTCTACGTGGGCTCCCTCCTCCACCTCCTGAGGAGGAACGTGGAGAAGGCCACCTCCACCGGCCTGCTCGGATCCACCATAAGCGTGGCGGGGGTGGTAGGGCCCTTCCTGGGGGGGACGGTCTCGGAGCTCTTCGGGCTCAGGGCGGTGATGCTCACCGCCTTCGGCCTGAACCTCGCCGCCGCCCTGCTCGCGACCAAGGGATAAAGCCTTAAGCCCGCATGCCCATGAGGGCCGATGCCCGCGGCCGTGGTCTACTACTCCAAAACCGGAAACACGAAGAAGATAGCGGAAGCCATTGCCCGGGGAGCGGGGGCAAAATGCGTACCCGTGGAGCGGGAAAAGGAGGCAGGAGGAGCGGACCTCCTCTTCGTGGGCACGCCAGTCCACTCCTTCGGACCTTCCAAACCCATCCTGGCCTTCCTGAAGGGCGCGGACCTGAGCGGGAAGAAGGTGGCCCTCTTCTGCACCTACGCGGGGCTGGGCAACAGGAGAACCCTCCGGAAGATGGCGAAGGAGGTGGAGAGGAGGGGGGGAAGGGTGGTGGGGGAGTTCTGGTGCAGGGGGAGGTTCAAGTTTATGGGGAGGGGAAAGCCCGACGCGGAGGACGAGCGGAAGGCCGAGGAGTTCGGGCGGAAGATGGTCTCCGGCTAGGGCTCAACCGCGCCGTGACGGCTCCAGGAGTACGAGCGAACCGCATCCCTCCTCGAAATTTTTTATCTCCCACCGCCTCAGGCAGGAGATGGCGAAGAAAAACATCAGCCTGACGGAGGCAAAGAGGATCGGGGAGCAGCTGGGGCTGGACTGGAAGGACTTCGACGTGGAGCAGTTCAGGTACGGCATGGAGGTGGAGCTGGAGCACGGGACCAGGGACCCCGAAACCAACGTCACGAACGACGACCTGCTCACGACGGGCAAGATCGCCCTGGCCCACCTGCGGGAGTTCCCCGACTACTACGTCAGACTGAAGAGGATGGAAGAGGAGGCCGAGAAGTACTGGGAGAAGAGGAAGGGGAAATGAGGGCGGCGGTCCTCAGGAGGACGGCCCCAGCGGAGGAGTTTCCCCTCTCGCTGGAAGACCTCCCCGTGCCCTCTCCCGGGAGAGGGGAGGTCCTGATCAGGGTTTCGGCCTGCGGGATCTGCAGGACCGAGCTGGACGAGGTGGAGGGGAGGCTCAGGCCGAAGCTTCCCGTCGTCCCGGGGCACCAGGTGGTGGGCAGGGTGGAGGAGCTTGGCCCGAACGCCTCCGGGTACGAGAGGGGTGAGAGGGTGGGGGTGGCCTGGATCTACTGGGCCTGCGGGAAGTGCAGGTTCTGCAGTGGGGGGAGGGAGAACCTCTGCCCCGAGTTCAGGGGGACGGGGTGCGACGCCGACGGGGGGTACGCGGAGTACATGGTGGTGCCCCAGGACTTCGCCTATCCCATACCCCCCGTCTTCTCCGATGCGGAGGCCGCCCCCCTCCTCTGCGGCGGGGCCATAGGATACAGGGCCCTGAGGCTCACCGGGATGAGGGACGGCGACGTGATGGGGCTCTACGGGTACGGGTCCTCCGCCCACCTGGTCCACCAGCTCATCAGGCACCTCTTCCCCTCCTCCGAGGTCTACGTGTTCACCAGGAAAAGGGGGGACGGGCCAAGCGAGCTCGCCAGGAAGCAGGGGGCGGACTGGGTGGGGGAGACCGGAGACACCCCTCCCAGGAAGCTCCACTGCGCCATCGACACCACTCCGGCGGGGGAGACCGTGAGGGAGGCCCTGAGGAACCTGGAGAGGGGGGGAAGGCTGGTGATGAACCTCATAAGGAAGGAATCGCCCGTCCCCGAGCTCGACTACGTCACCCACCTCTGGGAGGAGAAGGAGGTGAAGAGCGTGGCCAACCTCACCCGCCGGGACGTGAGGGAGTTCCTGAGGGTGGCGGCCGAGATCCCCCTCAGGCCGCAGGTGACGGAGTTCAGGCTGGAGGAGGCCAACAGGGCCCTGCTCGCCCTGAAGAGGGGGGAGTACAGGGGGAGCGGGGTGCTGAAGATGGGATAGCGGGCGGGTGCTGACCAGTTCTGGATGACACCCGCCGAGGGGGGCCCGGTCACAGACGCCGCCGGAGACCACGACGCCGTGGAACCATGATTCTCGCCGGCTCCTCCATTTGGGACGCGGCGAAGAGGAAGCGCGACAGGCGGCATGAGCCAGCCCGAAGGGTGCTCGAAAAAACGGCGGGTGGAGCCTGAGGAAAACCCATCGTCCCAGACTACATCGTGGACGAAGTTCTGACCCGGCTCAAAACGCATGCGGATCCCGAAGTGGCGGCCGAAACCGCCACTTTCTTCATGGGCGATCGGGTGGAGGTGGGGGAGGTCGGCTGGGCCTCAGAGAAGGCCTCGAGGTCTTCGGAACACGATTTCCTCTCCTTTACCGACTCCACCACCCTGGCGGCTGCAAAGGCGGGGGGAATAAAAAACATCGCAACGCTCGATGAGGATGTCTCAAAGCCTGGGTTCAGCGTGATCCTGGAGTGGCGGGATTGGGACCTCAATCACTCGTAGACTTTCTCCTCGCTCTTGTCCGCCTCCTCGGCGTCCGCCTCCACGTCCCTGGAGGGGGGAGGGGCCTGGAGGAACTCCCTGTAGAACTCGTGCTGGATGATCAGGTTCATGATCTCGTTGGTCCCCGTCCAGATCATGCCGAGCCTCGCGTCCCTCAGCATGCGCTCCACGGGGAACACCGTGGTGTACCCTATCCCGCCCAGGATCTGCATGGCGTAGTTCACCACCTGCCAGGCGACCTCCGTGGAAAACTTCTTGGACTCCGAGACCAGGCGCCTCAGGCGCCCGGGCTCGTCCCCGGCGTCTATGGCCCTGGCGGTGAGGTGCACCAGGCCCCTGGCGGCGTCCAGGAGGGTGAGGCTGTCCGCTATCTTGAAGCTCACGGCCTGGAAGTTCCTTATCTTCTGCCCGAAGGCCTTGCGCTTGTCGGCGTAGCGGGCCGCCACCTCCAGAGCGGCCCTCCCCATCCCGATGGCGCCTGCGGCGGTGGTCATCCTTTCCGGGATCATCATTTGCCAGAACACTTCTGCCCCCCCGTTCTCCTTTCCAATGAGGTTCTCCGCCGGGACCCTCACGTCCCTGAAGTATACCCTCCCCGCACCCCCTCCCCTGGTCCCCAGCAGCCCGTAGAGATGCTGGACCTCCACCCCCGGTCCCCTCTCCACGATGAAGCAGGAGAGGGCCTTGTGGGAGGGCGCGGAGGGGTCCGTGCGGGCGTAGACCAGAAAGAAGTCCGCCCCCTCGGCCCCCACGATGAAGCGCTTCTGCCCCCGCAGGACATAGGCATCGCCCTCCTTCCTGGCGACGGTGGTGGCACCGAAGAAGTCGGAGCCCCCCCTGGGCTCGGTGAGGGCCTCGGCCACCGTCAGCTTCCCCTCCAGCACGGGGCGCAGCCACCTCTCCTTCTGCTCGGGGGTGCCGAACTTGTTCAGGGCCTCACCCACGATGCTGACCAGGGAGTAAAGGCAGCCCAGGGAGGCCCCGAGGACCCCCACCTCCTCCAGCGCTATGACCTCCTCTTCCCAGCCCAGCCCCCTCCCCCCGTACTCCGGCGGGAAGCGCAGGCCCAGCAGCCTGCGGCGGGCGGCTTCCTCCAGAAAGACGCGTGGGTAGCGCACCTTCTCCGCATCCATGTCGAGGAGGAGCTGCCTGGGAACCCACTTCACCAACCCGCGCACCTCCTCCCTCAGCTTCCTCTGCTCCGGAGTCAGCAGGGGCTCAATCATCCACATCCCCCGGGTCCATCGCCAGAACTCTCCCTTTCGGCTTTTATCCCTGCCGAAGGAACACGACTGGCCACGGACTATCGAGTTTCACAGCACCATGGACCGTACCCTGTCTCTCAGGCGTGCAGGGTACTTTTTTAGATACCCTTCAAGTTTCCCCCGGTCAATCCTTTTTCTGAACTCCTTCGCCAGGGGCCTTCTCATTTCCCCTAAGTAGACCATGTCTACCAGAGTTTTTTTCCACGTCGCTCACCGGCAGGGAAAAGTCGCCGTGGGTGCGGTATTCATAGCCGAAGAAATACTGCTCGGGAATTCGCCTCACAAGAACGTTCTGTCCCATCACCTCCCTCCTCCCCCCCTCACCCTCCTGGTGGTGAGTATGACCGGAGAGGTTTCCTGCTCCCACAGGCCATGAAGACTCATCGCATCCTGCAGCCCGACGTAGGCGGGTTTCAGGCAGTAGACCAGAAGGGAAGGATCGTCGTGGGTGGTGTAGTACCCGCGCGTTATTCTCTTCACCTCTCCCCTCTTCAGGAGGTGGTTCATCAGCACGGAGGCGTAGTTTTTGTCCCCAACCAGCACCGAAATCGACCGCAAGTTTGCAACCGGTGTGCTCTTGAGGAACTCCTTTTTTACCGAGCGGCTCATCCCACCCACCCCTTAATGTACTCGAGCATGTCTCTCGTGCTTGGGATTGCCCCGAACAGCAGGAGGGTCTTTCTCCCCCATCCACCGGCGGTTTGAAGTTCCGGAGAAGGATCAGGAGCTTCGATTTCAGCCTTTCGTCCCTTTTCGCCCACCTCAGGAGGAAAAAAATATCGTACAGGTCCCGAATTTTTCTCCTCTTCAGGTAGGCATCGATTTTTTTCGTGCACCATGGCTTCGGGCGACAAGGTATAGACATTCAGCAGGTTACCTTCATAGGTCTCAAATTCCTTGATAACTCCTTTCACGCGCTTGAAGACCGCCTCCATTCGTATCTCCGCCCCTCCGAACCCCAGGGTCGCACACAGGGCGTTTCTCCCCACCCTTCTCCTCAACACCCTGAATCCCCGCCTTTCCAGCATCTCAAAAAATCTAGCAATTCTTTCAACATCCCTTTCCACGTAAAAATCAACGTCCTCAGAGAATCGATTCCCGGAGTAACAGCGCCATATGGCCGTACCACCGTGCACGACGCAACGTGGGAACACGGAATAGAGGATCTCCACCGCCATGTCCTGCGCCATAGCAACTTTGTGGTGCTTCCGCTTGATCCTCTGGTAGAGGGGAATCCTCCTTTTTCTCTCAGTTTAACTGAATTTATAATTTTAAGTTTGGTTAATTCTAAACGGGATTTGAATCCGTCGCCGAAACTCCCCCGCTTGCACCTTCCGGAGGAACCCCAAGCCTTTATCCGCCGCCCCCAGGAAGAAGCGATGGGGAGGGTTGGACGACTCGCGAGCCCGCAGGGTACTTCTGCCCGGCCTGTTTGCACCTCTGGTCCCTGGCCCGGGATCAAACCGCGG
>CALJER010000028.1 GCA_938074535.1 uncultured archaeon
CCCACCTCCACCTCCCTCCGCGCCCTCTCCTCCCCCATCTTCACGGGGACCTCGAAGTAGACCTCCTCCCCCCACCTGCGCGCCGTGCCCTCGAAGGGGAGGGCCTTCCACAGGGCCTCCTCCGTGAGCGGGTTCTCCCCCGTGAGCTCCACCTCCACCTCCCCCGCCGAGGCCGTCCTGATCCTGAGCAGGCGCATCCCCAACTTAAGGGAGGGAGGGCCTTTTCCCCTTGCGGTTTCCGAAAAAGCTTATTACGGGGGGGCATCAACGGGGTTTGGTCGAAATGGAGCCCGTGCTCTCCCTCGTCCTCGCAGCCGTGCTCCTGGCCCTCCTCTACGTTCTCTACGCCGTTTGGAGGGTCCTGCGGGAGGACGAGGGGACGGAGAGGATGGCGGAGATCGCCGGGTACATCAGGGAGGGCGCGGGAGCCTACATGAGGAAGCAGTACACGATCATCGCGCTGGTGGTGGCGGTCCTGACCCTGGTCCTCTTCCTCCTCCTCAACTGGAGGGTGGCCCTCTCCTACCTGGTGGGGGCGGGCTGCTCCGCGCTGACGGGCTTCGTGGGCCTCCACACCGCCATAAGGAGCAACGCCAGGACCGCCAACGTCGCCAGGAAGGGGGGAATGGGAAAGGCCCTCTCCCTGGCCTTCAGGGGGGGGAGCGTGCTGGGGATGGGGGTGGTGGCCGTGGGCCTGCTGGGCGTGGCCCTCCTCTCCCTGGCCTACGGGGGAACGGACCCCGGCAGGATGGAGGAGGCCATGAAGGACGTGATAGGGTTCAGCTTCGGGGCCAGCACCGTGGCCCTCTTCGCCAGGGTGGGGGGAGGGATCTACACCAAGTCCGCCGACATAGGGGCGGACCTGGTGGGGAAGGTCGAGGAGAAGATCCCGGAGGACGATCCCAGGAACCCGGGGGTGATCGCCGACAACGTGGGCGACAACGTGGGCGACGTGGCGGGGATGGGGGCGGACCTCTTCGAGTCCTACGTGGGCTCCCTGGTCTCCGCCATGGCCCTGGGGGCCATCCTCTTCACGACGGAGGAAAGGGTGCTCCTCCCCCTCCTCATCTCCGCGCTGGGCATCCTCTCCTCCCTCCTGGCTTGCTTCTCCGTGAGGGGTGACCCCGGCAGGGCCCTCACCCGCGCCTCCCTCTTCGCCACCTCCCTCACCATCCTCCTCTCCCTCTTCGCCATCCGCTGGCTGCTGGGGGAAGGGTGGAGTGGACCCTTCCTGGCCGTGGTGAGCGGACTGCTGGTGGGCGTGGTGGTGGGGGAGACCTCCGACTACTTCACCTCCAAGGACAGGCGCCCGGCCCGCAGGGTGGCCGAGGCGGCCAGGGCCGGGGCGGCGCTGGACATCCTGGAGGGCTTCTCCATGGGATGGTTCAGCACCTTCGTCCCCGTCCTCTCCATAGCCTTCGCGGGCCTGGCCTCCTATCTGGCGGCGGGCTTCTACGGCGTGGCCCTCTCCGCCGTGGGCATGCTCTCCGTGGCGGGGGTGATCGTGGCCGCCGATGCCTACGGCCCCATCACCGACAACGCGGCCGGGATAGCGGAGCAGGCCGCTCTTCCGGGAAGGGTGAGGAGGATCACGGACAGGCTGGACTCGGTGGGGAACACCATGAAGTCCATCTGCAAGGGGTTCGCCATAGGGTCGGCCGCCCTCACGGCCATCGCCTTCTTCTTCACCCTCACCCAGCTCAGGGAGTTCCAGGAGTACGCCCTGGGGGCGGGGGGTCTGGACAGGGTCCTGAGCCTGGTGAACGCCCGCACCTTCGCCGGCCTGCTGATAGGGGTCTCCGTCCCCGCCCTCTTCACGGGCCTGGTGGTGCTGGCCGTGAGCGGGGGGGCCTTCAGGCTGGTGGACGAGATCAGGAGGCAGTTCAGGGAGATCCCCGGGCTGATGGAGGGGAAGACCAAGCCGGACTACGCCCGCTGCGTTTCCATGGCCACGGGCAACGCCCTGAGGAACCTCCTTCTGCCCGGCATCCTGGCCATCCTCTTCCCGCCGGTGGTGCTGCTGGCGATGGGCCCCGAGGCCCTGGTGGGCTTCCTGGCGGGGGCCATAGGCTCGGGCCTCCTCCTCGGCATGTTCCAGGGGAACGTGGGGAACACCTGGGACAACGCCAAGAAGTACGTGGAGGAGGGGCACCTGGGCGGAAAGGGAAGCCCGACGCACGCGGCGGCCGTCACCGGGGACACGGTGGGCGATCCGATGAAGGACGCCTCTGGTCCCTCCATCAACATCTTCCTGAAGCTCATGACGGTGAGCGCCCTGGTCTTCTCCCCGGCCATCCTTCCCCACCTGCCCCTCCTCTGAACCTCAGGTTTTTGAGGGATGCGGAGAAAGAAGAAGGGAGAGCTTGGAGCTCAGGGTGGGGAAGGCCGTCCTCAGGCTGATCCAGGGGGACATCACGGAGCAGGAGACGGAGGCCATCGTGAACGCGGCCAACCCCAGCCTGATGGGCGGGGGAGGGGTGGATGGGGCCATCCACAGGAAGGGCGGGCCCACCATCAGGGAAGAGTGCGCCAGGATAAGGGAGAAGGACTGGCCCGACGGTTTGCCCGTGGGGGAGGCGGTGATCACCTCGGGAGGGCGCCTGAAGGCCAGGTACGTGATCCACACGGTGGGCCCCATCTGGAGGGGCGGGAACAAGAGGGAGCCCCAGCTGCTGGCCAGGGCCTACAGGAGCTGCCTCCAGCTGGCCGTTGCGAGGGGCATAAAGAGGATTTCCTTCCCCTCCATAAGCACGGGGGCCTACGGATATCCGGTGGAAAAGGCCAGCAGGGTGGCCCTCCAGGCCGTGAAGGAGTTCCTGGAGAGGGAGGACAGGCTGGAGGAGGTGAGGTTCGTGCTCTTTACGGAGGGTGACCTGAAGGTGTACGAGGAGGCCGCCAGGGAGCTCTTTCCGGGCTGAGCCTCTGGGTGGCCGGGCACATGGGGCTTGAGGAGCTGAAGAAGGAGGGGATCAGGCTCAGCCGCAGGTACGGCCAGCACCTGGTCCTGGACCAGGGGCTCCTCCGGAGGATGGTGGACTACGCGGGGGTCGGCGGGAGGGACACGGTGCTGGAGGTGGGGGCGGGGACGGGCAACCTCACCCTCCTGCTGGCCCGCAGGGCGAAGGAGGTGATCGCCGTGGAGAGGGATCCCAGGCTGGTCTCCCTCCTCAGGAGAACGCTGGAGGAGGAGGGCTGCGGGAACGTGAGGATCCTGAGGGGGGACGTGCTGAGGCTCACCTTCCCCCCCTTCGACAAGGTGGTCTCCAACCTCCCCTACTCCATCTCCTCCGACCTCACCTTCAGGCTGCTGGAGGAGGAGTTCGAGGTGGCCGTGCTTCTGTACCAGCTGGAGTTCGCCCGCAGGCTGGTGGCGGGGCCGGGGTCGGAGGACTACGGCCGCCTCACCGTGAGCACCTTCTACCGGGCGGAGGTGGAGATCCTGGAGGAGGTACCCCCCTCGGCCTTCTTTCCCCGCCCGAAGGTGAGGTCGGCCGTGGTCAGGCTGAGGCCCAGGAAGGTCCCCCCCTTCAGGGTGGAGGACGAGGGGAGGTTCCAGAGGGTGCTGAGGGTGCTCTTCCACCACCCCAGGCAGAAGGTGAGGAACGCCCTCTACCACTCCTTCACGGAGCTCTTCCCCAGCGCCAGGCTGGACAAGAAGGGGAGAAGGGAGGTGCTGGAGGGGCGACTGCCGGAGGAGCTGGCCGGGGCCAGGGCGAAGGAGCTCCCCCCGCAGGAGCTGGCCCGCCTCTCCGACCTGCTGGGCGAACTGGAGAGGGACCTACACCGTCTTCCCCAAAAAGTCCAGGAGGGCTGAGTTGAAGGAGGGAGGATCTTCCGCCATGGAGAGATGGCCCACCTCCCTCAGGATCACCAGCGAGGAGCCCGCGATGTGCTGATGGAGGTACTCGTGGTACCAGACGGGGGTGAGCACGTCCTCGTTTCCACCCACGATCAGGGTGGGTTTTTTGATCTCGGCCAGCCTGCTCCTGCAGTCGAAGGCGTTGCAGGCCTCGAAGTCCCACACCCCCACCTCCGGTCTCGTGCCCTCCACCTCCCTCCTCAGCCCCTCCAGCTCCTCCCTCTTCCTCCCCTTCCTCCCCAGCATGCTCTTCCATCCCACCTCCAGGGCTCCCCTGAAGTTCTCCCTGAGCATCTCCAGGAGGAGGGGGGAGACCCCCAGCTTGGCCCCCGTGTTGGCCAGCACCAGCGACCTGACCTTTTCGGGGTGGTCGAGGGTGAGCTGGAGGGCCACGGCCCCTCCCATGGAGTGGCCCACCACCGCCGCCTCTTCCGTCCCCAGGGCCTCCATCATCCCCGCCACCACCTCCGCGTACCCCTTGATGGAGGGTTCGCCCGGGAGGGGATCCGAGCCGCCGTGGCCGGGCAGGTCGGGGGCTATCGCCATGTACCTTCCCCTCAGGGCCTCGAACTGCGGCCTCCAGACGGAGTGGGTGAGGAGGGCCCCGTGCAGCAGGTACACGGGGAAGCCTTCCCCTTCCCTCTCGTAGAAGACCTTCAAGCCGCCGACTTCCTGAAGGGGCACACCCTACCTTTTTCCCCTTCCTCTTTATATGTGTTGCCCCATTCTGGGGTCCGGAGGAAAACCGTGGGAGATTTTTACCCGGTGGGCGGAGGGGGGAGGATGAGGGTCCTGCTGGACGAGATGTACAGCGGGCTGAAGCCCTTCCTCAGGCTCCTGGGCTGGGAGGTGCGCACGGTGGAGGAGGAGGGGCTGAGGGGGGCGGAGGACGAGAGGGTGGTGGAGCAGGCGGGGAGGAGGGGACTGGTGCTGGTGACGCAGGAGCAGAGGGTCTGGGAGCTGGCCAAGCTGAGGGGGGTGCCCTGCGTGCTGGTGGGCTCCGGGGACATAGCCAGGATCGTGGACGAGAAGCTCAGGGAGCTCCAGGCGGGCCCCAGGCCGGTCCCCCTCGAGGTCCCACCGCGCAGGGTCCCCAGGGCCGGCGGGTACAGGAGGCGTACCGGCATGGGGAGGCGCAGGGGGCCGGGTCGCGGGTAGAGGCTGGCGGGAACGATCGGCAGGCCTTGGGTACCCAGGCGGTGCTTTAAAGCTGGGAAAACAAAAGATATAGTGGGATGAAGACCTACGCGGCCATACAGCGGGAGGTGGACAGGTTCCTGGGCCGCAACTGGAAGGAGGTCTTCCAGGTCTGGTGGAGCTGCGTGGACGACGTGAGCAAGGGCCTGGAGGATGCGGTCTCCTTCGGGTTCGGGGGGGGATCGGCGAGCATGATCCTCTACGACGCGGGGGCGAACTCCGGGAGGCAGGTCTACCGCTGGCTGAGCGGCGCTTTCAAGCTGGGGACCAAGAGCGTGAAGGAGAGGACCCTCTACACGGACGCCTTCTTCACCAGGAGCGGGATGGCCGAGGCGGTGGAGTTCTTCAGGGAGGGCGAGAAGAACATCCTGAGGTACAAGGGGGGGACCATCTTCGCCAGGAAGAAAGGTGTGATAGGGAGGAAGGTCTGCCACTACACCGCGGGCTTCATCGCCGGTGCCACGGGCCTCATCACCGGGAAGGAATATGTGGTGGAGGAGGTCAGGTGCTACTCCAACGGGGAGAAGAACTGCGACTTCTGGGTGAAGCCCTTCGCCATAGTGAGGTAGCGGGTCGGCGAGGATGGTAATTTCTGGCGGCACGGGCCACCGTTGGGCCAGGGTGGTTTCCGGTTAAAAAGTCGAAAATGCTGGATAGATCTCCCCATAGTGCCGCTAACCGCAAAAATGCCAAGCTCGTACGAGCCTGCACAGCAGGAACAAGCACCTCAGCCCAGTATTCGCTCGTCTCGCCCGGTTTACCGCAGACCTATGCATTTGTTTTATTGAGCTCACCATGGAATAGACAAAGGTTGGAGTAGACTGGGGAAACGAGTTCATACGGTGGGGTTTGACCGTGAGGGAAGCCGTGAAAGACTCAGACCGCACGCACGATTTCGTTTTCCCAGTTAATGCCAAGCCTTTTAGGTCTGACCTCCACAACCTAGCCTGTTTCTTATCGCTCCCCCGGTTTTCGTTATGTGTTTAGCGAGGCATTCGTTCGACTCATTCAGGAGCCTGAGCAGTTCAGGAACATCTCCCAACCCCTGTAAAGGGTATTTCGGAAAAACCTAAAATTTAAGCTTTTTCGGTTGAAGCAGCCATGCCTAGATGGAAATTATCGGCTAAGTTGTATTATTTTCATCTAAAATTTTTTGACAGATTTAGTCCCTTCAGAATTATGGTTCATGTTTGGAGATCTTTGATAACATCAAAAATACTTCCACCATGCCCTAGAACAAGATTATCCAGTTCTGGATTTTTTCTTGCATTCGCTATTCTATCGTGTACAAAATACCGAATTACTAAAAGATGGTCATGTAATTCTAATCCGGGCAGTCCATCGATCATTATGGGAGTATAACTTGGCTTTCTTCGATGATGATTATCCTGTATCTTTCACGTATCAGATTGCTCGCTCCCGCGAGCATCCATAAATCGTAACTAAGATTTTCTATAGAGCGAAGGTTGGTTTTGTCTTTTTATTTGTTTTTCCGGGCACGAAAATCAATTTCCATTTCTTTCCCACTTTTCGATTGCCGGGTAAAAGGGCTGGTTTTGGCATTTGCCCGCGTGTAACACAATCCAAGTTTTGTGCGTTAAGATGTCGCGAATTTAAGTTCGTAAACGTTATGCGAAATGAACGTTCCATGCAAAAATTTGTGAAGGCACGGCTCAAAATGGGGATTTTGGATGGTGGGGTCGCCGGGATTCGAACCCAGGTCCCTGGCTCCCAAAGCCAGGAGGATAGACCAGGCTACCCCACGACCCCAACGAACTCCGAGGGGACGGATTTATCCTTATCCTGTCCACAGGACCAGCCTGACCCCCACCACCAGCACCACCGCCGCCAGCACCTTCTGGAGGGTCCGCGTGTCCAGCCTGCGGGAGACCGCGG
Organism: uncultured archaeon; assembly: GCA_938074535.1. Taxonomy (GTDB): domain Archaea; phylum Hadarchaeota; class Hadarchaeia; order Hadarchaeales; family WYZ-LMO6; genus WYZ-LMO6. The sequence goes on from CALJER010000028.1 coordinate 6,953, forward strand.
CCCCCAGCGGGCCCCCCGCCGCGCACCCCGCCGCCAGGGGGAGGGCGTGGAGGACGGAGAAGTGCCCCAGG
>CALJER010000029.1 GCA_938074535.1 uncultured archaeon
TGGACCGCTCCCTCATGGAGGGCAACCCCCACTCCGTCCTGGAGGGCCTGGTCATAGGGGCCTACGCCATAGGCTCCCACCAGGGCTACATCTACGTGAGGGAGGAGTACCCCCTGGCCGTGGAGAACGTGAGCAGGGCGACAGAGCAGGCCAGGGAGGCGGGCCTGCTGGGGGAGGACATCCTGGGCTCAGGCTTCGACTTCGACGTGGAGGTCCACAGGGGGGCGGGGGCCTTCGTCTCCGGGGAGTCCAGCGCCCTCATGACGGCCATAGAGGGAAGGGTGGGGGAGCCCAGGCCCAAGTACATCCACACGGCCGTGAGGGGGATCCACGACAGGCCCTCCTGCCTGAACAACGTGGAGACCTGGGCCAACGTTCCCCTCATCGTCCTGAACGGTGCGGACTGGTTCAGGAGGATGGGGACCGAGGGGTCCCCGGGGACCAAGATCTTCAGCCTGGTGGGGAAGGTCAACAACACGGGGCTGGTGGAGGTCCCCATGGGCATGACCCTCAGGCGGATCATCTACGACATAGGGGGAGGGATAAGGGGGGGGAAGAGGTTCAAGGCCGTCCAGACGGGAGGACCCTCCGGAGGGGTGATCCCCGAGCAGCACCTGGACACCCCCGTGGACTTCGACGCCCTCACCGGGCTGGGCTCCATGATGGGCTCGGGGGGGATGATCGTGATGGACGAGGACACCTGCATGGTGGACGTGGCCCGCTTCTTCATCCACTTCCTCCTGGAGGAGTCCTGCGGGAAGTGCATCCCCTGCAGGGAGGGGCTGAGGGTGCTGAACCGCCTCCTCACGGACCTGTGCGAGGGGAGGGGGAGGGAGGAAGATTTGAGGATGATGGAGGAGGTCACAGGGGTGATGAGCAGGGCCTCCCTGTGCGCCCTGGGGACCACGGCTGTGAACCCCGTCCTCACCACCATGCGCTACTTCAGGGAGGAGTACGAGGCCCACCTGAGGGGGAGATGTCCGGCGAGGGTGTGCAGAAACCTGATCACCTACTACATAGATCCCGAGCTCTGCCAGGCCTGCGGCCTCTGCCTCACCCGATGCCCGGTGGGAGCCATCAGGGGGGGAAAGGAGGAGGTGCATGTGATAGAGCAGGGGAAGTGCACGAAGTGCGGCACCTGCTTTGAGGTCTGTCCTTTCGAGGCGGTGAAGAAGCTCTCGGGCGAGCCCGTCCCCCCGCCCCCCGCGCCGGGAACGAAGCCCAGGAAGAAGGAGGTGAGGAAGTGAAGGAGGTCGCGCTGGAGATCGACGGGAGGGCCGTGAGGGCCAGGGAGGGGATGACCGTGCTCCAGGCGGCCAGGGAGGCGGGGATAGAGATCCCCGCCCTGTGCCAGGGAGAGGGGCTGGAGCCCTACGGGGCCTGCAGGGTGTGCAGCGTGGAGATCGAGAAAGAGGGGAGGAGGAGAGTCGTGGCCTCCTGTTCCTATCCCGCCGAGGGCGGCCTGAGGGTGACCACCCAGAGTCCCGAGCTGCGTCTCCTCAGGAAGACCCTGCTCGAGCTGGCCTCCCTCAGGGGGCTGCCTGGGAAGGAGGGGAGCAGGTTCTGGAGGATGGTCCAGGAGCACGGCGCCGACCCCTCCAGGTTCTCGAAGAGGGTGGGGAAGAGGGAGGACCAGTGCATCCTGTGTGGTCTCTGCGTTCGTACCTGCTCCTCCGTCACCCAGGACGGGGTGCTGGCGTTCGTGGGCAGGGGGGTGAACCGCTCGGTGGCCGTTTTTCCCGACAGGACGGAGTACTGCAGGGTCTGCGGCTACTGCTCCAGGGCCTGCCCCACCGGGAAGATCCCACCCGAGGGTCCCGCGGGGGTGTTTCCCTCCGCCTACGAGGTGAAGCCGCACCTCTCAAAATCTTCCATATAGTCTCCCCGGAGATATCTTGAGGGCTGGAATATCACATTTTAGGTGAACAAGTCTTAAAAGAGATGCGGTCAGATAGATGATTGGCGGGGATGGAAGCCCGCGAGAGGGGCAGAACCGGAGCCTAAGGGCAACGGGGAGCCGCCGAAAAACCGGGGTAAAAACCCGGGAAGGCGGCGGATAGGCACCGGGGAGGTCGGTGCGATGCACCTATCGCGGGAAAAAGACCCGGGACGTGAAAAAAGGGCGGTGCCCTGGAAGTGGTCGAGGTTCAGGGTTCCGTCCAAAGAGTAGCGGACGGGTCGAAATCCCCGCCACTTTTTTTTGGTCCCAGGGAGACTCAGGAGTGATGATCCTCGAAGGCCTTCTTCTGGACGTGGATCAGGCCGAGGAGGGATTCTCCTCTCTGGTCCTCTACCTCAAGCGCGGGGGGAGGGCGGAGGCGGTCCTGGATTCAAGTTTTGAGCCCTCCTTCTACTTCACCGCCGACGATCCCCGCAGGGCGGCGAGGCTGGTTTCCAAGGTGGAGGTGGAGGAGAGGGGGGAGACCGTCAGGCCGAAGAGGGTGGAAGTGGTGGGGAGGAAGCTGCTGGGGAGGGAGATGGAGGCGGTGAGGGTCTTCCTGGAGAGCCCCAGACATCTCACCCCCCTCAGGCACGCCATCCGCGAGCTCCCTGGGGTGAGGGAGTTTTACGGCTTCGATCTTCCCCTCGTCAGGCAGTACCTGATCGAAAGGGGGCTGGTCCCTCTCGAAGGCGTGAGGGTGGAAGGGGAGAGGGAGGAGGGCGTGGTGAGGGCCTTCCATCCCCCTCAGCCTGGACCGGAGCATCCTCAGGAGCTGGAGGTGATGAGCTTCGACATCGAAGTCTACAACCCCGCGGGGGTCCCCAGATCGGACCGCGATCCCGTGATCATGATAAGCCTGGCGGCGCCCGGCGGCTTCAGAAAGGTCCTGACCTGGAAGGGGGTGGAGGGGGCACCCGAGTTCGTGGAGGTGGTGGGAAGCGAGAAGGAGATGCTGGAGAGGTTCGTGGAGCTCGTGAGGGAGAGGGAAGTGGACCTGCTCCTGGGGTACAACACCGACTTCTTCGACTTCCCCTACCTGAGGGAGAGGGCACGGAAGCTGGGAGTGGAGCTGGGGCTGGGGAGGGAGGGAGGGGGCGCCAGGACCCGCAGGAGGAAGTTCGCCACCGCCACCAAGGTCCCGGGGAGGGTGCACGTGGACGTGTACGCCATGGTCAGCTTTCTGGCCGCCATAGGGGCCATCAGGCTCATCCACTACACCCTGGAGGATGTGTACAGGCACGTGCTCGGGAAGGAAAAGCCCGACTTCGAGATGGGGGGAATAGCCAGGGCTTGGGAGGAGGGAGGGGAGGAACTGAAGCACCTGCTGGAGTACTCCCTCTCCGACGCCCAGGCCACCCTGGAGCTGGGCCTGGCCTTCCTCCCCCTCTTTCGGGAGCTCACCAGGCTGGTGGGGCAGACCCTCTTCGACGTGACCAGGATGACCCCCGGACAGCTGGTGGAGTGGCTGCTCATAAGGGAGGCCTTCGGGCGCGGGGAGCTGGTCCCGCCCAGGCCCAAGGGGGAGGAGTACGGGGAGAGGATGGAGGAGACCTACGCGGGGGCCTACGTGATGGAGCCCAAGCGCGGACTGCACGAGAACCTGGTGGCCTTCGACTTCAGGTCCCTTTATCCAAGCATCATCGTCTCCCACAACATAGACCCCTCCACCCTGAACTGCGACTGCTGCCGTCCCGAGGAGACCACGGTGGTCCCGGAGCTGGGTTACAGGTTCTGCGGGAAGAGGAAGGGGTTCGTCCCCTCCATCCTGGAGCGCCTGATAGAGAGGAGGGCGGAGCTGAAGAGGGAACTGAAAAGGCTGAAGCCGGGGACCCCCGAGTACCTGGAGCTGGACAGCCGCCAGATGGCGCTGAAGATCGTCTCCAATTCCTTCTACGGCATGTTCGGGTACGCCAGGGCCCGCTGGTACTCCAAAGAATGTGCGGAGAGCATCACCAGCCTGGGCAGGTACTACATCCACCAGACCATAGCGAGGGCGGAGAGGGAGGGAATGGAGGTGGTCTACGCCGACACCGACGGCCTGTACTGCAAGACGGGGGGGAAGAGCAGGGAGGAGATCCTCAGGTTCCTGGAGGAGGTGAACAGGGGGCTGCCGGGGGTGATGGAGCTGGAGCTGGAGGGCTTCTACCCGCGGGGGGTCTTCATCACCAAAAAGAGGTACGCCCTGAGGGACGAGGAGGGGAGGCTCATCGTGAAGGGGCTGGAGTTCGTGCGGAGGGACTGGGCGGCCGTGGCCAAGCGCACCCAGCAGGAGGTGCTGGACGCCGTTCTGGGTGAGGGCTCACCCAAGAAGGCCGCGGAGATCATAAGGAGGGTGGTGAGGGAGCTGCAGGAGGGAAAGGTGAGGGTGGAGGACCTGGTGATCTACACCCAGCTCAAGATGCCCATAGAGAGCTACAGGGCGATAGGGCCCCACGTGGTGGCGGCGAAGAAGCTCAGGAAGAAGGGCTACCCGGTGGAGCCGGGAACCATGATAGCCTACGTGGAGGTGAAGGGGCCTGGGAGCATAAGCGACAGGGCCACCCCCGTGGAGGACTTCGACCCGGAGAGGATGGAGTACGATGCCGGCTACTACGTGGAACACCAGGTTCTCCCCGCCGTGATGAGGATCATGGAGGTGCTGGGGTACAGGGAGGAGGACCTGCGCTCGCCGGGTGGGGAGCAGACCAGGTTGGGGAAGTTCTTCTAGGGTTTCTTCAGCCCCAGCTCCTGCTCCAGCCTGCCGGCGAGTTCCAGGAAGGCCCTTGCCGCCGGGGCCCCCGGCCTCTTCAGGACGAAGGGCTCGCCCCGGTCGGAGTCCTCCGAGAGATGGGGGTCGAGCGGGACCTCTCCCAGGAAGGGCACCCCGAACTCCCCCGCCATTTTCCTCCCCCCACCCTCCCCGAAAATCCTCACGGTTTCCCCGCACCTGGGGCAGGTGAAGCTGCTCAGGTTCTCCGCTATCCCCAGGATCCTCACGCCCATCTTCTTGGCGAAGCCCACCGCCCTCCCCACCACCAGGGCAGAGAGCTCGGAGGGTGAGGTCAGGATGAGGACTCCGTCCATCTCGGGGAGCTCCTGCATCACGCTCAGGGGCTCGTCCCCGGTTCCGGGAGGCAGGTCGATGAGGAGGAGGTCGAGCTCACCCCATTCGATTTTCTCCAGCAGCTGCCTGATGGCCACAGCCTTGATGGGTCCCCTCCAGATCAGGGGGGTGCTGTCGTCGGGGAGGAGAAAGTCCAGGGAGACCACCCTCACTCCCGCGGGGCCCTCCACGGGGGCTTCTCCCTCCATCCTCTTCCCCCTCATACCCAGGAGCTTGGGGATGCTGGGCCCGTGCAGGTCCGCGTCCAGGATTCCCACGCGGTGCCCCCTCACCGAGAGGACGAGGGCCAGGTTGGCGGTGAAGGTGCTTTTTCCCACCCCGCCCTTCCCGCTGAGCACCGCCACCTTGTGCTTGATCTTGGACATCCTCTCCTTCAGGAGGTCTTCGGTCCTGCTCTCCATCTCTTCCCTCACCTCAGGGGAAACTCGTGGTCGCACCTGGGGCACTTGATGCTGGAGCAGGAGGAGACCGAGAGGGTGCAGCCGCGGCAGGCCGTTATCCTGGCGTAGGACTTGCTGAACCTAAACCCGCACTTAGGGCAGACCAGCACCTCCCAGGACGGATCCCTCCCCCTCAAGGAACGGCTACCACTCCCTTTATCTCCGGGATCTCCCTCCTCAGGGCCCTCTCCACTCCCATGGCAAGCGTGAGGGTGGACATGGGGCAGCCGGCGCAGGCCCCCGTGAGCCTCACCTTCACCAGGTTGTCCTTCGTGACCTCCACCAGCTCCACATCCCCCCCGTGCGCCTGCAGCTCGGGGCGGAGCTGGTTCAGGACCTCCTCGACCCTCCTCTTCACGTGAATCCCTTCTCCCCTTCCCTATTTAAACCATCGCAGGAGCTGCCGAAAATTCGGGGAGGTGGTGCGGGAGAGTTGGGGTTCGGAGCCCCTCGGTACTGTGCGGTGAAGTTCTATAGAAAATTTTTTAAAGAGCAGGGAGGATAGAAAACGTGCCTTTGGACTTCGAACTCACGGAGGAGCAGAAGCTCATCCAGCAGACGGCCAGGGAGTTCGCCCTGAAGGAGATCCAGCCCAGGGCGAAGGAGTTCGAGCAAAAGCACGAGTTTCCCTGGGAGATTTACAGGAAGTGCGGCCAGCAGGGCTTTCTGGGGATGACCTGGCCCCAGGAGTACGGAGGTCAGGGTGTTTCCTTCCTGGACGCCATGCTGGTGACCTACGAGCTCGTGAAGGCGGATCCGCCCGTGAGTACTGCCGTGCTGGCAGGGATCTTCGGGGCGGACATGATTGCCGAGTCGGGGACCCACGAGCAGAAGGCCAAGTGGCTCCCCAGGCTGGCAAAGGGTGAGATCACCTCCGCCGGATGCTTTACGGAGCCGGGGGGAGGGAGCGACATCGCCCGCGTGCTGGACACCAGGGCGGAGAGGAAGGGCAACGAGTGGGTGATCAACGGCACCAAGCAGTTCATCACCAACGGGACCACCGCCTCGGTGTTCGTGACCCTCGTTCAGACGGACACCAAGGTGGACCGGCCCTACAGGGGGCAGACCGAGTTCGTGATAGAGAGGTCCGATGCCATCGAGGCCAGGAAGTATGAGGACAAGATGGGCTGGCTGGCCTCCCCCACCTGCGAGGTCAGGTTCAACGACGTGAGGGTCACGGACAACGACATCCTGGGAGGACCGTCCAACCTGAACAGGGGCTTCTACCTGGGCCTCATGTTCCTGGATGTGACCAGGGCGGCCGTGGGCTGGCAGGCCCTGGCCACGGCGGAGGCGGCCCTGGAGAGGGCTCTCTCCTACGCCGGGGAGAGGGAGGCCTTCGGGCGGAAGATAGGGGGCTTCCAGGCCCTGGCCTTCAGGCTGGTGGAGATGGCCACGCAGGTGGAGATGCTGAAGGCCCACTGCTTCCGCACCGCCTGGCTGGTGGAGAAGGCCAGGGAGAACCCGGCGGTTTACGGGGAGGAATCGGTGAAGATGGCCTCCATGGCGAAGTGGTTCGGGGCCAGGACGGCGGTCCAGGCCTGCGATCTGGCCATGGACGTGATGGCGGGATACGGGTACGTGGAGAGCGACATCGACAGGTGGTACAGGTTCGCGAAGTGCCTGGAGCTCATCGAGGGGACGAAGGAGGTCCAGAAGAACGCCATCGCCAGGCTGATGCTGGGAAGGGACATCACAAAAACCTTCTGATTCCCCCGCAACCTTTTTCCTTTCCCCCCGCGCTCTTTTCCTGTTGAGGCTGGTGGACACCCACTCCCACCTGAACGAGATCCCCGACCTGGCGCGGGAGCTGGAGGAGGCAAGGGAGGCGGGAGTGGTCGCCGTGGTCGCCGTGGGCATGGACAGGGAGTCCAGCCTGGAGACCTTGAGGCTGGGAAGAGAGCACCCCGGGTTCGTCCTCCCGGCCGTGGGCCTGCACCCCTGGTCCCTTTCCCCTGAGCCCGAGGCCGACCTGGAGTTCCTGAGGGAGCACGCTGAGGTGGCCGTGGCACTGGGGGAGGTGGGGATGGATTTGAAGATCCCCAAACCCCTCGAGCTGCAGCGCGAGGTGCTGGGGGAGGTGGTGAGGGTGGCCGAGGAGCACGGGAAGCCCCTCCTCCTTCACACCAGGTGGGCCTGGAGGGAGGTCCTGGAGGAGGTGAGGGGGAGGGATCTCCCCCCCTCCGTCTTCCACTGGTACTCAGGACCGGAGGGGCTGGTGGGGGAAATCCTGGACCTGGGGCACTACCTCTCCGCCACCCCGGCCCTGGAGTACAGTCCCCCCCACCGCTCGGCCCTGAGGGTGTGCCCCGTGGAGCGGATCCTCCTGGAAACGGATGCTCCCGTGAGGTACAGGGGGAGGGAGGCCAGGCCGAGGGACGTGGTGGGGAGCCTGAGGGCCCTCTCGGAGCTCAAGGGGATGGAGCCGGAGGAGGTGGCCGTCCTCACCACCGGGAACGCCGAGAGGGTTTTCGGGACCAGGTTCCTCTGAAGCCGAAGACGGACTCCCTGCCGAGGTCCAGGAAGGTCTCCTCCTCCCCCCCCAGCCTGAGGACCACCTTCCCCCCTTTCACGATTCTTCCCACCCTCTCGGCCTCCAGCCCGTGCTCCCTCAGGGTCCTCAGGCACCGCTCCGTGCGGGAGGAGGTGAGGAGGTAGCAGGTGCTGGGGTAGGTGAAGAGCCATTCCTCCACCCCCACCCCCCCGGGCAGGGGAAGGCGGTCCAGCTCCAGCACGGCCCCCACCCCGCTGTACTCGCACAGCATGGCTGCGGTCCCCACGATGCCGGGGGCGCTCACGTCCTTCGAGGCGGAGGCCAGGCCTCCCTCCGCCACCCCCACCATTCCCTCCACCTGCTCGAGGATCTCCCCCCTGCTCCTCTCCCTCACGGAGTCCAGCGCGTTGAAGAGCTTTCCCCTCCTGAAGGTTCCCTTCAGGTCGGCCGCGAGCAGGAGGTCCTCTCCCACCCTCGCCGTGTCGCTCCTCAGGACCCTCCTGGCCAGGCCCACGCACATCCCGTCCACGGCGTCGTAGGAGGTGTCGGGGTGGGTATGGGCCTTCAGGAACTCCAGGCCGAACTTCTCCAGACCCTCCCTTATCCCCTCCGTCATCTCCTTCCTAGCCCTGGAGGAGGAAGAGGAGAGCACGTACAGGAAGCCAAAGGGTCTGGCTCCCTTGCACACCACGTCCTGGACGTTGACCAGCACGGAGTAGTAGCCCGCCAGCCTGGGGGAGGTCCTCACCACCTCTTCCAGGATTCCATCGCAGGAGACCACCACCGTCGTCCTCCCCACCCTCATAAAGCCCGCGTCCTCCAGCGACCGGCTTCCCAGGATCCCCATCAGCTCAGAGATGTACGACTTCCTGAGGAGGGGTTTGAACGTCTTCAGCCTCCGGATGAGGGGACGGAGGGCGGGCATCCGAAACAACCCGTTTTTCTTCCCGCGGATTTAATCCTATCGCGCCCCTCCGGAGCCCCAACGGTTAATATTGAAGTCTGCCATGTTTCTATGTGCCCCAAGCGAAGGAGGACTGGTACGAGAGGGTGAGGCGGAGGTGGAACTCCAGGTTTAAGGGAAAGGGAGGCTTCAGGGGAAGGGCCCTGGTGGTGCTGGACGGGAGGGGGCTCCTGGTGGAGGTGGAGGGGTGGAGGATGGTACGCCTGGGACCACCCTCGGAGGAGGGAGTGGACGTGATCCTCTCCGGACCCTCCGCCCGCCTGAGGGGAGTGAAGGGGGAGGGGGAGCTGGTGTGGATGGTGATCAACAGGGAGGTGAAGGCGAAGGGGAGGTTCAGGCTTCTCTCCAAAAACCTTCCCCTCTGGGCGAGGCTCCTCCCCTTCCTCGCCTCCAGCGTTGGGAGGTGAGGAAGTGGAGAGGATGGAAGAAAGGAGCAGGAAGCAGGAGAGTGAGTGGAGGAGGTGGGTGGAAGAGAGCGGGCTGACGGACATCTGGAGGAGGCTGAGAGGGATCAGCCCCTTCCCGGGCAGGATACCCAGAAACCTGGAGATTTTCCTGGTCAGACCCTCCTGGCTCCACGCCTTCCGCAGGTTCGGGATGAACAGGGAGGTCTGGAGGAGGCTGAAGTACGAGAACTTCGTGGAGTGGTCCTACAGGGTGGATCAGGCGGTGGAGACCTCCGCGCGCCTCGCCAGGGCCCCCCCCTCCAGGGAGGAGCTTTACCAGGTGGACAACCTCTGCTACCTCAGCCATCCCCCGGCGTACCTCTGCAGACCAGACATAGGGAAGAGCACCTGTGAGCTCCTCTACGGAAAATACGCCACCGTGGAGTACGTCCACGTCGATGACTTCACCGGGGAAATCTACTGGATCAACGGGTACCACAACGAGGACGGCATCCCGGTGCACCGCTGGACGGTGGGGGTCTCTGAAGAGCTCTCCTCCCTCTTCGACGCTGAGGACGAGGAGGCCTTCTTCACCTCCTCCACCACCAGGACAACGGCCGCGGACAGGAAGGGGCTGGAGGAGAGCCTGAACCTCAGGCATCAGGCCCTGGGCATCAGGCTGAAGGACATCCCCAAGAGGTACTGGGATACCTACGACTGGGGCGCGGTGCTGAGGGGGGAGCTGGAGGGAATAAAGGCCAGGGCCCTCCCCCAGTACCCGCACTCCACCCTCTACCTGTCCTGCGTCTCCGCCTACATCAGCATGATCGCGCAGAACGCCCTCACCAGCACCGAGTTCTTCCTCTGGGTCTACTACGGCCTCAACACCAGGGCCCTGGGGGTCAGGTACAACCTCTTCTCCCACGTCCCCGCACCTCCCCTCTTCAGGACCCTCCTCAACCTTCCCCAGGAGACCTTCGTGAGGCGCATGGCCCAGCTCTTCCTGGGGGGGCACGACGCCTTCCACAAGCAGGCCTGCGGGAGGAAGAAAACCCCCCACCTCTTCAAGATCAGGAAGCTCTTCTTCGAGCGGGGACCCTTCTATCCCCACTCTAAGGGCATCGTCCCACCCTTCGTGATGGCCAGGGTGATCCCCCCCTCCCTGGAGCCCATCAACCTAAGGCAGGACCTGGAGACCCCCCCCTCCAAGGAGTTCCTGGAGCTGCTGGAGAGCGAGGCCGGTCTGAACAGGGAGACGGGGGAGCTTCCTCCCCTGGAGGAGACCTCCAGGTTCCACTTCCTCCTCGATCCTTCGGTGGAGCTCCTCCGCCCCTCCGACTTCCCCCCCATGGACTGGAGCAGGGGACAGGTCTGGCCCTTCGACCTCACGAGGGAAAAGCTGGAGCTCATGGTGGAGGAGGGCTACGACGGCTCCGGGAAGAACGTGGAGTACTACAGCAGGCTGGCGGACAGGAAGATGGGGAAGAAGGTGGACTAGGCTTGCCCTACCCCCTCAACTTGGCGGTGCTGGGCACCGCGGGTTCGGGAAAGACCACCCTCACCGGCGCCTTCGGGAGGTGGATGGAGAGGAGGGGGATGAGGGTGGCCTTCGTGAACCTGGATCCCGGCTGCGAGAGCCTCCCCTTCAAACCCTCCTTCGACGTGCGCCGCCACTTCACCCTCTGGGGGCTGATGAGGAAGTACGGGCTGGGACCGAACGGCGCCATGGTGAAGGCCTCGGCCCTGCTGGAGAGGAGGGTGGAGACCTTTGCCAGGGAGATAAGGAAGGCGGGGGCTGAGGTGAGAGTCCTGGATACCCCCGGCCAGCTGGAGGTCTTCCTCTTCCACGGTGGGAGGAAGCTCCTCTCCCTCCTCGACGGGACCACCCTCTCCCTCTTCCTCTTCGACAGCGCCCTCCTGAAGGACCCCGCCGGCCTTACGCTGGCCAGGCTCCTGAACCTCTCCGTCCAGCTCAGGCTGGGAGTGCCCACCCTCTGCGTGGTGAACAAAGTGGACCTGCTGGAGGGGGGGTTGGACCTGGAGGACCTGCCCAGGCTGGAGGGGGTTCCGGGGGTGGAGGCGGAGGTGGCTGGCAGGCTCTCCTCCCTCCTCCGCGAGTTTCTGCCCCCCAGCAGGGTGGTGGGGGTGAGCGCGAAAAAGGGGGAGGGTATGGAGAGGCTTTACGACCTGGTGCACGAGACCTTCTGCGCCTGCGGGGACCTCACCTAGAGGAGGGCTCCTCCCTTCCTCAGTTCCTGCCTGAGCTCTTCCGCCGGCAGCTTGGAGGCGGCGAGTCCCTGCAGGGCGCAGAGCGCCGCGGCTGTTCCGCAGGCCTGCCCCGTGGCCATGGAGGGCGCGATGACCCTGGTGGAGGCCTGGGCCGCGGAGGTGGTGGAGAGGCACCTTCCCCCCACCAGCAGGTTCTCCACCTCCTGGGGAAGGCAGCACCCGTAGGGAATCTCGTACCACTGGTCCCCCTCCAGCGTGCGGAGCTCGGTGTTCCTGAGGTGGGGAAGATGGCGCTCTATGGGCCAGGCGCACCTGGCCACGGCATCGGGGAACCTGGCTCCGGAGAGCACCTCCTCCTCCGTCAGCACGTACCTCCCCTTCACCCTCCTGGTCTCCCTCACCCCCACGTGGAAGGCCAGCTCCGAGAGGTAGGCGTTTTCGAAGCCAGGAATCCTCTCCCTCAGGAAGCGGAGGCACTCCTTCACCTGCTTCCTGCCCTCCAGCTCCGCCCTCGTGAGGGAGTGCACGTCCGTCCCGTCCAAGGCCACCCTGGAGAAGCCCACCACGAAGTTCCCCTCCCTGGGGAGGGGGATGAGGTTCCCATCCTCCCTGGGAAGATCGTACTCCCCGGAGGCCACGGCCTCCCTCACCCTCTCCCTGAGCTCCCCGGACAGGAGGAGGGGGATCACCTCCTCCGTCCGCACGTTGGAGACCCTGAACATCATGGAGCCGGCCTGCAGAGGTTCGGCCTTCTCCACCGGGACCCTCGCCAGGTGGCAGACGTCCGCGTCCCCGGTGGCATCCACGTAGACCTTTCCCTCCAGCTCGAGGGGACCGGACTTGGTGCAGACCTTCACCGAGGAGAGGCTGCTCCCCTCCCTCTTCACCCCCACCACGGTGGAGTGGAGGAGGAGCTCCACCCCCTCCCTCAGCACCATCTCGTCCAGCACCAGCCTGAGGGTGGGGGGATCGTAGAGGAGGACCACCATGGCCCCTGACCTCACCGGGCCCATCAGCGCGTCCCCCGCGGAGAGGAGCTCCACCATCTCCCACGCTATGCCCTTCACCACCTGCACCTGCTCCGGTCCGGAGGTGTAGAAGCCGCAGAGGGAGCCGTAGAGGCCCGAGGTGGCGGTGCCCCCCAGGAAGCCGTACCTCTCCACCAGGAGCACGCTCGCCCCCAGGCGCCTGGCGGCCAGGGCGGCGGCGACCCCCGCCGGTCCTCCCCCCAGCACCACCACATCCTTCCGCTCCACCCTCTCCAAAGCTTTTTTGAGCTGGGGGAATAAAAGAAAAGGTGTTGGAGGAGGAAATAAAGGAGAGGGCCAGGAAGGCCGGAGCGGCCCTCGTGGGGATTACCTCCAGGGAGAGGCTGGAGGGCCACGCCTGCGCCGATCCCTCCTACTACCTCCCCTCCGCCAGATCGGTGGTGAGCTTCGCCGTTCCCCTGGACAGAAGGGTGGTGAGGGACTACCTGGGGAAAAAGGATCCCTCGGCCAGGAGGGAGATGGCCGTTCTGGAGTACGAGACCTACTGCAGGCTGGAGGAGATAGGGGAGGAGGTGAAGAGGAAGCTGGAGGAGAGGGGCCACCGGGCGGCCAACTGCGAGAGGAACCTGGACTACAGGAACCACGTGAGGGGCAGCGACCGATGGGAGGGTGCGAGGATGATAGCGGAGCTGGCGCGGACCGATCCAGAGCATCCCCTCGTCCGGGCACTGAGGTCAGGGGAGGTGGAGGTCTACAACCCGGACTACACGCCCACCTTCTCCCACAGGTACGCGGCGGTGGCGGCTGGCCTGGGGAGGCTGGGGTGGAGCGGGAACCTGGTCACGAAGGAGTACGGCGCCCTGGTCCTGCTGGGGAGCGTGGTCACGGAGGCGGAGCTGGAGCCCGACCCACAGCTGGAGGAGAATCCCTGCCTGGGATGCAGGAGGTGCGTTTCCGTCTGTCCCTCCGGTTTTCTGGCGGTGAAGGAGGCGAAGGTGGTCAGGATAGGGGAGGTGGAGGACAGGGTGTGCAGGCACGGAAGCCTCTCCAAGTGCGTCCTCTGCTGCGGCGGGTTCTCCGGGGGTTCCAGGGAGGGCTGGTCCACCTGGTCCCCCTGGAGGCTGAGGGTGCCCGAGGGCGATGAGGAGGCGGACGCCCTCATCCGGAGGACGGTGGTGGAGCACCTCCTCGCAGGCGGGGGAAAGACCGAGAACGTGCTGAGGTTCGCGAAGGGCATCGCCCTGGGGCTGAGGAAGGAGGTCATGTCGCCGGAGGACTTCGGCCCCACCTGCTCCTTCTGCCAGCTCGTGTGCTGGGGGAGCGAGGAGGAGAGGAGGGAGAACGTGAGGCTCCTCTTCTCCTCTGGAGTGGTGGAGGAGGAGGGAGGGGGGGTAGGGATAAGGAGGCCCGTGGCGAGGGTGAGCTGATGGCCTTCTGGATGGATCCCTTCCTGCTCTTCCTCTGCGGCCTCGCGATTTCCCTGGTGAGGAAGAAGCTCTTCTTCAACAGCCGGATCTTCGCTCCCCTCCTCTTCTCCGTGGTGATTCTTCTCTTCTGGGTGGTTTCCATAGGGATGTTCTGCAACCTGGGCTTTCTGGAGTGGGCGTGGAAGGGGTGCGGGGCCCAGAGCGGGACCGAGTGGATGATCAACGGGGGGATCCTCTCCCTGGTGGAGCGGGGTTCTTCCTTCAGCACCCTCTCCCCGCAGGGGATGTTCCTCAGCATCTTCATGTTCGTCCTCTACCCCCTCTACCTCTGGCTGGGGATCGCGGCGGGGGAGAGGCTCTTCAGGACACCCCTCGGTTCACGCCCCTCCTGAGGAGCTTCTCCACTTCCTCCAGCCCCTCGGAGAGGAAGCGGGAGGGGGTGAGCCTCTGGGCGGAGAAGGGGGGGAAGCGGGGATGGAGGAGGGAGAAGGTCCTGAAGCGGTCGATCCTGTAGTCCTCCAGGTGCCCCCAGGTCCCCTCGTGCAGCATGGAGGCCTCCTCGGCCGCCGTCACCGCCGTCCTTCCCGCCTTCCACTCGGCCATGGCCGCCAGGACGGGATCCACCCTTCCCCTGTCCGCGGAGAAGGCCGCGGAGTACACCAGCCAGCGGGAGGCCTCCACCTCCGTCTTTATCTCCGCAAGCTTGCGCAGGGTGTGGGAGTACTCCCAGGCGGGCTTCCCGGTGGCTTCCCTCTCCGTGAGGTAGCGCAGGGCCCTCTCCAGGGCCCCCTCTGCCGTCCCCAGGGCCTGCCCCGCCCTCTCTATCCTGCACAGGGTGAGGAACTCCGACGTCATCCTTGGTTCCCCTCCTTTCTCGCCCAGCACGCTCTCCTCCCACGCCTCCACCCTCACGGCGAGGAGGGTCCTGCCCTCCGCCTCCCTCACCTCATTTCCCGCGGTCTCCACCAGGAAGAGGGAGGGTAGCCCCTCCACCCACCCCTTCGCCACCAGGTACTCGGGGACGGGTCCAGGCGGGAGGTCCACCTCCCCCCTCACCTCCATCCTTCCTCCCCTTTCCTCCACCCGGAGGGTTCTTCCCCCCTCGAGCCCGGCGACCCCCATCCTCGCCCTTCCTTCCGCCAGGGGGCGCAGGCATCTCTCCTTCTGCTCCTCGGTCCCGAACCTCCTCACCAGGTCGCTTCCGAGCGTGGCCGAGGCCAGGGCCTCCGCCAGGGCCGGATTCCTGCGGGAGAGCTCCTCCTGGATGAGGATGCTGGCCAGCATGTCTGTTCCCGCCCCTCCGTGTTCCTGGGGTATCCTGGACCCCACCAGCCTGGCCTCGCAGGCCTTCCTCCACACGGCGAAGGGGAACTCCCCCTCCGCAAGCCCGGCCTTCAGGTCGGGGAACTCCCTGAGGGCGAACTCCCTGGCCAGCCGGCGCACCAGCCTTTCCTTCTCTCCCAGTTCAAGATCCATCTACACCCTCCAGTTCTCCCAGAGATGGTCGGCGCACCTGGTGGCGAAGGCCATGATGGAGATCTGCGGGTTCACCCTCACGCACTCCGGGAAGATACTGGCGTCGGCGATGTAAAGATTCTCCAGGTCGTGGCACCTCCCGTAGGAGTCCACCACCCCCCTCTTGGGGTCGGGGCCCATCCTGCAGGTGCCCTGCGGGTGGTAGGCGGACCAGATGAAATCGGCGGCGCGGACCTTCAGTCCGCCGAGCCTCTCCAGGTCCTTTCCATCCCTCACCCAGGGCATCCTCGCCATTCCCGTGCACACCTTCTCGGCACCCCCCTCCAGCAGGATCCTGCAGGCCTCCACGACCCCCTCCCGCGCCGCCCTGAGGTCCCTCCCCCCCAGCCTGTAGAGGACCAGGGCCTCCATCCCCATCTTCGGCAGTCCGTAGGGGAAGGGGAAGAGGGGGAGGACCCTTCCGACGGAGTCTGAGTCGTTCACCATCACCCCTATGGATCCCACCTTCCTCCACTCCCCCATCACCTCCATCAGCTCCCTTCCCAGGAAGGGGGTGGAGAGGGCCCCTATCCCGGGCGGGACGGTGGTGGACTCGAGCATGAAGCCCCTCTCCCTGAAGTCCACCCCGTAGGACTGGGAGACGGTCCTCCACCCGTACAGGGCCTCGGGGAAGAAACCCGCGACGAACACGCAGGGATGGATCCTCAGGTTCTGTCCCACCATTCCGCTGGAGTTGGCTATCCGGTTGGCGAGGAGGAGCACGGGGGTGTAAAGGGCACCGGCGGCAAGCACGTAGATCCTGGCCCTCGCCACGAACCTCCCCACCTTTTCCCCTTTCCTGTTGTAGATCGCCCCACCCATTCCCACCACCCTTCCCTCCCTCACCTCGATCTGTTGCACCTCAAAGCCCGTGTAGATCCTGGCCCCAGCCCGCGTGGCGAGGGGGAGATAGGTCAGGCGCATGTCCTGCTTGGCGTCGATGGGGCATCCGTACTGGCAGACTCCGGTGGCATCGCAGCCCCTGGCGTTCTTCTCGAGGGGCATGCCCCGGTACCCCAGCCTCCTGGCGCCCTCCGCCACCCTGGCGTGGACCTCCCCCATGAGCTCGAGGGAAACGGGGCGGACCGAAAGGGTCCTCTCCACCCTCTCGAAGTAGGGCTTCATCTCGGCTGGGGAGAGGCCCTCGAGCCCCCATTCCGTCCACCTCTCCAGCAGCTCGTCGGGGGTCCTGAAGCAGGTGCTGGAGTTGATCACGGTGGTCCCTCCCAGGCAGTTTCCCACCGGAAGCATGATGGGGGGCCCGGGCAGCGGGGGGAGGGGGAGGGCGAAGATGGATCCGGAGTTGCGGTAGAGGAGGGGAATCATCTCCCTCGGTTCCCCCGTAAAGCCCTCCGCCCCGTACCTGAAGCCCCTCTCCACCACGGCCACCCTCAGGCCCTTCTCGGCCAGCTCCCTGGCCACCACCGCTCCCCCAGCCCCCGAGCCCACCACCAGCACATCGCACTCTATCTCCACCCTCCCCGCACCCCTCTCGAACTCCACCAGGTTCTCCTCCAGGAGGGGAGGACAGGGGACCCTGGGCTTTCCCCTCTCTATGCTCGTCCCCAGGACCTCCCTTATCTCCGGTCTGGAGGTGTAGGGCAGCACCACCAGGGTCTTGAGCAGGGAGAGGAGGGTGCGGAAGAGGAAGGAGCGGCGGTTGAGCCCCTGGAGGAGGGGAGGGGGAAGCTTCTGGAGGAGCAGGCCCAGGAGGCCGAGCAGCTCCCAGAGGATCCTGAGGAGGGGGAGGGGGAGCCAGCGGAAGACCTCACCCGTGAACTTCTTCACCTCTTCTTCCGCTCCCACCTCCTCGGCGGCCTTCAGCTCCCCGCAGCCTGGCAGGAGGACGCGCAGGAGGGGGAGGAGGCTCATCTTTTCCTCCCCAGCACGAACCTGGGGGTGGACCCCCTCATTCCGAAGAGACCCCTCTCCACGCTCACCCTCACCCTCTCACCCTTCCTCAGGGGGACGAGGCTTTCCACCAGGTAGAGGCCTGGCTTCGCGTTGCTTCTGAGGTCGTACCCCACCCTCACCATGGCCCTCCTGCCCCTCACTTCCTCCACCACACCGTAGGTGAACTCCCTTCCGTACTTCCAGCGGTGGAGGGAATAGGAGAGCAGGAAGAGGAGGATGAGGGCCAGGGGGAGGAGGAGGGAGGGATAGGGTTCTGTCAGCAGGTGCGGGGGCCAGAGGCGCAGGGTGAGGAGGAGCCAGGCGAAGGAGAGGCCTAAGAGGGAGAAGGAGAGGTAGGCCGGGTAGTCCTCCCTGAAGGCCCTCCTGAGCTGGGTGAGGGAGAGGTGCAGGAGGTAGAGGGTGAGGAGGACCATGCAGGTGAGGAGGAGGAAGGGAGGGGGGAGAAGGAAGAGGTAGAGGACGGAGAGCAGGAAGAGAAGAATCAGGGAGAGCTGGAGTTTGAGCACCACGTACTCAGGCCAGCCCGCGTGCCTCTTCTCGAAGAAGCCCCTCAGGGGTCCCGGGATCTCATCCCTCGCCGCCCTCCTCCTCAGGCGCGGCCTGGGGAGCCTGGGACGGAGCACCGCCTCCCCCACCCTCCTGAAGAACTCCTTCACCTCCCTCCCTCCAGCTCCCAGGAAGAAAAGTATTTCGCCGTTCCCCCCGGGTCCCTCACCTCCAGCCTGACGGTGGAGTTCTCCAGTGTGAGGGTGACCAGCAGGCCGGTGTACCTCTCGTAGGTTCTGGCTATTCCCCCCAGCGTCACGTTGTCCAGCTGCATGCGGTAGAGGTCCATCTGCCTCACCAGATTCTCCGCGTCCCTGGCCGTGAACCAGACCCTCTCCGCCACCGCCTTCACGGAGAGTCCTTCTTCCCCCCTCTCCATCACCACCAGCAGGCAGGAAGCCAGGAGGAAGGAGGGAAGCACCAGCAGGAGGACCATCCCCGTGAGCACGAAGCCCCCTTCCTCCCTCATCTTCTCTCCCTCCACACGTAGAGCACGATGGGCTGCAGCTCGGCCTTCTGCCTGGAAACCCACTCCAGGGCCCTCTGGGCAAGCGTCACCCACCCCTGCGTTTCCACGTGGTCGAACCTGTTGTCGGAGGAGCTCTGGGCCATCCTCACGTTGAAGAGGGCGGTCCTCTCCATGAACCCGAAGATTCCCAGGTTCACTACCTCCCTCACCAGCAGGCCGGGCCAGGTGAGGCTCTCGTTCTCCCAGTTCTCCCACTCCCCCAGCGTCCTCAGCCAGGGATCAAGCAGCCAGGAAGTTTTGTACACGTACTGGTAGTAATCATCACCCTGGTAGGGGACGTCCTGGAAGGGCAGTCCGGTGGTCAAGTAATGGGTGAGGTCCACCAGCTCCATCCTGTAGGAAGAGTTCTCTGGCCACCTCACCCTTTCGATGCCTGGGTCCTGATCGAAGGGGTTGGGGGAAATCCCGAGCATCAGCAGGAACTCCCCGTAGGTGCTTATCATGGGGTCCCTCCGGTTGGACCAGAGGGTATCCCCCCCGACCACCACTCCCCCTCCCCTTTCCCTCCCATCCACGATGAGCTTGAACATGATGTAATCAACAACCCTGCGGAGGGTGTTTTCGCTCCAGTACACGCTCACGTCCGGGAGGAAGATCACATCCGGGTACCAGTTGGGCTCTATCTTGCCCTCCAGATACCCCACAAAGGTGTTCTCGGAGCCGGTCATCCGGTAGGTCCACCCTGGTTTGATCACCTGGGAAGCGAACCACTCGTCCTGGGGGTCGTCCGCCCAGATCAGCACGTCCAGGCTCTCCACCGTGCGTATGAACTCGCAGGTCAGGTGTACGGCCAGCGCCCTCTCCGCCGCGTTCTCCCACCTTCCCCTCCAGTTGTCCGAGTTATCCCGGTAGACCTCCACCAGGAGGTTGTCCTCCGTTCCCACGGTGTACCTGAAGCTCACCCCGGGAGGCAGGAGGAGGAGCAGGTTCTCCCTGGCCGCCCTCGCCGCCTCGGAGTACTGGAGGTTGTTCAGGCTGTCGATCACGTGCTTCGTCACCCCCGTCCCGTTCATCGCGCTCAGGGCGTCCTGCGCGCACCTCTCCAGCTTCAGGTACCCGTGTCCCGGCGTTCCCCCCGTCTCCAGGTGGGCCACACCGGCCACGGCGATCATCATCACCACTGTCGCCAGACACGCATCCAGGCTGAAGACGAAACCCCTCTCCCTCATCTCCACACCCTCACCTCCAGGATGGCTGGGAGCAGGTTCCATGCCTGCCTGGCCAGCTCGGGGGAGGAACAGCGCGGAACGGCCACCACACCCACGTCTACGGAGTCCCCAGGGCTCCCCGTTACCTTAAGGGTGAGGTAGTTGTTCGGGTTCCCACCGTTGTCGGCCTCGGTGAGAGGTACCTTGGGATAGTCCTTCCCGTGGTACCTCATGGGGAAAAGAGTGTTCCACGGGAAGTGATAATCAAATTTGTTATCCTTGGGTCTGTTGACCCACACCTCCGTCGCGGGCTTGTTGGGGTCGCTGGGGAAGAGGACCACGTACCAGTCGAATAAATCCAGCTCCCCTGGTCGGACGAGGAAGGTCAGGGTGTAGGGCTCAGGGCGGGCGCGGTGCCTGCGGTTCTCCACCGCGTTCCTCACTTCTCCAGCGGGCAGGACCAGCGAGCGCCTGGCCACCGCCACCTCCACCGAGTTTTCCTCTCCCGAAGTTCCCCCCAGGTCCCATCCCGGCCAGAGTTTCCAGATCACCCCCTCGCACCACACCCCCACCGTCTTCCCGTCGGACACCACCTCCACCGTGAGGGGAGGGAGGGAGACCACCATGGAGAAGGTTTTTCCTTGCATCGTCTGCTCCTTCACCGTGTTCTCCTTCTGTAGCCTCACCCTGGCCCTGAGGGTGCTTCCGAGGTTCTCCAGCCTCACGTAAACCCCCACCCCCTGGAGGGAGGTGTTGAGGGTGTAGTTCAGCCCGGCCGCGCTCGCCCTCACCAGCAGGCTCCTAGAGAGGATCCTGACCTCGAAGTTCTGGCCGCCGAAGAGCCTCCTCACCGCCTGCACTTCCGGTCCTGAGGAGTTCCAGTTTTCGCTCCTGCACAGCTCCCTCAGGTAGACCAGCTTTCTGGGGCTGAGGACGTTCGGTTCCTCGACCAGCCCCAGGACCTGGAGGGTGGAGGGCCGGTCCTCCCAGTTCTCCGGAAGCCCCCCCGTCTTCACCAGGGCCTCGGCCGCGTCACCCGCCACCCGCTCCAGCGAGTACCTGGAGACCTCCTCTTGGGCCCTCGTGTGTACCTGCTCCATCACCACCCCGGAGTACCCCAGCACCAGGGCGGTGAGGGAGAGCGCGAGGAACATGTCCAGGGTGAGAACCTGCCCCCTTTCCTTCACCTTTTCACCACCTCCACCCGAACCTCCACGTCGTAGGTCCCCCTGGAGGTGCGGAGGGGCTGGACGGTGGAGGGGAAGCTCCCCGTCACGGCCTTCCACATGAACCTGAGGGCGTCTTCCCTCACCTCCTCAGCCACCCTGTTCTCGGAACAGCTCAGCCCCCAGGCCATCACATAAATTTTCACCCTTCCGCCCTCCATCCTCACCTCCCCCACCCTGGCTTCCCCGCCGCACTCCCGCTGGAGTCTGGAGAGGGCGTTCCCTGCCCCGTCCCTGGCAGAGGCCTGGATAACTTGAGCTTCGTTCGTTCCCTCCCCCAGGTAGAGAAGGGAGGAGACGGCCAGGAGGACGGCCGCGAAGAGCACGAGCATCTCCAGGCTCGCCTGGCCCCTCACCCGCTCACCACCCTTATCCGGTTTTCCCCCCAGTAGATCCTCAGGGGTCTCCTCAGGTTCTCGGAGGTGAGGAGGAAGGCCTCCACGTTGTTGCACACCGTCCCCACCCTCACGCTCCTTCCCCCCCTTTCCACCACCAGTTCGCCGGAGGAAGGATCGAAGCTCAGGGTGAGGGAGGAGAGCCTGGCGGGCAGGCTGAGCCTGAGTTCCAGCCCCGACCCGTTGGAGTAGACGGAGTTGATGGCCCCCGCCAGCTCCTCCCCCACCATTCTGGCCTCCAGTCCTTCGCCGATTCCGCGGGCTTCCTCCATCCTGGCCTGGTACACGTGGAGGAAGGAAGAGCACACCACCATGAGGAGGGTCAGGGCGAAGATGGCGTCCAGGGAGAAGAAGCCCCTCATCCTATCCCCTCCCTGGGCTCCACGTACAGGTAAATTTTGCCGTTTTCCAGCCGCGCGTTTTCCACATCCCCCGGCCACCCCACGATCACGGGGTAGCTCCCTGCGGGCAGGTGGAGGAGCCTGGCCCGGAAACCGTACCCACATGGGCTCACCACCACCAGCTCTTCCCTCCCCCAGAGGACCTCCACCCTCACCTCGTTCTCCCGGAGTTCTAAGTTCCACCTCTCTTTCAGGCTCACGGTGACCGTTCTCACGCTTCCCTCCCCCCCCGAAACCACCTCCTCCAGGGCAGAGGCAATGGCCCGGGAAGCGGATCCGGCCTGGGAGAGGTAAAGGGTCTTCTTGAGTCCTTTCTCAGAGGTATCCAGCACGGAGGAGGAGAGGGTGGCCACCAGCACCAGCAGCGCGGAGAGGAGCACTAGGTACTCCACCGAAGTCTGCCCCCTCATCCCACCACCTCGTCCGAGAGGGTGATCCTCCTGGGATAGGTGTGGAAGGGATCGTAGACGAAGGTGAAGGTGAGCAGGTGCTTTGTCCTGGTGCCGGGCTGGAGGAGGAAGTTTTCCTCCACGTGCACCCCGTTCTCCCTCACCCACCTCTCCTCCCTCTCCTCCCCATTTTCACACCACCTGCTGGGCAGGAGGGTGTTCACCAGCACGGTGGAGTTCAGCCTGTTGTCCCACTCCCCGTCCCCGTCCAGGTCCAGCAGGATTATCACGTCCGCCCTCCCGTTCCTTTGGATCTCCCCGTCCGAGGTGAGAATCCCGTCCGCCTCCAGGCGGTCGTAACCGCCCACGCGGATTCCCACGGCCTCTTTGGGGAACCAGACCTCGACCTGGGTTTTGGCTCCGGGACCTGCCCCGTACACCGCGTTCACGGCTGCAGCTATCTTGACCGCAGTTTCCCTGGCCTCCGCCAGGCAGGAGGCCTTCTGGGCCCCTCCCTTCGCTTCCTGGTAGAGGGGGAGGGTGAAGGCGACCAGGAGAACCATCAGGCCGCTGAGGATGACCAGGAACTCCAGGCCCACCTGCCCCTTCCCTTCCATCTGCTAAGGAGGGAAAAGTGGAGTATTAAGATTGGCCCGAACATGAGCCGGCCCGAACCCGAAGGGCGGAAGGAGGGGGGAACTCAAGTATAAAAGGGCCTCCTTTCCAGGGTTCTGGGGGAGGATGGGAGAGCACAGCTGGAAGGTTCCGGAGGACAGGCCATGGTTCAAAGAGGGTATATGGCCGGAGAGGGTCCCCCGGTCGCTGGGATACACGGAGGAGCCCCTTTTCTCGATCCTGGAGCGCTCGGCGGAGAGGGATCCGAACGGAACCTCGCTGATTTTCTTCGGAAAGCGCATCACCTTCAGGCAGCTGGACGAGCTCTCCAACAGGTTCGCCAACGCTCTGGTGGCACTCGGTCTGAAGAAGGGCGATAGGGTGTGCCTCCTCCTGCCCAATTGCCCGCAGTTCGTCATAGCTTATTTCGGAATCCTCAAGGCGGGAGGAATCGTGGTGGCCCTCAACCCCCTCCAGACGGAGAGGGAGATCGAGTACGAGGTCAGAGACTCGGGGGCGAAGATCCTGGTGACCCTCAACCTGGAGCTGACCCTTCCCAAGGTCCTGTCCATAAGGGAAAAGACGGGGCTCGAGAGGATAATAGTCACGAGCCTGAAGGAGTATCTGCCCTTCCCCCTCTCCCTCCTCTTCAACCTGGCCATGAGGAAGGAACTGGTGAAGATGCCCAAGGAGGGGGGAGGAATTTTGCACTTCCGCCGGCTCCTCCGCAGGCATCCCCCCAGCAAGCCCGGAGTGAAGGTGGAGGGGGAGGACGTGGCCCTCATTCAGTACACGGGGGGAACCACCGGTCTGCCCAAGGGCTGTGTTCTCACCCACTTCAACCTCCTGGCCAACGTCAGGCAGGTGGGGGCCTACAGCGTCCAGTTCTTCCCCGAGGAGAGGTTCGAGCCCCTCCCGCAGGAGTACAGGAAGTTTCTGCCAGCGGAGCAGGTGGAGAGGTACACCACGGGGAAGGGGATGGGGCCGGTGATGGGGGTTCTCCCCCTCTTCCACGTGTACGGGATGACGGTCATCATGAACACCTCCATAGCCGGGGGGATGCCCCTCATCCTCTTTCCGAGGGCCGACCTGAAGAGGATCCTCCGGGCCATCCGCCGGTACAGGCCCGAGACTTTTCCCTCCATCACCACCCTCGCCGTGGGTCTGATGGAGCACCCGGAGGCCAAGCGGTGCGATTTCACCTCCATCAGGGTGACGGGTTTCGGGGCCATGTCCGTTCCCCCCCACCTCAAGGAGAGGTGGAGCAAGCTCACGCGCGGGCTCTCCATAGAGGGCTACGGCCTCTCCGAGGCCAGCCCCGTAACCCACATGATGCCGGCCCACCTGAAGGATCCCTCTTCCTTCGGCATTCCCGTCCCGGATACAGACGCCAAGGTGGTGGACATAGAAACGGGGAAAGAACTTCCTCCGGGAAAGGAGGGGGAGCTCTGCGTGAGGGGTCCGCAGGTGATGAAGGGCTACTGGAATCGACCGGAGGAAACCGCCAAGGCCCTGAGGGACGGCTGGCTGCACACGGGGGACGTGGTGAGGATGAGCGAGGACGGGCTCTTCTACTTCGTGGAGAGGGAGAAGGACCTGCTCAAGTGCAAGGGATACCTGGTTTCCCCTGCTGAAATAGAGAACGTGCTCTACGAGCACCCGGCCGTGGCCCTCTGCGCGGTGGTGGGGAAGCCGGATGAGGCGGCGGGGGAGCTCCCCAAGGCCTTCGTGGTTCTGAAGGAGGAATACAAAGGGAAGGTCGGGGAGAAGGAGCTCATGGAGTTCGTCAACCAGAGGGTGGCGCTGTACAAGAAGGTGAGGGAGATCGAGTTCAGGGACGATCTGCCCAAGAGTCTGGTGGGAAAGGTGCTGAGGAGGGTGCTGAGGGAGGAGGAGAAGCGCAAAGCCGTGGAGGGGAGAGGGGGAGGATAGCTCCCAGCGTCCTGGCCAGAGCCTTTCTGGAACGGTTTTCTGCAGGTGGGCGCTGGCACGCGACAGGGGTGGACTCTGGAACCCGCCCGCTCCCTCCTTCCGGCGGGGAGAACCAGGTTCAAGCTTAAAAGAGAAAAAAGGGGGGTTTAGCGGGACAAAGCTTCCTTGGTCCGCTGGAGGGTGGTGTCGTTGCACACCCATCCGCTCTTCGCCAGGTAGCCCTTCAGGGTGTCCCAGGGGGTCGGGCCGTAGCCCAGAACCCATCCGTGGACGAAGATTACTGGGTCCCCGGCGGTGGAGCTTACCCAGCTCCGGGCCATCGCGTGGGCGGCGGGGGTCGCCGATACCACGAGCACTGCCATCACTGCAGTCAAAACCGCGGGTGTCGCTTTTCTCATCGCTTGTGAGATCCAAGCTCGAGGCACAAGGGTAGTGCAACATGGAGTCCGTTTTCGTAACATGGGACCCATCCTCCGCTGGGTCGTGGTGCCGGGGGCGGGTTAATATCCCTCCCTTCCCAAAGAAAAGGATGGACGGGAGGGCGCAGGGAGCGCTGGAGTACCTCCTCATCCTGGCTGCGGTGCTCATCACCGTGGCCGGGGTGGTGGCCGTCCTCTACTCCTCCTCGTCCTCCCTCTCCCGCACCGTGCGAGGGCAGGTGGACAACGTCCTGGAGAACGAGGTCCTCCCCGGCCTTGCCGGCCTCTCCCCCTCCGGAGAAACACCGGAGGCGCCGGCACCTTTCCCCGTCGGCGAAGTGCCCCGCTTCCCAGCACACTAACCACGGGTTTCCTCGCACGCCTTCCGGCGCTCTCCACCCGCTAACCCTCGTGGTGGGAAGGCGGGGCCTGCCGGTGTGGCGCACCAGGGTTGGCTACCCGCCCATCGCAGGGTGTTCCCGCCCTGAACTCGCGGGAGGACCCAAATGGTGCGGCTGTCCCGGCAGTGGCTCCGGTGTACCCGCGGCGATGCACCGGCGTTCACGGATCCCGCCAGCCCTTTCGACCGCGGAAAGGTCCCTCATGGCCACTCAGTTCTTGGTCCTCCCCCTATTTATTTTTCCCGGGGAGGGCCTCGACGTCCAGCTCCAGGGAGGCCACGGGATGCCCCAGCTCGAAGGAGAGCAGCACCTCCGGATGCACCTCCCCCGCCATCCCCAGCTTCCTGCCTTTCCAGAAGAACTCGGCTGCCCTTCCCTCCAGGAAGCTGGGATGGTCCACAGGCCTCGCCTCCGGCGAGAGGCCGAACTCCCTCGCCACGGCCTCCACCACCGCCTTGATGTGGCTCCAGTCCGCCCCCTTCCCTATCACGCAGGCCCCCAGCCTGCGCACCTCCCTGGCGCCCGTTTCCGCTTTTTCGTCCAGCAGCACCACATCCCCCACCTCAAAGATCCTCTGGGGAAGGGGGTGCCTCCTGTTGGAGCGGAGCACCCCGAGCAGGGAGGGGAGGAGCCAGGTCCTGAGGATGGTGAACTCCTCCGAGACCGGGTTCCCCACCTCCACCGCCTCCCCCCCCGTCCTCATCATCTGGAAGTTTACCTTTGGGCTGGTGAGGGTGTAGGTCATCACCTCCGTGAAGCCCAGCCCCACCATGATCAGGCGGACGAGGTCCGAGAGCTCCTCCACCCCCGCCTTCCTTCCCACCGTGTTCACCCCCTTCACGCGCGGAGGGATCCTGTCGTACCCGTATCCCACGGCCACCTCCTCCAGCAGGTCGACGGTGTGGAGGAGATCCGCTCTGAACGGCGGAGCCAGCACGGTCAGGTTCTTCCCCTTCACCTCCACCCCGTACCTCATCCTCCTGAGGATCTCCGCTATCCTCTCCGCCTTCAGGTCTAGGCCCAGGAGCTCCCTGGCCTCCTCCTCCCTCAGCTCGAACCTGCGGGGCTCCAGGGAGGGTGTCTCAGCCGTGCGGCCAGGATATCTGATCCTGACGGTCTGGAGGCGGAAGCCCCTCTCCGCCAGGGAGGTCATCATGAGCACCAGGCCCAGCTGCACCCACTCCTCTCTCTCCCCCGTCACGTCTATGAGGAGGCTGGTGGTGTTCTTCGTCACCCTGGTGTCCTCGCTGTTGATGATGGGAGGCATGGAGAGCACCCTGCCCCGCCGGTCCAGGAGGATGGGGTACCTCTTCTTTCCCTGCAGGATCCAGCCGTACTCCCTTCCTTTGGGATGGAGCTGCAGAATCTGGGCCGGGGTGAGGCTCTCCCCGAAGTCCAGGGGGACGAAGGAAATCCCCTCCGGCTCCACGGAGGTGTAGGTGAGGGGGGGCTCCACCTTGTCCAGGTCGTAGACCCCTATGGAGCCCTTCCTCCTCCTTCCAAGGAAGTCGTGGAGCTTCTCCTGGGTCTGCATGAGGGAGGCCACCACTTCCTCCGTAAGCTTCGCTCCCCTCACCACCCCGGCGGCTATGAAGGGCCTTATCCCTTTCACGCTCCTGTCCACCCTCACCGTGATTCCCGAGCGGGACGCGGAGTAGGAGGGCAGCCCCTTTTCCCTGCCCAGGAAGCCCCTCAGGGCCCTGGCCACCCCTTCGGGGCTGAGGAGGTCGGGGCGGTTGTGCAGGACCTCCATCCTCAGTTCCTTCCCCAGGAGTTCCGCCTCCACCCCCATGAGGGCGAGCTTCTCGCACAGCTCTTCCCCCTTTCTCCTTTCCCCCAGCAGGGAGCAGAAGTCGCCGAAGTTCACGGAAAGGGTTGGCACCTCATCCTCCCCCCATTCCCCAGTGCTGGAGGGCCTCCAGGTCGTTGCAGAAGAGGTCCCTGATGTCCTCCAGTCCGAGCCTCATCATCGCCAGCCTGGAGAGCCCTATCCCCCAGGCGAGCACGGGGTGCTTCACGCCCAGGGGTCTGAGGAGCTCCGGCCTGAACATCCCCGCTCCCAGCACCTCCACCCATTCCCTCCTCTTCGGGTGGTAGACCTCCGCCTCCACGGAGGGCTCCGTGAAAGGGAAATAGCCCGGGCGGAACCTCACCCTCTCGAAGCCCAGGGTGGTGAGGATCAGCTTCAGGTAGCCCAGCATGTCCCTGAAGGTGAGCCCCTCGTCCATCACTATCCCCTCGCACTGATAGAACTCGGCCAGGTGCTTGTAGTCTATCCTCTCGTGTCTGTACACCCTGTCGATGCAGAAGACCTTGAGGGGAGGGTGGGGATGGGAGGAAAGGTAGCGGACGGTGGCGGCCGTGGTCTGAGAGCAGAGGACGGCCCTCCGGCTCACCTGGGGGTCGAACCTGTAGCCCCAGCCCGTGGATCCCTCCACCCCCCTTTCGTGCGCCCTGGCCACCCTCCTCACCAGGTCCCGGGGGGGGAGCTTCGTCCTGGAGGGGCGGGAGAGGGTGAAGTTGCTGTGGATTTCCCTGGCCGGATGGTCCTGGGCTTGGAAGAGGGCGTCGAAGTTCCAGAACTCCGACTCCACCGCCCTGCTCTTTATCTCCACGAAGCCCATGGCCAGCAGGGCCTCTCTCACCTCCTTGATTATCCTCTGCTGGGGGTGGATTCTCCCTGGACGGAGGGGGGGGACCCCTTCGGAGGGATCGTACCGCTTGAACCTCACCTCCTTCCACCTTCCCGTTACCAGCATCTCGTGGGTGAGTTCGGTGACCTCCTCCTGCAGCCTGACCTCCCCCGCCACCCTCCTCCCCTCCTCCGTGAGGGAGAGGAGACGCCTGGTTCTCTCCTTCACCTCCACCAGCCCCCTTCTTTCCAGGACCTCACCCTCCGGGGGGAGTGCGGGGAGGGAGAGGTCCCCCTCCGAAAGCCTGCGCAGGAGCTCCTCCTCCGGCCACTCCCCGGAGAGGGCCTCCTCACCCCGCCCGGTGAGCCTCACCCTCCCCTCCGCCACTTCGGCCAGTCCCTTTCTCCTGAGCCACCCAAGCGCTATGGCGGCTTCTTCCCTGTCTCCAAGCTCCTCCACCGGCTTTTCCCCCTCCGCCAGCTTCTTCAGCAGCCTCCGCTCTGGCAGCCCCTCCTTGGCGTACTTCCTTCCCTCCTCGGTGAGGGAGAGGAGGAAAGACCGCTCCTCCCTGACGGAGAGGTACCCCCTCTGGCTCAGCCCCAGAACAGCCCTCATCAGGGTGGAGGGGTCCAGGCCCATTTCCCTCTCCACTTCCTCCGCCCAGGCCTCCCCCCTCTCCTTCAGGAAGAGAAGGGTCCTGGCTTCCTGGGTTTCCAGTTCCATCCCCCACCCTCTCCCTGCAGATATTTGGTCTTTTTCTCAGAGGGGAGGCAGCTTCTCCAGCTGCTCCAGCACCCTTCCCCTGATTTCCTCCACCGTTGGAAGGGCCACCACTCTTCCCTCCCTCACCAGGGGCTGGAGGAGGGGAGCACAGGGGGAGCCGCAGGAGCAGGTGGGGGCCTCCCTCCCAGCCGGCAGGACGAAATCCTGCAGGCAGCGCTCGCACCTCCAGACCTCCTTTCTCCCCCCAAGCTTGCCCCTTTTGGCCACGGGCCTTCCCTCCATCTCCACGATGTCCAGGGCGAAGTCCACGGTGGGGGCGTTGCTGAGGGAGGTTCCCACTCCGAAGCCGTCGGCCCCGGCCTCGCAAAGTTCCCGGAGGTTCCCGTCGCTGATACCCCCCGAAACGATGATCTTCACGTGGGAGTATCCCCTCAGGTCAAGCTCCCATCTCACCTCCCTCACGAGGGTGGCCATGTCCCCCCTCCTGGAGGAGGGCGTGTCGAGCCTCACCCCCCAGAGCTTCCGGCCTAGGGCTTCGGCGGCCATGATCGCCTCGGTCTTTTCATCGAAGTAGGTGTCCACCAGCGCCACCCTGGGCACCTCCGGGGGAACCACCTCATCAAAGGCCTTCCAGGCCTTCACCTGATCTCCCATTACGATGATGAGGGCGTGCGGCATCGTGCCCATGGGTTCCTTCCCTATGGCCCTGGCCCCCGCCAGGCTCGATACCCCGTCCACCCCTCCTATGTAGGAAGCCCGGTCCACCATGGGGGCGAGGGCGGGATGGACCCTCCTCATCCCAAAGCCTATCAGGAGCCTCTTCCCCGCCAGCTTCCTCAGCCTCCCCGCCATGGTGGCCACCCCTGAGGCCTGGCAGAGGAGCCCGAGGAGGGGGGTCTCCAGCTCGCAGAACTCCCCGTAGGGGCCCTCTATCACCATCACGGGCACCCTCACACCCCAGGCATCCTCCGGGCGGAAGACCGTGCCCTCGGGGAGGGAATAGATGTCGACCTTCCTCCCCTCGAAAAGTTTCCCCACCTCCTCCACCCCGCACAGGATGCCCCAGGGCCATCCCCGGGGGAGGGAGTGGGAGGTCACTTCCGCCACCACCCTCCTGCCCTCCAGCCCCTTCTGCTTCAGGACCTGCATGGTCCTCCTGAAGTAGACGTCGGTGGTTTCCCCAGCCCTTATCTCTTCGTCCGAGGCGATGTGGAAGAGCCTCACTTCCTCCCCCCCAGCAGCTTGCACGAGCTCGTCACCCTGGCCCCGTACGCCTTCTTCATGTACCGCAGGGCCCAGTGGTGGCCCTTCTGGCTGGTGGAGGCCACGCAGTCCCTGACCACCGTTACCCCGTACCCCCTGAAGAAGGCGTCGGCGGCGGTGTGGAGGACGCAGAAGTCCGTCAGCACCCCGGTGAGCACCACTTCCCTCGCCCCCTTCTCCCCGAGCGCCCCTTCTAGTCCGGTCCGGAAGAAGCCGCTGTACCTGCTCTTCTCCACCACCACCTCCCCCTCCCTCGGCTCCAGCTCGGGGATGATCTTTGCCCCCTCCGTTCCCTTCACCGCGTGCGGTCCCCAGAGGTTGAACTCGGGATCCTCCGGCGGGTGGGAATCGCAGACGTAGACCACGGGCTCCCCCCTCTTCCTCCACCCCTCCAGCAGCTCCCTGAGGCGGGGCACCATTCGTCTGGCCCCGGCGAAGCCGAACTTCCCCGTGACGAAGTCGTTGAGCATGTCGATGATGAGGAGGGCCTGGGGCATCTCTTCCTTTCCTCCTGTCCCTCTTTAACCCTACCGCCCCGAGCGCCGGACCGGCGGTTGGCGGGGTTATCCCAGGGCCTTCAGCAGGAGGAGGAGACCCAGCAGCAGGAAGAGGATGCCGGAGGCCTTCCTGAGGGTCCCCCCCCGGAGGTGCTCCCCCAGATAACCTCCCACAGCCACTCCCACCCCCATCAGGAGGGAGTAGGCCAGGGCGGCGCCCAGGAAGACCCAGAGGGGTTCCCGGTACTCCATCGAGAGGGCGAAGGTCGAGACCTGGGTCTTGTCCCCCACCTCCATGAGGGAGACCAGGAGGAAAGAGGAGAGGAAGGCCGATCTCCCTCCCCTGGCTCTCCCCCCGCCTTCTTTCCGGAGGAGGATCCAGATCCCGAAGGCCAGGAAAAGGGAGGAGGCCAGCAGGGAGGAGGCCCTCACCGGCAGGAGCTTCCCGGAAGCGGCGCCGGCGAGGATGCCCGCTCCGTCCACCAGGCAGACGGCGAGCATGGCACCCGAGAAAACCGCCAGGCGTCCGTACCTGCTGGAGAGGGTCACGGCGGCCAGCTGGGTCTTGTCCCCGAGCTCGGTCAGCAGCACCACGCCGAGGGAGGCGAGGAAGGGATGGTTCATTCGCTTCCCAGCTCCTTTTCCAGCTCCCTGATCCGCTCCGGATCCCCCCTGGTGGCGGGACGCCCGGGCGAGGCCCCGCACCCTCCCACCTCCCTTGAGGCTTCTTCCCACGTCCCTATCCTCCTGGCCAGCTCCCCTATCTCCACCTTGTCCAGGCCCACCAAGGGACGCAGAACGGGGAGGGAGCAGGCCTCGTCCAGCACCCTCAGGTTCTCCAGGGTCTGCGAGGCCACCTGCCCCAGGCTCTCCCCCGTTACCAGGGCCAGGGCCCCCCTCTCCCTGGCCAGCTCCTCCCCCACCCTGTACATCCTGCGCTTGCACAGGAGGCAGGTGTACCTCTCCTCCCCTTTCCTCCACAGGAACTCCCTCATCCTCTGGAGGAACTTCCCGTGCTCCCTCACCTCCAGCTCCAGCCCCGGATGGTACTCGGAGAGGATCCTTACCACCCTTTCCGCCCTTTCCCTGGCCTCGGGGCGGGTGAAGGGGGAGGAGTCGAAGTAGAGGGGGACGACCTCGCAGCCCCTCTTCATCATCATCCAGGCGGCCACGGGCGAGTCTATCCCGCCCGAGAAGAGGGAGACCACCCTTCCCTCCACTCCCAGGGGTATACCCCCCGCCCCCCTCACCACCCTGGAGAAGAGGAAGCACTCCTCCCCCCTTATCTCCACGAAGAGCTCCCGCTGGGGCCTCTCCAGGTCCACCTTCAGCCCCCTGAACGTCCTCTGGAGGAGGGAGCCGAGCTCCGCGGCCTTCTGGGGGGAGGTGAAGGGGTGGTCCCCCGTCCTCCTCACCCTCACCGCGAAGGTCTGCCCCTCCCCGAAGCCCTCCCTCCTGCAGAACTCCACGGCCTTCTCCTCCAGCTCGGACAGGTCGCACCGCTCGCAGGGGGAGAAGGAGACCACGCCGAAAACCTTCTTCAGTTTCTCCTCGGGAACCTCCCCCTCCACCCATATCCTCCCCCTCTCCCTCCTCACCCCCTCCACCCCCGGGAGGGCCTTCAGCTGCCTCACCAGGCTTCCCTCCCACCTCCTCCTCACGGGCTCCGACTTGAGGGCCAGCTCGCCGTATCTCAGGAGGTAGAGCATCGGTAAGGGTGGAAGCCTCAGCCTTTAGTCCTTACCAGCCTGAGGATTTCCCCCGCGAGCAGGCTAGGGAGGGAGGAGAAGTTGGAGGGGGAGACCTCCAGGAGCTTCACGTCCTTCCTCCTCTTCACCTCCCCTATGAAGCCCTTCTCCGTCCTGAGGTGCACGGCCGCCAGCACGGGCAGGGGGGAGGAGAGGGCCTCGGTCACGGCCCCCCTGAACTCCCCGCTCAGGACCTCCATGGGGCCTATCTCGTCCACCACTACCACCTCCGCCTCCCTCAGCGCCCTCCTTATCCCCCCTCCCCCTATCCTCCCCAGCGCCTCCAGGTTCACCCCGTATTTCCCCACCCCCGGTCCCTCCAGCCCCACGCGGGCCAGCATTCCCGCCTCCCCGGTGAGCAGGTCCCTTATCTCGAAACCCACCCTCGTGCCTCCCTCCCTCACCTCGGGGCAGTAAATCCCCCCCACCTTCACCCCTTCCTCCCTCAGCAGGGAGACCGTTTTCCCTATCACCGTGCTCTTCCCGCTCCCCGGCCTTCCCGTGAGGAGGAAGTT
Organism: uncultured archaeon; assembly: GCA_938074535.1. GTDB lineage: Archaea > Hadarchaeota > Hadarchaeia > Hadarchaeales > WYZ-LMO6 > WYZ-LMO6. The sequence goes on from CALJER010000029.1 coordinate 32,784, forward strand.
CTTCACCCCTGGAGTTCGGAGGGGAAGGATTTAGCCCTCTCCCTCCCCCTTCCACCGATGGAGAGGGCCGGGGGAGAGGTGGCGGGCCTGGACGAGGCCGGCAGGGGACCCGTGCTGGGACCCATGGTCCTCTGCGGGGTGGTGGTGGACGGGAGGGGCCTGGAGGAGATGAGGAGGATGGGGGTGAGGGACTCCAAGCTCCTCCCCCCCGCCAGGAGGGAGAGGCTGGCCTCCCTCATCCTCTCCCTCTGCAGGAGGGCGGAGGTGGTGGAGCTCCAGCCCGCGGAAATAGATGCCTGCCTGGAGAGGGGGATCAACCTCAACGAGCTGGAGGCCAGGGAGTTCGCCCGCATCCTGAACGTGCTGAAACCGCGGGTAGCGTACCTGGATTCTCCCGATCCCCGTCCCGACCTCTTCCGGAGGAGGCTGGGAAGGTACCTGAAGGCGGAGGTGGAGCTGGTGGTGGAGAATTCCGCGGACAGGAGGTACACGGTGGTGGGGGCGGCCTCCATCCTGGCGAAGGTGAGGAGGGACGCGAGGCTGGCGGAGCTGAAGAAGAAGTACGGGGAGCTGGGTTCGGGCTACAGCCACGATCCCCTGACCATCAACTTCCTCAGGAGGTGGGTGGAGAAGCACGGCGACCTTCCCCCCTTCGCGAGGAGGTCCTGGGAGACCTGCAGGAGGCTGAGGGAGGCCTCACCCTGAGAGGTCGTCCGCGTCCCTCAGCCTCTCCACGGTCAGGCCCGTGAGCATCCCCACCTGCTCTGCATCCAGGTAGCGGGAGACGGAGGAATCGAAGAGGATTTCCACCGAAGCCGGGAAGTCCTCGTCCCCCAGCGTGAGCACGAGGGTGATGGGGATGAGGGGGAGGGACCTGATCCTGACCGCGTAGTCCCCGTATCCCATCTTCACCTGCGAGCCTCCGAGGAGTTCGGCTGCCCTCACCAGCCTCTCCCCCCTGGAGCCGAACCTTTCCAGGAGGGAGGATTTGCTGCGCTGGAGGGTCATATCAGGACAGAGCTCCCCTCCCTTCAGCTGTTTGGGGGTGATGAGGGTGGAGGTTTCGGGCACGGGTTCGGCCCTGGCGTAGAAGGTCAGGAGGCAGTAGATCCTTTCCCACCTGAGCTGGTCCCTCGGGTAGGGGCGGTTCTTGAGTTCATCGTGGATGTTTCCGTCCTCCAAGGAGAGCCTCAGCCCCAGGAACCTCACTTCTTCTCCGAAGCCCATCCTCCCCCTGAGCTTCCTCAGGTCCTCCCTGCAGTTCTCCCAGGTCCACCTCTCCTGAGCGAACATTCTCTTTTCCTCTTACGCCCGCCATTTAAACCGCTGGGGCGGGCTTTCACCGCAGCCCCAATCCCTTCAGCAGCTCGCAGGTCCTGCACACCCTGCCGGGCGTGGGCTCCCCGCAAACTTCGCACCCCACCAGCTCCGCCTCAGGTTTCCGGTCCTCCCCCAGCCCCTCCTTCAACCTCTCGAAGGTTCTGAGGACGCCGAACTTGCAGTTGGGGTGCCTGCTCTCCAGCCTGTTCAGGAAGTCCCTCACCTCCGCGTGGATTCCCCTGGCGTAGGGGCACTGGCCCAGGTGCACCCTCAGCCCCTTCAGGAGGGCGTAGGCCGCCACCTCCCTCTCGGGAATTTCCCTCAGCGGCTTCACCCTAGGGACGAAGCCCTCCCTGGAGGAGTAGGCAGGTCCCAGGCGGAGCAGCCTGGAGAGGTCCCCCCGGAGGTAGTTCAGCAGGATGGCCTGCACCTCGTCGTCCAGGTTGTGTCCCGTGGCCACCCTCACCAATCCCGCCTCCCTGGCCATCCTGTTGAGGAGGTACCTCCTCATCACCCCGCAGTAGGTGCAGGGGTCGAGTCCTGTCCCTTCCTCCCCCGCCAGCCTCACCATCTCGTCCAGGGTGGCCCCGAAGCTCTCCCTGAAGCTCACCACACGGTGTTCCACGCCCAGGGAGGAGGCGGCCTCCCTAGCGCAGGTCAGGGCTTCTTCACGGTACCCCTTTATCCCCTCGTCCACCGAGAGGGCCACCACCCTGAACTTCTTCACCCTCCCCAGCTCCGCCATCAGGTGCAGGAGGGTGATGCTGTCCTTCCCCCCCGAGACCGCCACCCCTATCTTCTCCCCCGGGAGGGCCATCCTCTTCTCGTAAACGGCCTTTCTGAACCTCCTCTCCACGCTCCTGGGGAAGCACCTGTCGCAGAGGAGCACCCCGGCGTACCTCTGGTGGTAAACGGGTGAGCGGCCGCAGAGGGTGCAGCGCAGCGTTTTCAGCCCCCCGTGACCACCCTGAGGACCTCCAGCTCCTCCCCCTCCGAGAGCCTTTCCTCCTCCACCACCAGCTTTTTCCCCTTTCTCACCAGCACGCTCTCCCTGTCGTATCCCAGCTCCTCCAGCAGTCTCCCCACGGTGGTTCCCTCCGCCACCTCCACCTCCCGCTCCCTTCCTTCGGCCTTCACCCTGACCTTCAAGCTCACAGCCCCCTTCCCATGGCCAGCTGGACGATGCGCTCCACCTGTTGCTGCAGGAACTCCGGGAGCTTCAGGATCCTCACGTCCAGGAAGCCCCTGATGAGGAGGTCCTCCGCCTCTTTTCTCCCCAGGCCCCTGGACATGAGGTAGATCACCTGTTCCTCGTTCAGCTTCCCCACCGCGGCCTCATGGGTGAGGGTGGAGGTGGAGCTCTTGGAGAGGAGCTCGGGAACGGCCGAGATCTCCGACTGGGGCGAGAGCATGAGACCATTGCATTCCACGTGCCCCACGTTGTCTCCCCCCAGACTGGTGATCCTGGCCCTCATCGTCACCTTGGACTCCTCGGCCGTGACGGTCCTCCCGAGGATCTCTCCCCTGTTGGAGGGGCCCACCATCTCTATCCACCCGCCCAGGTCGTACTGCGAGGCCCCCTTCCCGTACACGATGGAGTTGAGGGCGGCGGAAGCCTTCCTTCCCACCATCCTCACCCTGGGGTAGGCCTGAAGGGAGGCCACGGGAGTGAGGGCGATGTAGTTGCTCACGAAGGTGCTCTCGTCCTCCATCACCACCCCCGTCCTGGGACGCACGTCCACCTTGGGCCCCCAGTGGTGGACCATGGTGAAGGTGAGCTTGGCCCCCCTCTTCAGGTAGAACTCGGAGATCCCCAGATGCAGGCCCCTCTCGACCTGGGGGTGGGTCAGGCAGCCCGTGAGGAGCTGGGCGGAGGAGTCCCTCTCCATGAGGATGATGTTGTGCACGGCCTGGAGCAGGTTCCCGGTGCGGAGGTAGAGGCAGGCCTGCAGGGGCAGCGCCACCTCCTTACCTTCGAACACCCTGATGAAGTACCCTCCCTTGCCGTGCAGGGCGGTGAAGGCCGTGTACTTGTCGGCGGCGGGGTCCACGGCCTTCCACACGTACTCCTGCAGCCAGTCATGCTTTTTCACGGCCTCCTCGAAGCTCATGATTTCCAGGCTGTCCTCGTACATCTTCTGGATTTGGGTGTAGAGGGCGGAGTGGTCCACCTGCATGAAGCTTCCCGCCCTCCCCTCTCCCCTGGGGTCCAATCCTACCGAAGAGACCTCCTGCCCAGGTTCCTCAGGCCTCCCGCCGGTTTCCGTGAGATAGGAGGAGAGGTCCAGGTCGGGACCGTAGGGGGAGGGTTTGTTCAGGGCCTCCTTCAGCTCCTCATGGCGGACGGACATCTCTTGCACCATTCGTAGCCTTTGGCCTGGATGGTCTCAAGGATTTTCTCGGGATCCCCGTGGCAGGCCACCCTCCCCTCGATCATCACGTGGGCTTCCCTGGCCCTGAGGTACTTCAGGATGTGGCTGGTGTGGGTGATCACCAGGGCGGATTTTCCCTCCAGCGCCCGGGAGAGCTCCCTCCCCATGAGCTCCAGGTTCTCGATGTCCACTCCGGAGTCGGGTTCGTCCAGGATGAAAAACTCGGGGTTCATGGCCAGTACCTGCAGGGCCTCGGCTTTCTTCCTCTCCCCTCCGGAAAAACCGTAGTTCAGGTCACGGTGCAGGAGTTCTTCCCCCACCTGGAGCTGGGAGGTAAGCCTGGCCGTCCAGGTGCTCCCCGTCCTGCTGCTCAGGATCTTGAGGATGTCCGCCAGCTTCACCCCCCTCACCACGGGCGGGTTCTGGAACATCAGGGCCATCCCCATCTTCACCCTCTCCTCCAGGGGGGAACGCGTCACTTCCCTTCCCTTGAACCTTATCGTCCCTGAGACCACATGGAAGGCGGGTATGCCCAGCAGGACCTGCGCCAGGGAGGACTTGCCCGAGGCGTTGGGTCCCAGCAGGGCGTGCACCTCTCCCTCGGGCACGGTGAGGTCTACCCCCTTGAGCACGGCCTTCCCGTCCACCACCGCCCTCAGCCCCTTCACTTCAAGGATGGGCTCCATCGATTAGAATGGAGGGGTTTCTCCTAAAAACTCCTGCGCCCTCACTTCCTCCGCGGCCCGGTGGAGGGGGTGGACCACCGGCGAGGGGGTTAGGAGGGGATGGGTGCCGTGCTGGAGGAGGGAGAGATTCTCTGCCTTGGCCTTTGAGAGGATGCACACGCCGAGCAGGTTGATCAGCTCGGCGGCCTCCCTTCCCCCCGTCAGCTGTCCTCCCAGCAGCAGGCCCGTCTCCCTCTCGCAAACAAGCTTGACCTTCAGGGTGGAGGCCCCGGGGAGGTTTTTGGGATGTCTGGTGGAGGAGGAGGCTCTCCCCACCGCGATGCGGAAGCCCTCCTTCCGCGCCATCTCCTCCGTCAGGCCGGCCGAGGCGAAGACGGTCTCACCCAGCATGGTCAAAAAGGTCCCCACCACCCCGGGGTTCCTCCTGAGGTCGCGGAAAAGGTTGGAGCCCGCGATCCTCCCTTCGAAGGCCCCGATGGAAGCCAGCATGAGCTTCACGGGTTTACCCGTGAGGAAGGACCTCTTCTCCGCGCAGTCGCCACAGGCCAGGATGCGGGGGTCGGAGGTGCGCTGGTACTCGTCCACGGCGATGCCCCCTGTAGGGCCCAGCTCCAGTCCCTCCTTCTTGGCCAGCTCCACCCTGGGTGCGAGGCCCGTGCAGACCACTACGGCCTCGGCGGGCAGTTCCTCCCCTCCCTCCAGTCTGAGCCCCTCCACTTCTTCCCCTCCCACGGCCTCCTTCACCCTCTTCCCCGTGAGCACCCTCACCCCCCTCTCCCCTAGGAGCCTCTCGACCTCAGCGCTCACCTCCCCGTCGAAGGTGGAGAGGCAGCGCGGGAGGAGCTCCACCACCGTCACCTTCTTCCCAGCTTTCGACAGCTCCTCGGCCAGCTCCACCCCCACGAAGCCTCCGCCCACGATCACCACCTCTCCAGCCCTCCGCAGGGAGGCCCTCATCCTCTCCACCTTCTCCAGTTCCTTCTCCATCACGAAGATGTTCTCCTTCTCCCCCCCGAGGAAGGGAGGGGGAAGGGGGGTCGAGCCCGTGGCCAGGATGAGCCTCTCGTACTTCATCTCCCCCTCCGTGGTCAGGAGCTTCCCCTCCCTCCTCCCCAAGGAGAGCACCTCCGCTATCACCAGCTCCACTCCGGCCGCGGAGAGGGCCTCGTCCGAGATGAAGGCCTTGCGGGGGGAGTCGAGGGTGTGGAAGAGGTAAGGGAGGGAACAGGGAATGAGGGCCTTCTCCTCCTTCCTCACCACCGCGATTTTCTTGTCGCAGTGCCTGCGGGCGGCGGTGAGGGCCGCCGCTATCCCGCTCGAGCTTCCTCCCACCACCACGAGGTCGAAGCCCCTCACTCCACCCACTCCAGCGCCAGACCCTCCTTTCTCAGAAGAGCCGCGGTGATTCCCTCCCTCCCGCACGAGGGGCTCCCCTCCTTGAGCAGGGCCCTCATGATCCCCAGCTTTCTGGCAATTCCCAGGGTTTCCTCCGCGCCCCTCACCATCTCTCCCGTCACCTCCCTTCCCCCCTCCGTCAGGGCCCTGGCCTTTCCCTCGAGCACCTCCTCCCCCCTTCCCGTGAGCCTCATGGGCTCCCTCGGGATCCCCAGCCCTCCCAGCACCTCCGGGCACACGGGGATCATCATCCTTCTTTCCGCCAGCGCCCTCACCCCCTCGTCCTCCTTCCCCCCACCGTCCCACCTGCATTTCACCCCCAGCAGGCAGGCGCTCACCAGGCAGGCGGGTTCCGGGGGAGAGGGCGGCGGAAGGATCCCCAGGGCCTTTTTCTCGGCTTCGGGGGGCACCCCTATTCCCTCCACCAGGATTTTTCCCGTCAGGTGGGGAGCCCTGAGCAGACCCCTCTTCATTCGGTGGAAGGTCAGGGTGAAGTGGGCCCTCACCGCCTCCCCGCAGACCTCCCCCGTGGAGGGGTCGAGGCCGGTGGGCGTGTCCACCGCCACCACCGGCAGCCCGGAGCGGTTGATCCACCGGACCGCCGAGAGGTAGGGTTCCCTCAGCTCTCCCCTCACCCCCGTTCCCAGCATGGCATCCACCACCACCTCCGCTCCTTCCGGCTTCAGCCCCTGCAGATCCGAGGGGGAGAGGACCACCCTCCTCCCCACGCTTTCCATCCTCCCCACCACCTCCCAGTTCAGGCGGGCCTCCTGGGTCCTGATCTTAGAGGGCTCTCCCACCATCACCACCTCCACCCTGCACCCGTAGGAGGCGAGGTGCCTGGCCGCCGCCAGTCCGTCCCCTCCGTTGTTTCCAAGGCCGCAGAACAGGAGCACCGTCCTCCTCCCGAAGGTGCGGAGGAGAAACCTGGCGACCGCGCTTCCCGCGTTTTCCATCAGGAGGAGCCTGGGAACCCCGAGCTTCTCCGCCTCCTCGTCCACCCTTCCCATTTCCTCGGAGGTGATGGAGATCTCAGCCAACCCTCTCACCCTTCACCACCAGGTCTCCCACTCTTCCCCCGAGCTTCCTGGCCACCACCGGGCACTTTATCATGAGGAGGTAGAAGAGGTTGGCCCCCATCCCCTCCAGGGTCTCGTAGTTTCCCTGCCCTTTGCTTATCACCACCTCCGCCTTCCTGAGCAGCTCAGCCTGCCAGGGCGTGTACACGGTCTCGGGGTCCAGCTCTATTTCCACCACCTCCGCCAGCTCCTCCATGCCCGCGAACTCTGCGTCCTCCAGGGAGGCATCGTTGAGGAGGGGATCCTTCTTCACCACGTAGAGGATGTGCTTGCTCCCCAGCGTTTCTATCAACACCCTGTCGAAGAGAACTTCTCCAGCGTTGTCCGCCAGGTATACCACCGTGCTGCTCTTCTCCACCGTCCTCCTCAGGTGCTCCAGGTGGTTGGGGCGGAGGTCCTTGGCCATCACCTCCGACACCGTCTTTCTCAGGTCGAAGTCCATCCCCGGCCCCACGTCTATCACGTTCCCGGCTATGGCCAGTTTCACGGCGGTGAGGAGCCTGTCGGACGACTCCTCCACCATCTTCCTGAGCTCGGGATACATCTCCCTCGCCAGGGAGTTGAAGGTCCTCTTCACCTCCCTGTAGGGGTCGGCGTTCCCCGTGATCCTCTTCACCTCCTCGTGCACCTTGAGGCAAAGGAGGGGAGGGGTGCTCTCCGGTGTGGCCCTCTCCAGAATCCCGAGGACCCCCCTGATCACCTCCCTCCTCTTTCCCTCTTCCTCCGTGGCCAGTCTGCAGGCCTCCACCGCCTGCCTCAGGAGACAGGGAAAGCACTCCAGGTCCATCCTCATTCCCTGCCCCCCTCCAGCCTCTTCTCCACGGCCTCCACTTTCCCTTCCAGGGAGAGGGGTCGGTCCCTCCGGTCGTCCACCTTGAGGGTGGTGATAACCCTTCTGGCCCCGGCCCTCAGCACCGCCTCGTGCATCTCCTTCACCGCTTCCAGCACCTCCTCCAGCTCCCCCTCCACGAGGGTGCACATGGCCGTCACCTGGTGCTTCAGCCCCCTCCTCCTCACCACCTCCACGGCCTTGGCCACATATTCGCTGACGGAGGGGCTCCCCGTGCCCAGGGGGAGGACGGAAACCTCGGCCACTACCATGGGGTTCGCGGAAACTTTCCTCTGGGAAGGAAAAAAGGTTGCTCAGGAGGGAAGGGGTTTCCCCTCCGCCCTCCTCTTCTCCCGTTCCTTCTCAGCCCCCGCCCTCTTCACCCCTGCCACCTTCTTCACCCCCTCCATGCCAGGTTTGAACTCAGCCAGGGGCCTGAGCTCGGCCTTCCCGGAGCGGCGCAGGACCTCCAGGGCCTCCCTCCCCCTCTGGCTCCTGACCAGGACGGTGGACCTGCCCGGGGGCGAGCCCACCGCCCCCACGGAGAGGTCGGCCAGCTCGGAGGTGAAGTCGGTGCAGAAGAAGCAGGAGGGATTGACGCACTCGTGCAGGGCTTTCACCTCGATTTCCCTGTCCTGCCCGTCCTTCAGCCTGCAGATGAACTTCCCCTTCTTTATGTCGAACTTCACCACCTCCTCCAGGTTCACGCCCATCCTCTCCCTGAGGAACTCCCTCAGCCTCTCGTGGTTGAAGGATTCCATGCAGAAGAGGCCCACCACCAGCTCGATCTTCTCCCCCAGCCTGGGGTAGGGCAGGTCCCCCCTCTGGATTTTCCTCACCGCCCTGACCTGGCAGGGCACTCCCACCACCGCCAGCTTCCGGAGGCCTTCCATCCCTTTGAGGGGGAGGAAAAGGGGACCGCGCGTGTACTTCGTCCCGGCAGCCTCTAGGATCTCTTCCCTGGTCTTGGCGAGTCTGGCCTCTGGCCTCCAGGGTTCCTTCCCCACCCCCATCAGCAGGGCGCCGTCGATGCGGCCCTCGGACAGGAGGGAGAGAAGGAGGGAGGAAACCGCCCCACCGTCCTGGCACCTCCGCAGGACCTCCTCCTCCAGGGAGCGAACGGAGAGGGCTTCCAGGAAGCTGCCGACGGAGGGGTCGGTTTGGGCCCCCGGAGGGGGTTGGACCAGCTCCTTGGAGGTGGGAGTCTGAGGGCAGACGGAGTAGCAAACGCCGCAGGAGGTGCACTTCCCCACGATTTTGGGCTCCGCCTCGAAGCTCAGCACCCCGGGCTCGCAGGAGGCGACGCAGGCCGCGCATCCCGCGCAGAGGCCAGCCTTCACCACCTCCTTGAGCAGGTGGCCGAAGACCTTCGGCTTCGCTTCCATGCGCTCACCGGATGTTACGGCTAATTGAAAAGTCAGGATATTTAACCCTACCGCTTCGCTATTTTTCCCCTCAGGAGAGGTGTAGGGATGCGCAGGGTCTACCTCCTGGCAACGGTGGCCGCCGCTTCCTTCCTCACACCCTTCCTGGGTGCTTCCGTCAACCTCGCCCTTCCCTCCCTTCAGGAGGAGTTTCACGCCGATACGGTCCTCCTGGGATGGGTCAACACTTCCTTCCTCCTGAGCTCCGCGGCCCTCCTCCTCCCTTTCGGCAGGCTGGCGGATCTCAGGGGCAGGAGGAGGCTTTTGGTGCTGGGGCTCCTCCTCCTCTCCCTTTCCAACCTCCTCTCCGCCGCCTCCCCCTCCCTGCCCTTCCTCCTCCTCTTCAGGGCGCTCCAGGGCGCGGGAGGGGCCATGGTGGTTTCCACCGGCTTGGCCCTACTCACCTCGGCCTTTCCGAGGGAGGAAAGGGGAACGGTGCTGGGGATAAACACCGCCGCCGTTTACCTGGGCCTCCTGCTGGGTCCCTTCCTGGGCGGCGCCCTCACCCAGGGCTTCGGCTGGAGGAGCCTCTTCCTCTTTTCCTCCCTCCTCTCCCTCTCCACCCTCCTTCTCTCCCTCAGGCTGGAAGAGGACGGGGAAAGGAGGGGAAGCTTCGATCTGCCCGGTTCGCTCTTCTACGGCCTCATGCTCGTTCTCCTCATCTACGGCCTCTCCTCCCTCCCCTCTCCCCCCGGCCTCTCCTCCTTCCTCTGCGGGGTCCTCTTCCTCCCCCTGTTCCTCCTCCTTGAGGGAAGGAGGAGGGAGCCGATGCTCAACCTCTCCCTCTTCAGGCGCAACAGGGTCTTCCTCTTCTCCAACTTGGCGGCCCTCATCAACTACAGCGCCACCTTCGCCTCGACCTTCCTCCTCAGCCTCTACCTGCAGCATCCCCGCTCCCTCTCCCCCAGCGAAGCGGGTGCGGTGCTGATGGTGCAGCCCCTTTTCCAGACCCTCTTCTCCCCCCTGGCGGGCAGATGGTCGGACAGGACGGAGCCGCAGCTGGTGGCCTCTGCCGGAATGGCCCTCACCTCCGCGGGGCTCCTCTCCCTGGCCCTCCTGGGGGAGATGACCCCCCTGGTGCAGGTGGTGCTCAGCCTCTCGCTTCTCGGGCTGGGCTTTGCCCTCTTCTCCTCACCCAACACCAACGCGGTGATGAGCTCCGTGGGGGAGGAGTTCTACGGCCTGGCCTCCGCCGCGCTTGGGACGATGAGGCAGGTGGGCCAGACCACCAGCATGGGGATAGCCACCATGCTCCTCTCCCTCCACCTTGGAAGGACCAGGCTGGAGCCGGAGGTCTATCCACCCTTCATGGAAACCATGAGGGCTCTCTTCCTCCTCTTCGCCTCCCTCTGCTTCTTCGGCATCTTCTTTTCCCTGGCAAGGGGAAAAGTGCACGGCAGGAAAACTTCAGCGCACCAGGAACCTCGCGCCCCTGTTGTCCGCCCCCGAGGTGAAGACTTCCCCCCCGCCCCTCCTCCGCAGGAACCTCCTCACCTTTTCCTCCAGGGTCCTGGCCCCTCTCTCATCCCCCACCAGCCCGTAGACGGCCGGTCCCCAGGAGCTCTGTCCCCCCCCTTCCGCCCCCTCCTCCAGCATGAACTCCACCGTCTCCTCGAGCAGGGGGCTCCCGAAGATTCCGCCCTGCACCTCCCTGAAGTAGCCTCCCACCGCCCTCTGGAGCTCGGTGAGGGAGGAGCCGAAGGCCTGGAGGTCACGCTCCACCAAACCCGGGAGCATCTTCATGAGGACGAGCCTGCAGACCCTCCCCACCTCCTCCGGGGAAGGGGAGACCCTCCGGAAGGCCCTTCTCTCCTCCCTCTCGTCCAGCCCCCTCAGCGGAGGCAGGGCCACCACGAACCTCCACTCCTCCGGGAAGGGGGAGTGAAAGAGAAGGGGGAAAAAACCGTCCTTCTTCCTCCCTCCCTCCACCACGAAACCGCCCAGCCGGAAAAGGTGGGTCCCCACCCCCGAGAACCATCCCCTGCCCAGCAGCCTGCTCACCTCCTCCACGGAGAGCCTGGCCCCCAGCACCTTCGCCACTCCCATCCCCACCGCCAGGGAGAGCTGGGTGGTGGAGCCCAATCCCACGTGCTCGGGTATGCTCTCCAGCACCCTGATCCTCGCCCCCTTTCCGCCGAGCCTCTGGAGGAGCACGGCGGCCTTCCTCTCGGCGAGCTCGGAGGAGGGTCCGGAGACCTCCAGGGAGGGATGGGGGGAAACCCTTACCCTCACCCTCGGCTTCAAGAGGGCCACCCCCAGGCCCCCGTGGATTCTCCCCTCCCTCCCGGAGGGGTCCAGAAGCCCCAGGTGCAGCCTGGAGGGCGAGCTTACCAGAACTTCTCTCAAGGCCCTCAGCTTGGTTTCTCCATCAGTTTCCTCTTGGAGAGAAGCCTGCCGTCGTCGGCGTGCGGTTTTCTGAGGAGGGAATCGGAGGATTTCTCCAGCTCCCTGGCTTCGCCGGCCAGCCTCGCCGCCGCCTCCATCAGCTCGTGGGAGGAGGCCACCGTGGGCACGTATTCCTTCATCTCCTTCATCTTGAAGCATCCCTCCACGGAGACTTCAGCCACCTTCTTGGCCATCTCGTAGGCGGCCATGGCCTTGGCCAGCGCGTAGGGATTCTGAAAGCCCGCTCCCTCCACCGCCTTCTGCCTGGTGATCACCACCCTGGGCAGGTAGGGGGAGCCCTTCTTCACACCCTCTATGACCTTATCCACCTCCTCGCAGACCACGTTGAAGGCGCCCGTGGCGGCGAGCACCTTTATCACGTTGGCGTTGAAGAGGGCCATCTCGGCGGGATCCAGGAACTCCCTCCTGGCCCCGATCATGGCATCCGCCTCTATGAGGAGGTATCCCATTCCCTCCTTCTCCAGGTCGGGCACCGCCTTCTTTCCGGGTGCGTCGCCCACCACCACCACGGGTTTCCCCGCCCCGGCCACCACCCTCCTGGCGGAGGTGGGCCCCGGCAGAGCGGGGTTGGGGCTCACTATCAGCACGAGGTCGGGGTTGAACTCCAAGATCTTCTGGGCGCACTCCCTGCACTCCTCCTCCCGCATCTTCGGTCCCGAACCCACCACCCTGAAGTCCACGTCCTCCCTCTCCGCCCTTTCGTCGAGGAGGAGGTCGATCATGGTGGAGGTCCCTATGTTTCCAACCTTCACCACCCCTATCCTCACGCCGGGAGGCATCGGGGGGAATGGGGTGGGAAAACATTTAAATTTTTGGGGGAGGAGAAAGAGGGTTCCCTTGGAAGTCATCCTGAACACAGGCAGGACGGTGGATCAGGGCGTGAGCATGGAGAGGGGAAAGACCTCTCCCGAATATTTCGAGAAGGTGGCCGTGGCCTTCCTCCACCCCGAGGATGCGGGGGCCGTGGGAGTGGGGGAGGGGCAGGCGGTGAGGGTGACCACGGAGTTCGGCTCGGTGGTGGTGAGGTGCCTGCTTGGAAACACGGAAAGGGGCACGATCTTCATACCCATGGGCCCCTGGGCCAACTCCCTGACCAGCCCCCTTACGGAGGGAACGGGCATGCCCTCCCTCAAGGGTTTGAAGGCCAAAATCGCCGGCGCCCCGGGGGAGAAGCCCACCCCCCTGGAGGAGCTGGTGAAAAGATGGAGGGGTGAGGTTGGCTCTGCTTAAGGGAGTGGTGTGTCCCTTCTGCGGCTGTCTGTGCGATGACCTGGAGGTGGAGGTGCAGGATGGGAAGATCCTCTCCACCAGGAATGCCTGCCCGGTCTCCAGGTCGAAGTTCCTCTCCCACGCGGAGGACAGGGCCAGGCCCACGGTGGGGGGCAGAGAGGTGGGGATGGAGGAGGCCGTGGAGGAGGCCGCCCGTATCCTCAGGGAGGCCGACTTCCCCCTCATCTACGGTCTGAGCTCCACCGAGTCCGATGCCCAGAGGCTGGCCGTCAGGCTGGCCGAGCTTACGGGCGCCAGCCTGGACAACACCTCCTCCACCTGCCACGGGCCCACCGTGCTGGCGGCGCAGGAGTGCGGGGCGGTGAAGTGCACGCTGGGCGAGGTGAAGAACAGGGCGGACCTGGTGGTTTTCTGGGGCTGCAATCCGGCGGAGGCGCACATCCGCCACCCCGTTAGGTACTCCCTCACCCCGGCGGGGATGTACAGGCAGGGCAAGAAGGAGAGGTTCTCGGTGCATGTGGACGTGAGGGAGACCAGGACCTCGAAGATGGTGAACCAGTTCATCAAGGTGGAGGAGGGGAAGGATTATGAACTCCTCTCCGCCCTCAGGGCGGCCCTGAGGGGTTACGAGGTGAAGGAGGCGGCAGGGGTACCGGGGGAGAAGGTGAAGGAGCTGGCGGAGCGGATGAAAGGCTGCAAGTTCGGCATCATCTTCTTCGGGATGGGTCTCACGATGTCCAAAGGGAAGAACCTGAACATCGACGCCGCCCTCAGGCTGGTGAGGGATTTGAACGACTACACGAAGTTCCTGATCATGCCCATGAGGGGGCACTTCAACGTGAGCGGGGCCAACGAGGTGCTCACTTGGCTCACCGGCTACCCCTTTGCCGTCAACTTCAGCAGGGGTTATCCCGTGTACAACCCGGGGGAATTCTCGGCGGTCGACCTCCTCTACAGGGGGGAATGCGACGCCGCCCTCATCCTGGCCTCCGATCCCGCAGCCCACTTCCCCGCCAGGTCCGTCCGCCACCTGGCCTCCATCCCCACCATCGTGATAGACCCCAAGGTGAGCCTGACCACCAAACTCGCGCGCGTGGTGATACCCTCGGCCATAGCGGGCATAGAATGTGATGGAACCGCCTACAGGATGGATGGCGTTCCCCTCAGGCTGAAGAAGATCGTGGAGTCCCCCTATCTCCCCGACAGGGAGATCCTGGGGAGGATCATCGAGAGGGTGGGAGCATGATCATAAAGAACGGAACCGTCTACGACCCCCTCAACGGGATCAAGGGGGAGAAAATGGACCTCTTCATAGAGGGCGGCAGAATCGTGGAGGAGGCGAAGGGGGAGGTCATAGATGCTTCTGGCCTGCTGGTCCTTCCAGGCGGGGTCGACCTCCACAGCCACATAGCGGGTTCCAAGGTGAATCTGGGGAGGCTGATGAGGCCTGAGGACCACAGGAAGGATCCCGTGCCCGCGACGGAGGTGACCAGGAGCGGCACGGGGTACACGGTGCCCACCACCTACGTCACGGGTTACCGGTATGCGACGATGGGCTACACCACCGTGATGGAGGCCGCCATGCCGCCCCTCACCGCCAGGCACGTCCACGAGGAGCTGTGCGACATACCCATGGTGGACAAGGGGGCCTTCACCCTCATGGGAAACAACCACTTCGTGATGAAGTACATAGCGGAGGGGAACTGGGAGAAGCTCAGGAACTACGTGGGCTGGCTGCTGAAGGCCACGAAGGGCTACGCCATCAAGCTGGTGAACCCGGGGGGGGTGGAGAACTGGAAGTGGGGAAAGAACGTGGAGGGACTGGACGACAAGGTGGAAAACTACGGGGTGACCCCCAGGGAGATCATAAAGGGTTTGAGCAGGGCGAACGAGGAGCTGGGTCTCCCCCACCCCATCCACGTTCACTGCAACAAGCTGGGGACCCCAGGGAAGTTCGGGATCGTGGTGGAGACGGTGGAGACGGTGGTGGCGCAGGGCGGCAGGATCCACATCACCCACGTTCAGTTCAACTCCTACGGAGGAGAGGACTGGGCCACCCTCTCCTCCGCCGCACCGGAGGTGGCGAAGGCCATCAACCGCTCACCGGGAGCCACCTGCGATCTGGGGCAGGTGATTTTCGGGGAGGCCACCACCATGACCGGGGACGGTCCCTGGCAGCACAGGCTCTTCAAGCTCACGGGGAACAAGTGGTACAACTCCGACGTGGAGCTGGAAGTGGGTGCGGGGATCGTGCCCTACACCTTCAAGCCCAAGTCCCTGGTGAACGCCGTCCAGTGGACCATAGGCCTGGAGGTGGCCCTGCTGGTGGAGGATCCTTGGAAGGTGGTGCTGACCACCGACCACCCCAATGCCGGACCTTTCTACTACTATCCCAGGGTGATCGAATGGCTGATGAGCAGGAAGGCCAGGGAGAAAACCCTTTCGGAGGTACACAAGGCGGCTTCTTCCCGCTCCACCCTGCCGAGCCTGGAAAGGGAGTACTCCCTTTATGAGATAGCCGTGATCACCAGGGCCGGTCCCGCCAGGCTCCTGGGGCTCAGGAGAAAGGGGCACCTGGGGGTGGGGGCGGATGCGGACGTGGCCATCTACGAGTTCAGGGAGGATGATGTGGAGGGTTCCTTCTCCAGGGCCAAGTACGTGATCAAGGACGGTGAGATCGTGGTGAAGGACGGGAGGGTGGTGAGGGAGCACTGGGGAAGGACGCTCTGGGTGAGCCCGCCCGGAGAGCTCCCGGAGGACGCCAAGGCGGACTTCGAAAAGTACTACACCGTTTCGCTGGAGAACTACCCGGTGGAGCCTGAGTACCTCCCCAAGAGCGAGGTGATACCGTGCGGGTGAACGGCGTGGAGATAGAGGACACCTTCGCCGAGGCCTTCGGCATGAGGGCGGCCAGGGTCATCGTTACGGCCAGGAACGAGGAGTGGGTGAGGAACGCGGCCCTGACCGCCACGGGTTTCGCCACCTCCGTGATAGCCTGCGGGGTGGAGGCGGGTGTGGAGAAGTGGCTGAGCCCCCAGGAAACCCCGGATGGAAGGCCGGGAGCCAGTCTTCTCCTCTTCGCCATGTCCGAGAAGGAACTGGAGGACCAGCTGCTCCGAAGGGTGGGGCAGTGCATCATGACCTGCCCCACCACCTCCTGTTTCAACGGCCTGCAGGGGGAGAAGAGCGTGAAGGTGGGGGCCAAGCTCAGGTTCTTCGGCGACGGCTTCCAGCTCTCCAAGAGGGTGGAGGGGAGAAGGTTCTGGAGGATCCCGGTGATGGAGGGGGAATTCATGGTGGAGGAGGAGTTCGGAATAAAGAGGGCGGTGGGCGGCGGAAACTTCCTGATCCTGGGGGAGGATGAGGACTGCACGCTGGAGGCGGCGGAGAGGGCAGTGGAGAGGATAAAGAGGGTGGAAGGTGTGGTGGCGCCCTTCCCGGGGGGCGTGGTGAGGAGCGGGAGCAAGGTGGGTTCCAAGTACAAGTTCCTGAGGGCCTCCACCAACACGGAGTACTGCCCCACCCTCAGACCCCTGGTGAGGAGCAAAATACCGGAGGGGGTGAACTGCGTGCTGGAGATCGTGATCAACGGCCTGGACGAAGAGGGCGTGAGGAGGGCGATGAGGGAGGGAATAGAGGGAGCCTGCTCGGTGAAGGGGGTGAGGAGGATCTCGGCGGGCAACTATGGGGGGAAGCTGGGCAAGTACCTCTTCCACCTCAGGGAGGTGATGAAGTGATCGTCCTGAGACCCAGGGTTCCCTTCAAGGTCCCGGTGGAGGCTGAGGTGCTCTGCCCGGAGCACCTGTGCGGTAAGTCGGTGGAGGAGGTGGGGAGGATGGAGGTGCTTTACGGAAGAAGGAGGAGGAGGCTGGAGGAGCTCTTCGCCGTGGAGGAGAGGGACGGGGGGGAGATCCTCAGACTGGAGGGGGACTTCGGCAGGGTGAAGCACGTGGGGGCCAGGATGAC
>CALJER010000030.1 GCA_938074535.1 uncultured archaeon
CACGGTCAGCGTTACGTTGTTCTCGGAGTCTATGCTGGCGGTGAAGGACATGAGGGGGAAGCCTCCCGTTCTGGTGACGTAGTAGACGGCTCCTGCCACCACGATGAGCACAGCGGCCAGGATCAGCAGGTACTCGATGGCGCCCTGTCCCTTCCTTCCGAACATTCCCAACACCATTTAAAGGTATAAAAGAGGCGTTATAAAAGCGTTCCGAGGGCCCCAGCCCATCGTTTTTAGAGCGGGAGGAGGAGGAGGGTGATGGCCCGCGTGATTTCCTTCGCCTCCGGCAAGGGAGGAACGGGGAAAACGATGGTGGTGGCCAACCTGGGGGTCTGCCTGGCCAAGAGGGGGAAGAGGGTGATCGTTCTGGACGCGGACCTCACCATGGCCAATCTGGGATTGCTCTTTGGTCTTGAGGAGAGGTTCACCCTCCACGACGTGCTCGCGGGGAAGGCGGAGGTGGAGGAGGCCCTGCACGAGGTCATGCCCAAGCTGGAGGTGGTGCAGGGCGGTCTTTCGCTGAAGGACATTGGACAGATCAGGCTGGAGCGTCTCAAGGGGGTGGTGGTGGAGCTCTCCAGGAGAGCGGATTACGTCCTGCTGGACTGCCCCTCCGGCTTCGAGGAGGACTTCACTGCGGCCCTGGCGGCTTCCTCCCAGCTGGTGCTGGTGATCAACCCCGACCCCCTCTCCGTGGCGGAGGCCATGAAGGTGAAGAGGATGGCCGGCAAGATGCGCGTCGCCCTGCTGGGTATGGTGGTGAACAGGGTGGTGGGGAAGGACGCGGACCTCCCCCTCAGGGAGATAGAGGCCCTCCTCGAGCTCCCCCTCCTCGGAGCCATACCGGAGGACGAGGAGGTGGCGAGGGCCCTGGCCAGCGGCAAGCCCCTGGTGGTCCAGGCCCCGAGGTCCCCCGCCTCCGAGGCCCTGGAGAAGATCGCCGAGGTCCTCCTGAAGAGGAAGTAGGGCCGCATCCTCTTTATAGAAGCTCGACCAATTTTCGTTTGGGGGCATGAAGAGGGAGGTCCTGGAGCTGCGCCGCCGCCTGGAGGTGACGGAGAGGGAGCTGAACCGCCTCTCCCGCTTCGAGTGGGGATACACCAAGCAGCTCTGGAAGTTCAGCCTCCTCTCCTGGCTGCTGGGCGTGCTCCTCTTCTTCCTCCTGGTCCTCCTGGTGGAGCCCTCCCTTCTCACGGGGGTCCTGGAAGCCCTGCCCCTCCTCGTGCTCGCGGCGGCGGCCCCCCTGGTGGCCGTCCTTTACTTCGTCGGCAGGGTGGAGAGGAGGGTGAAGAAGCTGGAGCGCAGCAGGGAGCTCCTCCTCTCCAGATACAGGAGGGCCCTTCTGGACCACTTCGAGGAGTCTAGCTGAGCCCCTTCCTCAGCTTCTCCGTCAGCTCGGTGATGGCCCTGGAGGCGGGGGAGCGGGGATAGAGCTCCAGCAGGGGTTCCCCCCTTCTCCAGGCCTTCCTCACGCTCAGGTCCTCCGGCACCTTGCCTAGGATGGGGAGGTCGAGCAGCCGCTTTATCTCAGCGGGGGGGAATTCGTAATCCTTCCCCCTCACCCTGTTCAGCACCACCCCCCTGGGGTGGAGGCCCAGGAACTCCAGCAGGACCTTCGTCCTCATGGTGTCGGAGAGGGAGGTGACCTCCGGTGAGGTGAGCAGGAGAACCTCCTGCCCGGTTTTCAGGACGGCCACGGTTTCCCTCCTCAGCCCTCCCGGGGCGTCGATGAGCATGAACTCCGCCTTCTCCCCCAGGCTTTCCAGCACGGAGGGGAGCCTGGCCAGGTCCACCCCCCGCATGTCCCCCGAGATGCTGGAGGGTACGATGCGGAGTCCGTGGGGTCCTTCATATACCGCGTCCGGGGGAGGGATCTCACCCCTCAGGACGTCGTTCAGGGTATAGGGGGCCTTCTCGAGCTTGAAGAGGAGACCCAGGTTGGGGGAGGAGAAACAGGCATCGACCAGCACGGTGGTCCTCCCCTCCTTGGCGAGGGCCAGGGCCAGGTTGGCTGTGAGGGTGGTGCGGCCCACCCCACCCTTCCCGGAGGCCAGGACGACTCTTCTCATGTGGACCTCTTTTCCTCTCTCCCTCCTCCGCCCTTCACCATAATTCTTAAATAGCTCTTCAGGTATCTTATTCGTTATGCCGGCGGGTGCTCCAAGAGTGGGCGTTTTTCTGTGTAAGTGCGGGGGGAACATCTCGGACTTCGTGGATCTTGAGGCCGTCAAGAGCGCCGTGGAGAAGCTCGACGGAGTGGTGGCGGTGGAGGTGGACGAGCACTGGTGTTCCTCCCCCGCCGGGAAGAGGATAAGGGAAGCGATAAAGGAGAAGAACCTCAACCGGGTGGTGATCGTTGCCTGCACTCTCAACATGCATCAGCCCCACTTCATGGAGGTGCTCCAGGAGGCGGGTCTCAACCCCTACCTGCTGGAGAGGGTGAACGCCAGGGAGCAGTGCTCCTGGGTCCACAAGGACAGCCCCAGGGAGGCCACGGAGAAGGTGATCGACCTGGTGAGAGGTGGAGTGGCCAGGGCGAAGCACCTCTCCGAGCTCTCCCCCATCGTGGAGAAGCTCAACAGGAATGTGGTGGTGGTGGGAGGGGGGGTGGCCGGGATCATCGCCTCCCTCGAGCTGGCCTACGGGGGCCACAGGGTCTTCCTGGTGGAGAAGTCCCCCACCATCGGGGGCAGGATGGCCAAGTTCTCGAAGGTCTTCCCCTCCCTGGACTGCGCCTCCTGCATCCTCACCCCCAGGATGGCGGAGGTGGAGTCGCACAAGAACATCACCCTCCTCACCTACTCCGAGGTCCAGGAGGTCAGCGGCTCCGCGGGCAACTTCAGGGTGAAGATCCTCAGGAAGCCCAGGTACGTGGATCCCGCCCTCTGCACGGGCTGCAGGGACTGCACGACGGTCTGCCCGGTGAAGGTGCCCAACGAGTGGAACGTGGGGATGGACAAGAGGACCGCCATCTACATACCCTTCCCCGAGGCCGTGCCCAGGGTGGCCACGGTGGATGAGGCCAGCTGCCTGTACCTGAAGCACAGCAGGCCCGGCAAACCCGTGTGCGGGAAGTGCCTGGAGGTCTGCAGGGCCAAGGCCATAAACTTCGACATGAAGCCCGAGGTGCTGGAGGTGGAGGCGGGGGCCATCCTCATAGCGGTGGGGAGCGAGGTCTTCGATGCGAGGAAGGTCCCGCAGCTAGGGTACGGGCTCTACAAGAACGTCATCACCAGCATGGAGTTCGAGCGCATGATCAACTCCGATGGTCCCACGGGGGGGAAGGTGGTGAACCCGGCGACGGGGGAGACGCCGAAGGTGGTGGCCTTCATCCAGTGCGTGGGGAGCAGGGACGAGAAGTACAACCCCTACTGCTGCAGGATAGGGTGCACGGCCTCCCTGAAGCATGCTTCCCTCCTGAAGGAGTACGTGAGCAAGGACATCGACGTCTACATCTGCTACAACGACATGCGCACGGTGGGGAAGGGCTTTGAGGAGTTCTACCGCAGGGTGAGGGACATGGGGGTGAAGTTCATAAGGGGCCTGCCCTCCGAGGTGAAGCAGAAGCCCGACGGCTCCCTCACCTTCAACGTGTTCGACACCACCACCGAGACCCTCTACGAGGTGAACGCCGACCTGGTGGTGCTGGCGATCGGGCTGGTGCCTTCCCCCGACATAGAGAAGGTGGCGAAGCTCCTGAAGCTCTCGAGGGGTCACGACGGCTTCCTGCTGGAGGCCCACGAGAAGCTGAGACCGGTGGAGACCCTCTCGGACGGGATCTTCGTGGCCGGAAGCTGCCTGGGCCCCATGGACATCCACGATGCCACCTCGGAGGCGATGGGTGCAGCCTCCAAGGTGATGGGCTTTTTGGCGGCCGGCGAGATCGTGAAGGAGCCCATCGTGGCGAAGGTGAACGAGGACCTCTGCAGCGGGTGCAGGGTGTGCGTCTCCGTCTGTCCCTTCGACGCCATCAAGATGGAGGACAAAGGGGAGGGCAAGTTCGTGGCCAAGGTGGACGAGGTGCTCTGCAAGGGATGCGGGCTCTGCGCCGCTTCCTGTCCGACGGCGGCCGTCACCACCCAGCACTTCACGGACGAGCAGATCAGGTCGCAGGTGAGGGGCATCCTGGTGGGGGTATGAGCGAGTTCCAGCCCAAGATCGTGGCCTTCTGCTGCAACTGGTGCTCCTACGCGGGAGCGGACCAGGCTGGGCTCAGGAGGCTCCAGTACCCGCCCACGGCCAGGATCGTGAGGCTCATGTGCAGCGGCAGGCTCGACCCCGTTTTCGTGCTGGAGGCCTTCAAACACGGGGCGGACGGGGTGCTGGTGGCGGGATGCCACACGCCCACCGACTGCCACTACACCTCGGGAAACTTCAAGGCGGAGCGAAGGGTCCTCCTCCTCAAGAAGGTTCTGGAGCAGATGGGCATAGAGCCGGAGCGCCTGAGGCTGGAGTGGATTTCCGCCTCGGAGGGGGAGAAGTTCGCGAGGGTCATGGAGGAGATGACCCAGCAGCTGAAGCAGCTGGGCCCGAGTCCCCTCAAGCGCTCCTGAGCCTCCTGGCCGCGCAGGCCGCCTGACCCACCGAAATCCCGCCGTCCCCGGGCGGAAGGACCGCGTGCCTGAGGAACCTCAGCCCCCTCCTCTCCACCTCCCTCCCCACCTCCGCCGTGAAGTACCTGTTGCAGAACACCCCTCCCGAAACTCCCACCGCCCTCACCCCCCTTTCCTCCGCCACCTCGCACGCCACCTCCGCCAGGGCGAGGGCGAGGGCCCTGTGGGCCGAGGAGGCCACGTGCCTTCTGGGTACCCCCGAGCGCACGGCCTCCACCACCCCCGCCAGGAAGGAGGAGGTGTCCACCAGCCCCCCGGAGACCCTGCAGGGGAGGGCCACGGCCTCCGGGTCCCCCTCCCCCGCCGCCGCCTCCAGCTTCATGGCGGGTTCCCCCTCGTAGGTCCTCTCCCAGCAGATCCCCAGCACGCAGGCCACCGCGTCCAGCACCCTGCCGCAGCTGCTCGTGAGGGGCAGGTTGCCCCTCTCCAGCTGCCTCAGCACCACCTCCCTCTCCCTCTTCCCCCTGGGGAAGCCCGCGGGGCAGAGCTCCTCCAGCACCCTTTCCGTTTCCTCCCTCCCCAGCTCCCCCCACAGGATGCCGGCCACCATCCTGGCGGGGAACCTGGTGGCGGCATCTCCCCCCGGCATGGGCTGCGGCCGGAGCCCCCCCACCCTCTCGAAGGAGGAGAGGTCGGCGACCATCACCTCCCCTCCCCAGACCGTACCGTCCGCCCCGTATCCCGCCCCGTCGCAGGCTATCCCCACCATCTCCTCCACCCCCTTCTCCGCCATGAGGGAGCAGAGGTGGGCGTGGTGGTGCTGGACCTCCACCCTCTCCGCCCCCCACTCCTCCGCCCACCCCCTGGCGAGCCTGGTGGTGGGGTAGAGGGGATGGAGGTCGTGGGCCACCGCCTCCACCCTCTCCACCCTCAGCAGCCTCCTGAGGGATCCCGCGGCCTCCTTCAGGTACTCCAGCGTCTCCAGTTTTCCCGTGTCCCCCACGTGCTGGCTGGGGAAGCACCGGTTCCCCACCAGGAGGGAAGCCGTCACGTTCTCCTCCGCCCCCACCGCCAGCACGGTCTTTCCGGAGGAGAAGGGGAGGACGATGGGCTCGGGCACATACCCCCTGGAGCGCCGGAGGAAGACCGTTTCCCCCCCCACCACCTTGAGCACGGAGTCGTCGCACCTGTTGACGATCCTCCTGTTGTGGAGGAGGAGGTAGTCCACCCTTCCCCTGAGCTCCCTCAGGGCCCTCTCGCTGTCCACGATCATGGGGAGGCCCGGGGGGTTGGCACTGGTCATCACGTACGCGGGTTCCCTCCCGTGGTGGAGCACGAGCAGGTGGATGCCGGAGTAGGGGAGCATCACCCCGACGGAGTCCAGACCCGGGGAGACCAGCTCGGAGAGGGGGAAGTCCCTGGAGCGCCTCAGGACCACGATGGGGCGGCGGTGGGAGGTCAGCTCCCTCGCCTCCTCCTCGCTCACCTCCGCGAAGGTGCGCACGGTCTCCAGGTCCCTGGACATCACGGCGAAGGGCTGCTGGGGGCGGCGGAAGTTCTCCCTCAGCCTCCTCAGGGGCTCGTCCTCCACCGTCCGGCAGGCCAGATGGGTACCCCCTATCCCCTTCAGACCCACGATGAAGCCCTCGTCCAGGAGCCTGGCCACCTCCCGGAGGGGGTCCCTCACCTCCACCTTCTTTCCGTCCTCCTCGTAGAGCTCCACCGAGGGTCCGCAGGCCGGGCAGCAGGTGGTCTCCGCGTGGTACCGCCGGTCGGAGGGTTCCGTGTACTCCCGCAGGCAGAGGGGGCAGAGGGGGAAGTCCACCATCGAGGTCCTCTCCCTGTCGTAGGGCAGGTCGGAGATCACCGTGAAGCGCGGGCCGCAGTCGACGCAGGTGGTGAAGGGATAGCCGTACCTCCTGTTCCCGGGGTCGAGCATCTCCCTCTCGCACTCCCCGCACACCGCCAGGTCGGGGGGGATCACGGAGGCTCCCCCCAGCCCTTCCGCCCTGCTCTCCCTCACCTCGAAGGTCCCGAACTCCCCGGTGGGCTGGGTCCACCTCACCCTGACCTCCTCCACCCTGGAGAGGGGAGGGGCCTCCTTCCTGAGGGAGGAGAGGAAAACCTCTATTTCCTCCCTTCCCCCCTCCACCACGATCTGCACCCCCGCATCCCCCATGTTCCTCACGAAGCCCCTCAGGCCGTGGGCGCGGGCCAGCCTGTAGACGAAGGGCCTGAAGCCCACCCCCTGGACCACTCCCGTGACCCCTATCTCCGCCCTGGAGAGACCCATCCCCTCAGCCCCTCAGGTACTCCTCCAGCACCCTCCCCGCGTCGGAGGCGAAGGAGGTCCTGAGCAGCCTGTCCGCATCGCCCAGCGCCTCCTCCACTCCCGGATCGTACCTCACCCCTCCCAGCAGGCGCACACCCTTCCAGGGGGAGGGGGAGGAGGAAAAGTTTTCCACCACTCCCGCTATCCTTGCCCCCGCCGTCCTCAGACCCTCCACCATCCTCTCCACGCTCTCCCTGGAGAGCCTGGAGGGTGTGGAGACCACCAGGAACTCCGTTCCCTTGGCGAGCCTGAGGAGCTCCAGGAGCTCGTCCCCGCTTCCGGGGGGCATGTCGACCACCAGGTAGTCCAGCCTTCCCCAGCGGGTGGTGGAGAAAAGGTCCAGGAGGGAGGAGGCTATTCCCCCCTTCCTCAGGAGCAGGGGCCTCTGGCCGGAGAAGTGGATCACGGAGAGGAACCTCAGCCCGCGGACCTCCGCCGGCACCAGGCCCCCCTCCTCCGCGATCCTTCCGGTCTCCCCCAGAATGAGGTGCGCGGAGGGGCTGTGGAAGTCCAGGTCCAGGAGGCCCGTGCGGTACCCCTTCCTGGAGAGGAGAAGGGCCAGCGTGGCGGAGAGGAGGCTCTTCCCCACCCCCCCCTTGCAGCTTACCACGGAGAGGAGGCTCTTCACCTCCGACAGCCTTCTCCTGGCCGCGGCCTCCCTCGGGTCTATCTTTCGATCTCCAGCGAGCTCACCCATATCCCTCTACCCCCCCTGATCTCCAGGTCCACGCTGCCGCAGCGGGGGCACTTCAGGAAGAGGGGCAGGAGGTCCGGGAGGAAGTGCAGGGCTTCCTCCTCCCCGCTCCCCTCCCCCGGGAACCACTCGAAGCCGCAGCCCCTGCAGCCCACCCTTCCCCTCTCCCTCTCCACCGTCACCTCGGCCCCCTCCAGCATGGTCCCCCTGGAGAGCTCCCTCAGGGCGAACCTCAGTGCTTCCTCCTCCACCCCCTGGATCTCCCCCAGGATGAGCCTGAAGCCCGTGATCCTCTTCGCCCCTTCCTTCCTCCCCCTCTCCACCAGGGCCTCCACTATTCCCTCCGCCACGGCCCATTCGTGCATCGGATTAAGGAGGGAGGGACCGGGACTAAAAACCTTTTTTCTCCGGCGGGGAAGAGGAGGTGGCTTGACCGAGAGGGTGACGATGGCCCACGGGGCGGGAGGGACGGCCATGAGGGAGCTCATCAGGCAGCTCGTGGTGGGCGAGCTGGGGGGGAGCGGGGTGGAGGTCCCGCTGGAGGCCCTCGACGACTCCTCGGTGGTCGACGGCATAGCGCTCCACTCCGACTCCTCCACGGTGAAGCCCCTCTTCTTCCCGGGTGGGGACATAGGGAGGCTGGCGGTCTCCGGGACGGTGAACGACCTGGCCGTGATAGGGGCCAGGCCCCTGGCCCTCACCTGCGGCCTGATTTTGGAGGAGGGCTTTCCCCTGGAGGATCTGCGCAGGATCCTGAGGAGCGCTTCCGAGACCTGCAGGGAGGCCGGGGTCCACATCATAGCGGGGGACACGAAGGTGATGGAGAAGGGTGCGCTGGACCAGCTGGTGATCAACACCTCAGGGATAGGGGTGAGGGGGGAGGAGCTGGAGCACAACCTGGAGGAGGTGAGGAGGTACAGGAGGATGGAGAGCAGGTGGCTGCTGGACTCCAACCTGAGGCCGGGGGACAAGATCCTGGTCTCCGGGACGGTGGGCGACCACGGGGTGGCCATCCTCTCCGCCAGGGAGGGCTACGGGTTCGAGACGGAGGTGAAGTCGGACGTGGCCCCCCTGAACCGCATGATCAGGGAGGTGCTGGAGGTGGGAGGGGTGGTGGCCATGAAGGACCCCACCAGGGGGGGCCTCTCCAACGCCCTGAACGAGTGGAGCGAGAAGTCGGGGGTGGGCATCCTGCTCTGGGAGGAAAAGATACCGGTGAGGGAGGGCGTGAGGGCGGCCTGCGAGATGCTCGGGGTGGATCCCCTGGAGATGGCCAACGAGGGGAAGGTCGTGATAGGGGTGGTGCCCCAGAAGGCGGAGGAGGTGCTGGAGGTCCTCAGGTCCACGAAGCTGGGGAGGGAAGCGGAGCTGATAGGGGAGGCCACGGACGGGTTCAGGGAGGTGGTGATGGAGACCTCCCCGGGGGGGAGGAGGGTCCTGCCTCCCCCTTACGGGGATCCCGTCCCCAGGATCTGCTGATCGCCGGCTCAGGGAAGCTGGGTGGGTTCCAGCAGCCTGTTGTCCATCCTGCGCACCAGGGCCACCCACTCGGGCATGAGCTCCTGCCACTCCCTGGAGCTCAGGAACTCCGCCCAGAACTCCTCCCTCTTCTCCCTGCTCTCGAAGGCCAGCAGGTAGGTGACCTCTTCCTCCTCCACCACCTTGGCCTCCCCGTCCAGGTCCACCACCTCCCTGTACCTCGTCACCCAGTGCCCCACCGGTTCCCCCCTCCCGCTGAGCTTCTCCGCCCCCAGCGGCATGGCCTTGTCCCTGTAGAAGAGGAGGAACTCCCGCAGCTTTCCCGGCCTCACCGTGTAGCTCCGCAGCTCGTAGATCAAACCATCCCACCCGGAGGCTTGGAGGGCCCTATGCCCCTCCCGGCCAGGATCCCGCCGTCTATCACCAGGGTGATGCCCGTCACGTAGGAGGCTTCGTCCGAGGCGAGGTAGAGGGCCCCGTAGGCCGCGTCCCAGGCCGTGCCCAGGCGCCCCAGCGGGGTCATCCACTCCAGGATCTTCCTCCGCTCCTCCGTCATGATGGGCGCCACCATCGGCGTGTCCAGGAAGCCGGGCGCTATGCAGTTCACCCTGATGCGGTACTCCGCCAGGTCTATGGCCATGCTCCTGGTCATGTTGATGAGGGCGGCCTTGGTGGTGGAGTAGGTGATGCTCGGGTGCCCCGTCAGTCCGGCCGCGGAGGAGGTGTTGATGATCACCCCTCCCCCTCCCCTGATCATGTGGGGGACGGCGTGCTTCGACATCAGGAAGACCGTTTTCAGGTTGGTGGTCACCACCGCGTCCCAGTCCTCCTCCGTCGTGTCCAGGAGCCCGAAGGGCGTGGCTATTCCCACCACGTTGTGCAGGATGTCGAGCTTTCCGTAGGTGGAGACCGCCGTTTCCACGACCCTCCTGGCGTCCTCGTTCTTGGTGAAGTCCCCCTGCACCACGATGCCCTCTCCCCCCTTCTCCTCCACCATCCTCAGGGTCTCCTCCGCCGCGCTTTCGCTGAGGTCGGCGCACACCACCTTGGCCCCCTCCTGGGCGAAGAGGATGGAGGTGGCCCTCCCGATCCCGATGCCGGGTCCGCTGGAGCCCGCCCCCGCGATCAGAGCCACCTTTCCCTTTAACCTCATCCTCCCGCACGAGAGTGGTTTTTGCCCACTTTATCCCTTGCGGTCAGAAATCCACCCTCTTCCCCTCGTAGGCGTAGAGGAAGAGCCTCCTGCAGTCCTCGTCCCCGGGCACCCTTGGGCTGGTGAAGATCCCCGTGCTCTGCATGGCCTTCCTCACCAGCTCCTCCAGCTTTTCCTCGAACTCCTCCCTCTTTATCCCCAGCTCCCTGACGGAGAGGGGCTCCCCCACCCTCCTTATCAGCCCCCTCACCTCCTCCAGCAGCCTTCCCGCCGCCTCCTCCTCCGAGGCGCACCTGATGCCGGCCGCCCAGGCTAGCTCTGCCAGCCTCCCCCCCACGGTTCCCGCCGCGTACTCCAGCCCGTAGGGGAGGAAGAGCCCCACCGTCCTCCCGTGGGGGATGTGGAAGACCGCTCCCAGGGAGTGCCCCATCGCGTGGACGAGCCCTATCTGGGAGTTGGAGAAGGCCATGCCCGCCATGGTGGCCGCCACGTGCATTTTGTCCCTGGCTTCCATGTCGCCGCCGTCGGCGTGGGCCCTGGGCAGGTAGGTGAAGGCCAGCTGGACGGCCTTCAGGGCCAGGGCATCGGAGAAGGGGTTGCTCCACTGCGAGAGATAGGCCTCGAAGGCGTGGGCCAGCACGTCCATTCCCGTCATGGCGGTAAGGGAGGGGGGCATCCTGGAGGCCAGCTTGGGGTCCACGATGGAGAGATCGGGCAGGATCTCTCTGGAGGCCAGCTCGATCTTGAACTCCTCCTCCCTGCTGGTGATCACGCAGGCCCAGGTGGCGTCGGATCCCGTCCCGCTGGTGGTGGGTATGCACACCAGCCTGGCCCTCTTCCTCAGTCCGAGCTCCGTCATGGGCGTGATGTCCTCGATCCTGAGGTCGGGCCTCTCGTACATGACCCAGATGGCCTTGGCCGCATCCATGCACGATCCCCCGCCCAGCCCCACGAACCAGTCCGGGGAGAACTCCCTGGCCTCCCCCGCCCCCCTTATCACGGTCTCCCTGGAGGGCTCGGGCTCCACCTCGTCGAAGACCAGGACCTCCAGTCCGTTCTTCCTCAGGCGCTGGACCACCTCGTCCACGAAGCCGAGCTTCCGGATGTTCTGGTCCGTCACCACCATGGCCCTGCTTCCCTTCACCGTTTCCAGGGCATCCAGCGCGTCCTCGCCGAAGGCCACCCTGGGGGCCAGGAACCACCACACCGGTATCCTCTCTCCTCAGCACCCGCTCATAAAAAGTTTTGTCGGAGCTCGGGGCCCACCGGGAGCCGCGGGTTTCCTCTCGGGTCCCTCCGGAGCCCTGAAAGGTTTCACGTTCTTAACAATCAATATAAGGAAAGAGGTCTCTATTTTATAAAGATGGGCATGAAAAAGGGGGGCAAGAAGCCGGACCCTTTTGGTAAGAACCCGGCTTTGAAGGAGTTTGTCAAAAGGGTGGCGGGGAACCACGGGCTCCTCATCCTTTCCAAGCTGTGGGGCAGGCAGCTCACGGACGAGGAGCTGGCGAAGCTCACCCGCCTCAGGGTAAACCTGGTGAGGAAGATCCTCTACGACCTTTACGAGAACAGGGTGGTCAACTACCACCGCCTCAGGAACGAGGACAACGGCTGGTACATCTACCGGTGGTATGTGGAGGCGGAGGGGGCGCTGGAGAACCTCCAGTCCATCAGGCAGGAGCTCCTCAGGAAGCTGGAGGAGAGGCTGGAGTACGAGCGCGGCCACATGTTCTTCTCCTGCAAGAACGAGTGCCCCAGGATGACCTTCGAGGAGGCCTCCGAGCGGGAGTTCAAGTGCCCCCACTGCGGCGAGCAGATGGACTTCGTGGACAACAAAGAGGTGATAGCGAGCCTGGAGGCCCAGATAGCGGAGCTCAGGCGTCAGTGGGGTGAAAAGCTTCAGGCCAACTCGTGAGGAAGCCCTCTCCCTCCTGAGGGCTGCTGGTTGCGGGGAGGGCGTGGTGAGGCACTGCCTGGCGGTGGAGAGGAAGGCCGTGGAGCTTGCCGAGCTGGCGGAGGGAAACGGGTTGAGGGTGGACAGGGAGCTGGTTTCGCTGGGGGCGCTGCTGCACGATGTGGGAAGGGCGGTCACCCACGGGATAAGGCACGGGGTGGAGGGGGGCAGGATGCTGAGGGAGAGGAACCTGCAGGAGCTGGCGCGCTTCGCCGAGAACCACCTGGGCGCGGGGATCCCCAGGGAGGAGGCGAGGGAGCTGGGCCTGCCCGACAGGGACTTCCTTCCCCTCACGGTGGAGGAGAAGCTGGTGGCGTACGCCGACAAGGTGATGGAGGGGGAGGAGGAGGTGGAGTTCGGGCGGATCCTGAGGAGGTTCGAGAGGGAGCTGGGCCCGGGCCATCCTGCGCTGGCGCGCCTCAGAAAGCTTCATGAGGAGGTCATGAGAATGACGGGGGGGAGAGGGTGAGGTACAGGGTCAAGAACCTCCGCCTGGCCCCCAGGGGGAGGGCGGCGGTGGAGTGGGCCAGGGAGCACATGCCGGTGCTGGGGGAGATCAGGAGGGAGTTCTCCCGCACCAGGCCCCTGAGGGGCCTGAGGGTGGGAGCCGCCCTGCACGTGGAGGCGAAGACCGCCGTGCTGGCCCTCACCCTGAAGGAGGGGGGGGCGGAGGTCTCCCTGGCCGGATGCAATCCGCTTTCCACCAAGGATGAGGTGGCGGCCGCGCTGGTGAAGGAGGGTGTGAGCGTTTACGCCTGGAGGGGGGAGGGACGGAGGGACTACTACCAGAACCTGAGGAGGGTGATCGCCGACCGTCCGCAGCTCGTGATAGACGACGGTGGGGACCTGATCTCGGAGCTGCACTCGGAGGGGAAGGGGGGGGTGAGGGGAGGATGCGAGGAGACCACCACGGGGGTCCACAGGCTCAGGGCCATGGAGGCCGAAGGGAGGCTGAAGTTCCCCGTGATCGCCGTGAACGACTCGCCCACCAAGAGGCTCTTCGACAACCGCTTCGGGACCGCGGAATCCACCCTGCAGGCCCTCATGTCCCTGACCAACACCCAGATCGGGGGGAAGAGGGTGGTGGTGGTGGGGTACGGCCACGTGGGGAGGGGGATAGCCTCCCGTGCCAAGGGGCTGGGGGCGGTGGTCACGGTGGTGGAGACGGATCCCGTGAGGGCCCTGGAGGCCGCCATGGACGGGTTCCTGGTGAGGACCATGGAGGAGGCCTGCGAGTACGGTGAGCTCTTCATCACGGCCACGGGGAGCCTACACGTGATCAGGGGGGAGCACCTGAGGGAGATGAGGGACGGGACCATCCTCTGCAACGCGGGCCACTTCAACGTGGAGATAGACCTGGAGGCCCTGGAGAAGCTGGCGGTGCGCAGGAGGGAGGTGATGGAGGATGTGGAGGAGTTCAGGCTGAAGGACGGCAGGCGCCTCTACCTGCTGGCGGGCGGAAGGCTGGTGAACCTGGCGGGCAGACGCTCCCTGGGGCATCCCATGGAGATCATGGACTTGAGCTTCTCCCTTCAGGCCCTGAGCCTGAGCTACCTGGCCGCCCACGCGGAGGAGCTGAAGCCCGGGGTGCACGAGGTGCCCGAGGAGATCGACAGGAGGGTGGCCGAACTCAAGCTGAAGCGCATGGGAATAAGGCTGGAGAGGCAGACGGAGGAGCAGCGCAGGTACCTGCGTTCCTGGGAGGTGGGCACCTAGGGCAGCCTGTAGACCAGGTCCTTCTCCCTGACCCTCTGTGCCACCTTCAGACCCACCGACTGTCCGGCCCCAGCCGACTGGACGTTCTGGTGCTCGATCTGCATGGACTCCACCACCTGCTGGAGGTTGGTGGTGGGCCCCTCGATCGAGATTCTGTCGCCCACCCTCAGCTCGCCGGAGAGATCCACCACTGCCACCCCTATCCTGGTGAAGTAGTGGCTCACCTTCCCCACGAGTTTCTTCTCCATTTCTTCCATCTTCCTCGAACGGGGAGCTTTTAACCCTACCGCAGGGCTTAGATATTGCTTCAGGTTCAAAGTGGGGAGGGGAGAGGCTGGAGCTGCTTGAGCTGATGAGGAGGCTGGGGGAGCTGAAGGATGCGGCGAGGAGGGGGTGGGTGGTCAGGGGCATACCGCCGGAGAGGGCGGAGGACGTGGCCCAGCATTCCTTCGAGGTCTGCTCCCTTTCCCTCCTCCTCTCCCTCGAGCTGGAGAGGGGCGGCAGGAAGGTGGATGCGGGGAAGGTCCTGGCCATGGCCGTGGTGCACGACTGGCCTGAGGTCCTGACCGGCGACAGGCTGCCCTCCTCCCCAGGCAAGGAGGAGGATGAGGAGAGGGCGCTGGAGGGGATGGTGGGCGACAGGGTGTGGGGGAACAGGGTGAAGGAGCTGTGGAGGGAGTACGAGGAGGGGAAGACCCTGGAGGCGAGGGTGGTGCACCTCGCGGACGGGCTCTCCGTCCTCCTGCAGTGCCTCAGGTACGGAGGGGGGAGGGTCCCGGCCCCCCTGGAGGACCTGTGGAGGGGGGTGGAGGAGAGGCTCAGGTGCCTCCTGCCCGGCCTTCCCGAGCTCTCCGACCTCTTTTCCCAGCTGGCGGGGCTCGGTCCGCCAGCAGCTTCCCGTACCTCCTCCTCACCCACCTCTCCACCTCCTCAGCGGAGAGATCGGGGAGGGAAGGGCCGGGGGAAGGGGGGAGGGGGTGCAGGAGGGAGAGGAGCCTCGCCGCGAGGGGGAGGTAGAGGAGGAGCAGGCAGACCGTCCCCACTCCGGGGAGCCCCGCCGCCTCCCCCGTGGCCAGGGAGGCGCAGGAGACGGCCAGGCCGGAGAGGGTGACCAGGAGGAGGGTCCTTCTCCTGTGCCTCCTGTAGGAGAGGAGGGCCCTCCCCCCGAGGCCCATCACCACCGCCTCCAGCCCCAGGAAGGGGGAGCCCAGGAGCAGCAGGAGGTGGAGGGCGTTCATCCCTTCCCCTCCGAGGGGCAGACCCCGGCCATGGGGCAGCGCCCGCACCTGGGATATCTGGGGAGGCAGACTTCCCTTCCGAAGAGCACCAGCCCCCGGTTGATCAGGTGCCACTTCTCCACCGGGAAGAGCCTCTGCAGGGTCTCCCTCACCTCCTCCAGCCCCGCCTCCTTCCTCACCAGTCCCAGCCTCTTGCTTATGCGGTTCACGTGGGTGTCCACGGGTATGGCGGGCTTTCCCAGCCCGTAGCAGAGGACCACATCGGCCGTCTTGGGCCCCACGCCGGGAAGCTCCATCAGGGCCTCCCTTGTTCCCGGGACCCTACCCCCGTGCTTCTCCAGGAGGAGTTTCGCCGTCTCCTTCAGCCTCCTGGCCTTCTGGTCAGCCAGCCCCACCCCCCTGATCAGCTTCTTCAGCCTGGGAAGGGGGAGGGAGGAGAGAGCCCGGGGCGTGGGGGCCGCGGAGAGGAGGGAGCGGGAGGCCCTTTCCGTGTTCTCCTCCCTGGTGCGCTGGGAGAGGATGCAGGAGACCAGCACGCGGAAGGGGTGGGAGGGCCCTCTCCCGATCCTCCCGCCGTAGCTCTCCTCCAGCGTTCGGAGGAGCCTCCCCCTCACCTCAGCAGCTCGCCTATCCGCTTGGCCAGCGCGTGGTAGCACATGTCCACCCCCGCCTTTCCCGTCACCACGTTGAGCACGTAGTCCCTGCAGCTGCACATGGAGCGCACCACCTCGTACTCGTCCGTCTCCCCCTTCACGAACCACCTCTTCCCCCTCCTCACCACCCTCCCCTCCTTCACCGCCTGCAGGGCGTGCCTTCCCCTCTTCCCGTACAGCCTCACCACCTCCTCCTCCAGCTCGGGGGTGAGTCTCCCCTCCTCCTCCAGCCTGGAGAAGAGCCTTTCCCTCCTTCTCCCGAACTCCTCCCCTTCCCCCTTCCTCTCCACCCTGATTCTCTCTCCCGTCCCGATCTTCCCCAGCACCCCCGGGTCACCCCTTATCCTCCCCACCACGTTTACAGGGCTGTAGGCCACGGGCTTC
>CALJER010000031.1 GCA_938074535.1 uncultured archaeon
TTTTTTCTTTTTTCCCGCCTTCTGCAGCCTCCTCTCTGCGAGCTTTTTAATCCCCGCAGAGGGAGTAGGAAGGTGGTCGGATGTCGCTGGTGGGGAAGAAGATAAGGCTGGAGCGGATCATCGACCGCAGAACCAGGAGGACGGTCATCGTGCCCATGGACCACGGCCTCACCATGGGACCCCTGCAGGGCCTGGAGAACATGGAGGAGGCCATAGACAGGGTGGCG
Source organism: uncultured archaeon (assembly GCA_938074535.1). GTDB lineage: Archaea > Hadarchaeota > Hadarchaeia > Hadarchaeales > WYZ-LMO6 > WYZ-LMO6. Next base: position 228 of record CALJER010000031.1, read on the forward strand.
AGGGGGGGAGCCAACGCGGTGGTCCTACACAAGGGGATAGTGAGGGCAGGGCACAGGGGGTACGGGAGGGACATAGGCCTCCTCATCCACCTCTCGGGCAGCACCTCCCTGGGTCCCAACCCCAACTGCAAGGTCCCCGTGGCCACGGTGGAGGAGGCGATAAGGCTGGGGGCGGACGGGGTCTCCGTGCACATCAACGTGGGGGCGGAGAACGAACAGGAGCAGCTGACACACCTGGGGGAGGTGGCGAAGACCTGCGAGCTCTGGGGCATGCCCCTGTTCGCCATGATGTACCCCAGGGGACCGAAGGTGAAGAGCGAGCACGATCCCGCGGCCGTGGCCCACGCGGCCAGGGTGGGGGCGGAGCTGGGGGCGGACATCGTGAAGACCGTTTACACGGGCGACATCGATTCCTTCCGGAAGGTGGTGAGGGGCTGTCCCGTCCCCGTGGTGATAGCGGGGGGACCCAAGCTTGAGACGGAAGCCGACGTGCTCAGGCTGGCGAGGGAGGCCATCGAGGCGGGGGCCATAGGTGTCTCCATAGGGAGGAACGTCTTCCAGCACCCCAACCCGGTGGGGATGGTGAGGGCCCTCAGCAGGATCGTGCACGAGAACTGGTCGATGGAAGAGGCGCTGGAAGAACTGAAGCGGTGAAGGGTTTGAACCGCAAGCTCTTCTGGGTCAGGGCAGAAAGGGAGGGAAGCGTGGATCCCTCCCTCCTCTCCGCCGCCCTCGAGGCCGGGGCGGAAGCCCTCCTGGTCCCGGGGAAGGAAGCGGAGAGAGTCAGGGGTAAGGGGGTGGTCAAGATCGTCTCGGAGGATCACCTGCCGCAGGTGGACATTCTCCTGGGCAAGCTCCCCTCCCCCGCCGAGCTCGCAGCGGTGGAAAGGCTGGCGGCGGAGGCCAGGAGGCTGGGGAAGGAGGCCGCCGTGCTGGTGGAGGTGAGGGACAAGGAGATGGAGCAGGCGGCCGCCAGAGCCGCGGGCTGGGCGGACTACGTGGTGGTGTGGGGTAAGGACTGGAAGATCATACCGCTGGAGAACCTGATCGCCGCCCTCCACAGGAGAGGGGGAAAGCTGCTGGCGCTGGTCAGGGACGCCGGGGAAGCCAGGGTGGCGCTGGAGACGCTGGAGCTGGGGGCGGACGGGGTGCTCCTGGAGGCCCAGGGGCCCGAGGAGGTCAGGCGAACGGGTGAGGTGGTCCGCAGCAGGGAGGCCGGGAGGGTGGAGCTCGTCCCCGCCAGGGTGGTGAGGGTGAAGGCGGTGGGCTCGGGAGACAGGGCATGCGTGGACACCTGCTCCCTCCTGAGGGAGGGCGAGGGAATGCTGGTGGGCAGCCAGGCGGAGGGGATGTTCCTGGTGCACTCCGAGACGGTGAAGAGCGAGTTCGTGGAGACCAGGCCCTTCAGGGTGAACGCCGGGGCGGTCCACGGGTACATCATGGTGCCAGGAAGGACCAGGTACCTCTCCGAGCTCTCCTCGGGGGAGGAGGTGCTGGTGGTGGATGCCTCGGGAAGGGCGAGGCCGGAGGTGGTGGGAAGGGTCAAGATAGAGCGGAGGCCCCTCCTGCTGGTGGAGGCGGTGGCGGGGGAGAGGAGCCTGAAGGTGGTGCTCCAGAACGCGGAGACGATCAACCTGGTCAGCAAGGAGGGCAAGCCCCTCCCGGTGACGAGGCTGAAGGAAGGTGACGAGGTTCTCGTGCACCTCTCCGGGAAGGGGAGGCACTTCGGCATGGCCGTGGAAGAGTCCGTGATCGAGAGGTGAGGAGCCTGACCCCTGGAGTCCTGCGGCTGGGGGATAGGAGGCTCAGGACCCCTGCCGTGTGCGGCTCCGTGATGGAGTCCACCCTGGAGGGGATGGAGAGGGGAAAGAGGAAGGCCGAGAGGTCGGGGGCCGACCTGGTGGAGCTGCGGCTGGACGGCTTGAGGGAGCCACCGGACTGGGACAGGCTGCTGGGGGGGAGACTGCCCGTCATCCTCACCCACCGTCCCGAAAGGGAGGGAGGAGGCTTCAGGGGAAGGGAGGAGGAAAGGGTGGGGAGACTGATGGAAGGGATGGAGCAAGGGGGGTCCTGCGTCGACCTGGAGTTCTCCACCCCTCCGCACCTGCTGCGCGAGGTGCTCTCGCGGGCGAGGGAGGAGGGGACGACCGTGATCCTCTCCCACCACGAGCTCTCCGGCACTCCCCCCCTCGGGCACCTCCTGAAGACCGCCAGGAGGATGGAAAGGCTGGGGGACCTGGTCAAGGTGGTCACGCTCGCCAGGAACACGGAGGAGGTGCTCAGGATCCTGGAGTTCCTGCACCGGGCCAGGCTCTCCGTGCCCCTGGTCTCCTTCGCCATGGGGGAGGTGGGGACCCTGAGCAGGATCCTCTCCGCCCTCCTGGGCTCCCCCCTCGTGTACGCCTCGGTGGGTAAGCCCACGGCCCCGGGGCAGCTGGACGTGGAAACCACCAGGCTCCTGCTGGAGAGGGTGAGGAAGTGATCTCCGCCGGCACCAGAATCTTCGCCCTCATCGGGGACCCCGTGGAGGGGAGCCTCTCCCCCCCCATGCACAACGCCGCCTTCAGGCACCTGGGGCTGAACTGCCTCTACGTCGCCTTCAGGGTCCCCTCCCCCCTGCTGAGGGAAGCCGTGCTGGGGGTGAGGGCCATGGGCATGGGGGGCCTGAACGTGACCTTCCCCCACAAAACGGCCATCCTCCCCTTCCTGGATGAGCTGGATCCCTCCGCCAGAGAGGTGGGGGCGGTCAACACGGTGAAGAACGAGGGGGGAAGGCTGATAGGCTTCAACACGGACGGAGAGGGGGCCGTGAGGTTCCTGAGGGAGAAGCTGGGCTCCCTGAAGGGGAAGAGGGCGGTGATGCTCGGGGCGGGGGGGGCGGCCAGGGCCATCGCCTTCTCCCTGCTGAGGGAGGGGGCGGAGCTCACCCTCCTCAACCGGACGCCGAGCAGGGCCAAGAGGCTGGCCTCCGAGCTCGGGAAGAAGGGAGCCGTGAGGGTCTCCTGGGGGGGGCTGGGGAAGGAAGAGCTGAGGGAAGCCCTCTCCTCCGCCGACCTCCTCCTCAACGCCACGCCCGTGGGAATGGACAGGAGGGACGAGACGCTGGTGACCCACGACCTCATGCACCCGAACCTCTTCGTGATGGATCTGGTCTACCATCCGCCGGAAACCAGGCTCATGAGGGAGGCCAGGAAGGCGGGGGCCAGGGCGGAGAACGGGCTGGGGATGCTGCTGCACCAGGCGGCCCTTTCCTTCACCATCTTTACGGGGAGGAGGGCCCCGCTGCAGGTCATGAGAAGGGCCCTGCGGGAGGCGAGGGGATGAAGCTGGGGATAGCGGGGGCGGGGGCCATGGGAGCCTGGTTCGCCTCCCTTGCACGGTCGGCGGGATGGGAGGTCTACCTCTTCGACCTCCTGCCGGAAAGGGCAGAAAGGGTCGCCAGGAGGGTGGGGGGGAGGAGGGTGGGCACGCTGAGGGAGCTCGGGGAAAGGGGCGAGGTCCTGCTGGTGGCGGTGCCCATCTCCAGGACACCGGAGGTGGTGAGGAAGCTCTCGGAGGCGGCGGGTGGGGGAAAGCTCCTGGCGGACATAGCCTCCGTGAAGAGCGAGGTGGTGCGCACCATGAGGAGGATCGAAAAGGGACCGGAGCTGGCCTCCCTCCATCCGCTGTTCGGGCCCGGCGCCAGGGGGCTCAGGGGCAAGACGGTGGTCTCCGTGCCCGTGAGGGTGGGGGGGAGGTACAGGAGCTTCCTCCGCTTCCTCTCCTCACAAGGGGCCAGGGTGGTGGAGATGAACGAGGAGGAACACGACAGGACGATGGCCTTCGTTCAGGCCCTCACCCACTTCGTCCTCCTCTCCTGCGCGGAAACCCTCGGGGAGCTGAAGCTCGACGAAAGATTCTCCACACCCCTCTTCTCCTCCCTCCTGCAGCTGGTGAGGGCCTCCCTGGCCTCCGATCCCTCCCTCTGCGGGGACATCCAGCTCCTGAACCCCCATTCCAGGAGGGCCCGTGAGAAGCTGATGGGGGTGATGCGGGAGCTGCACGAGGAGCTCTCCTCCGGGAGGGCGGAGGGGCTCCGCAGGATCCTGGAGAGAAGGGGAAGGGAGTGGGGAAGGGAGATCAGGAGAGCGTACAGGGAGCTCTACCAAGGGTTTGAGGAAGGCTGACCCGCTTCGGGCTCCAGACCGTAAAGCTCCCTCCTCCTGGCCTCCAGCGGTTCGGGTTCTTTCCCCAGGAGCTCGGCGGCCGTGCAGAGCCTGTGCCCCCTCCCCTCCGCCTCCTTCCTGAGGGGAGAAAGGTACTCGGGATAGTCCAGGGAGCGAAGCAGGTGATGGTCCACCACCACCAGGGGGACCTGCCTGACCAGCCTCCTGAGGGTCTCCCTCGCCTCCTCGAGCTCCGCCTGCCCCACCCCAAAACCCCTCAGGTAGAGGGGAGGACCCCCCACCACCACCATCTGCGGCCCCCTCCTCAGGATGAAGGAGAGGGAAGGAGGGGAGAGGAGGCCCTGCACATCGGGGGCGTGGACCAGGCAGCATCCCCCCGCCCTCACGGAGAGCATGAGCACGTACCCCCTCCTGGACCCTTCCCTGCCGTGGGGAACGGGGTTTGAGAACTCAAGCTCGGTGCCCCCGAACCTGAACTTCCTCCCGTCGGCCACCCTGACCTCCCTGGCCAGGCCCGAACAGAACTTCTTCAGGAGGTATCCCCTCTTCCTCTGGGAAGGGGTGGTGCCGGAGGAGAAATCCTTCATCAGGACCGTCTTTCCCCGATAAAGCCTCTCCGCCAGCGGGGGGGAGCTCCAGAGCCAGAGCCAGTTCTCGAAAGCCGGCAGGTAGTGGTCGTAGTGGAAGTGGCTCACCGTCAGGACCTCGGCCCTCCTCGCCGCCCTCTGTATGAGCTCCCTGGAGGAGGAGAGGGCCTGATATTCCTTCCGGTGGGGGGTAAGGCCGAACCGCGGGCCCAGGCAGGAGCCCGGATCAAGCACCATTTCCAGATCCTCCGTTCTGACGTGGAGGGCCATTCCCCTCACCCCCAGGCTCTCGAAGGCGAGGGGCTGCACCGCGATCTCGCCCTCCCCCACAGGGACGGGACCCATCACCTCTCCAGGTTTCCCACCCTCATATCCCTACCGCGGCCGGGACCCCACCCGTATAAATCCGGGGAAGGCGAGAAAAGAGGATGCTTCTCCTGAAGCGGTTGGACAGCAAACCCTTCAAGGCACCCCTTCTGATCGCCGGCTTCCCTGGAATAGCCAACGTGGGAAGGGTCTCGGCCGAGTTCCTGATCCAGGAGCTGAAGGCCAGGACCTTCATGGAGGTCTACTCCTCCCACCTGCCCGAGTGGGTGATCCGGGAGGGCGAAGGGGTGAGCGCCCTCAAGATAAGGCTCTGCCGGGCCAGGGCAAAGGGGAAAAACCTCATCCTGGCCACCTCCGACGCCCAGGCCCTCTCCCCCTTCGGGCAGTACAAGCTCTCCGACCAGCTGCTGGACGCCGTGAAGGGGTACGGCGTGAACACGGTGATAACGATGGCTGCCTATGTCCTCCCGCCCCAGGAGAGGAAGAAGGGGGTCTTCGCCGCCGCCACCGATCCCAAGGCCTTCAGGGAGTTCTGGGAGAAGGGGGCCGTGGCGCTGGACGGAGGTATGATCGTGGGCATGAACGGACTGCTGGTGGGGCTGGCGGCCCTGAGGGGCTGGAGGGGGATATGTCTGATGGGGGCCACGCACGGGGGAATGCTGGACCTGGAGGCCTCCTCCCACATCCTGCGCCTGCTCTCGGAGGTCTACGGGCTGGGCCTGAAGGTGGAGAATCTGGACAGGTACACCTCCGGTCTCCCGGACCTGAGGTTCCCCGCGGAGCCGGAGCCCTCCGGAGAGAGCCTCTACATCTGAGGGCCAGGCGGATGATAAGGGAACCCACCCCCAGGGAGCTCCTCAAGCTCAGGGCCGTGGCCGACTATCAGTTCGGAAGGGGGGTGGGCGCACATCTCTTTCCCCAGGGGCTGACCGTGGTGGTGAGCAGCGGAAGGATCAGACAGGTCTGGAAGGAAGGGACCCCCCTCTGCTCGGTGAGGGCCGCGGACGGTTTCCTCCTGCCCCACCGCGAGGGGGCCAGGATCCTCCACCGCGTCCTCCCCCCGGGGAGGCTGAGGGTGACCGTAGCGGGGGAGGCGGCGGGGGAGGTGGGAAAGGGGAGAACGGTCTTCGCCAGGCACGTGCTGGACGCGGACCCGGGGATAAGGCCCAGGGAGGAGGTCCTGGTGGTGGATCCTTCCGGCAGGCTCCTGGCCACCGGAACGGCCCTCCTGAGCGGCGGGGAAATGAAAGCGTTTAAACGGGGGAAGGCGGTGAAGGTGAGGTGGGGAATTGCTCCCTAAGAAGCTCGACCGCAGGCAGCTGGAAAGGCTCATGCGCCAGATGGGGGTGAAGACCACGGAGCTGGAGGGGGTGGAGGAGGTCAGGGTGAGGCTGAGGGGGGAGGAGATCGTCATCTCCGCCCCCACCGTCCTCCTCACGGAGATGGGCGGACAGCGGACCTACCAGATCTCGGGGGAGGAGAGAAGGGAGAGGATCGTGCCGGAGGAGGATGTGAGGCTGGTGATGGAGCAGACGGGGGCGAGCGAGCAGGAGGCCAGGGAGGAACTGAAGAGAACGGGGGGGAACCTGGCCGAAGCCATCCTGAGGCTCAAGAAGTAGCTCCTTGACAGACCTCTTCGGGCTTGAAGGGGTCTCAGAGTGCCTGATCCTGGAGAGGGTCAACCGCTTCACGGTGGAAGTGCTGGAGGGGGGGAGGAGGGCAAGGGCCTCCCTCAACAACACGGGTAGGCTGGAGGAGCTCGTCCGGCCGGGGAGGAAGGGCTACTGCCTGCCCGGTTCGGGAAGGCTCCCGTACCGGCTCTTCGCCGTGGAGGAGGGGGGAGGGGGAAGCGTGGTGGACACGCGCCTTCAGGCCGAGGCCTTCGAGGAGGCCCTCTCGAGGGACTTGCTGCCCTCCCTCCGGGGCTACCGGAAGAGGAAAAGGAACGTGAAGGTGGGGGAGGCGGTCCTGGATTATGAGCTGGTGGGGAAGGGGAGGACCCTGCTGGTGGAGCTGAAGAGCGCCGTCCTGCGCTCGGGCGACCTCGCCTCCTACCCCGACTGCCCCACGGAGAGGGGGAGGAAGCACCTGAAGAAGCTGATCGAGCTCTCGGGAGGAGGAAGGAGGGCCATGCTCTTTTTCATGACGAGCCTGCGGGGGGTGAGGGGGATAACCCCCAACCGCCTGGCCGACCCGGAGCTCCACCGGCTGATGGTGGAGGCCCGAAGGAGGGGGGTGCTCATGGGAGGGGCCGGCATCCTCTTCCTGCCGGGCCCTTCCAGGGTGGTCCTGTCGGATCCCGATCTTCCCGTCTTCCTCTGAAACCCAAACCCGCGCCACGGAGGGTGAAAGCGGCTCCTACCCCAGGATCTCCGTCTTCTCCACGTGGCCCCCGCAGTACCTTCGGGCGTAGGTGGCCACCGCCTGAAGGGCCGCCTCCACCCTCCCGCGGGGCACGCCGGGAGCGTTCCAGGCCACGAACACCGCGCTCGAGGTCTCAAAGCCCACTCTGGCACCGGCTCCCTCCCCCCTTCCGTAGGAGGAGAGGAGCTTGTCCTGGTCCCTGAGCACGATCTCGGTGGCCGGTGGGACCACCCTGGAGCCGTCCTGCAGGGTGAGGACCTTGTCGCCGGGGGAGAGGGTGACCTCCACCTCCCCCTTCACCTTCAGGAGGTCGAAGGGGCTGAGCGGGACCAGATGCTCGAGGGAGGCCAGGGCGCAGGAGTCCAGCACGTTGTTGTTCCTCCCCGGGAACTCCCCCTTCACCGCCTTCTCCACCCAGAGCCTCAGGGGGAAGGGGGCCTCCTCCACGCCCATGCGCTTCAGGAACTCCCTGTAGGGGGAGAGCTCCGCGGGCAGGGACTCACCCTTTGCCCTGTATGCCTCCACCACCCCTCTCCCCCTCTCCTCGAGCGCCTCCACCGAGGTCTCCACGGTAAGGCCCGTGACCGTCACGCACCCGGAAAGGAAGCCCGGATAGAGGGAGGTCACCCTGGGATCCAGCTTCAGCCTCTCACCTCATATCAGGGTGATCCCCACCACCTGCACGCTCCCCACCCCCGGAAGGGCCTCCAGGGCCTTTTCCAGGGGCTCGGTGCCACCGGCGGCGTCCGGGACCGTGGCCACCACCAGGAGGGCTTCAAGCCCGAAGGCTATGGGCTCCCTGGAGATGGAGCCCACCTGCACCAGCTCCCTTATCCTCCTCTCCAGCTCGCCCAGGTCCACCTCGGTTCCTTCCGGCATCACCCTTATGGTCACGGCCACCCTGCCCATCTCACCACCTCAGGGGCCCACAAAGCCGCACTTCGAGCACCGGTAGGGGTTGCTCAGCCTCCTGCACCTCCTGCACCTCCAGATCTCCTCCTCCCCGCACTGGGGGCAGGGAAAGCGCACCGCCACTTCCGCCACGATGGGCCTGAGGCAGGAGCTGCATACCCTCAGCATCCTCCCTCTCCCGCACCCAGCCTTAAAAAGCTGCCCCCCCCTCCGGTCCCACCCTGGCGTCCACCACCACGTGGACCACCCCCGGCGAGTACTTCTTGACCTCCCTCACCCCCAGGATCTCCACCTCCCTGTTCGGGAAGGCCTCCTTCACCCTCCTCGCGGGGCGACTGAACCGCAGGGAAGCGGGCACGCTCTCGTGGTAGTGCAGGAAACCGCCCGAGGCCCTCAGGACCCTGCCGGCCAGGGGGAGGTAGCGGTGGGTCACGTGCAGGATGCCCAGGATCACCCTGTCCGCCACTCCCCTGGGGGCCACCTCCTCGCAGTCCCCCAGCAGGGGCACCACCACTCCCCCCACCCTGTTCAGCCTCACGTTCTCGCACAGGTAGGCGTGGGCGACGGGATTGAGCTCCACCGCGTAAACCCTGGAGGGCCGGGCGAGCCTGGCGATGGGGATGGAGAACTGCCCCACCCCGGCGAAGAGGTCCACCACCACCTCCCCCGGCCGCACCAGCCCGGGAAGCCTCCCCCTCTCGTGCAGGTTGCCCGGGGAGAACATCACCCTGAGGGGGTCGAGCCTGAACAAACAGCCGTGCTCCCGGTGCAGGGTGACCGTGGAGGGGTCCCCGGCCACCACCTCCAGGCTGGGCCTCCTCTCCCTTCCCTCCATCCCTCCCCTCCTCACGGCCACCGTCCTCACCCCGTTCTTCCCCAGCAGGGCCTCCCCTATTTCCTTCCTCTTTCCCCAGAGCTCGGGCGGGAGGGAGAGAACGGCCACGTGGCCTATCCTCTGAAACCCGCTGGGAAGCCTGCTCAGCTCCTCCCGGCTCAGCCTCCCCTCCAGGATCCTCCTGAGGTACCCCCCGCTCACTTCTGCCTTCTCCTCTTGGGGCCCAGGCCCAGCTTGGCCAGGAAGCGTCCGGCCACCGCCCTGTCGAGGGCCACCCTGAAGGACCGGTTCCCTGGGCCGACCCTGGTGAGGTGCTGGAGGGGCACGGAACCTGCCGCCATGCTGGCGTGACCCCCTGCAAAGCCGGGGAAGAGCTCCCTGAGGATCTGGCCCAGGTGGAGGCTCCTGTCCTTCGTCCTCGCGGAAATCCGCACCGTACCCCCATGCACCCCATACACCAGGGAGTGGGAGATCCCCTCCCTCTGGAGCAGGAAGTCCGCGATCTGCGGGACGGACTCCGGATCCCCCACCTCCCCCAGGTTCGCCAGGAAGCAGTTACCCACGATCCTGGCCCTCTTCAGGGCGGAGGCCAGGGAATCGAAGGCATCCCTGGAGAGGAGGGGGGACTGCAGGCTCCTCAGGAGGTCCAGATCGGCCCTCTGCAGGAGCTGCTGGAAGACCTCCAGGTCCAGGGGGGTGACCCCTCTGGTGAAGTAGAGGGTGTCCGTCACTATCCCCAGCGCCAGGGCGGCGGCCAGCGGCGGATCCACCTCCACACCCCCGCACCACAGGTACTTGGCCATGAGCGTGGAGGTCGCCCCCGTGATCCTTATGTCCTTGAACTTTCCCTGCACCTCGCTGGCAGGCACCGAGTGATGGTCTATCACCACGGTGGGGAAGATCTCCTCGGGAAGGGCGGAGTGGGAGCGCGTGGACACGTCCACCAGGGCGTAGAGGGAATACCTCTCGAGGTCCAGAGCCTTGAGGTCCAGCAGCTCCAGCTCGAGCAGGTTCCTCATCACCCTGTTCTGGTAGTATCCGCTCACCTCACCCGCACACGCTATGTCCGCCTCCAGTCCGAAGGCCCTGACGTACCTCTTCAGGGCGGCGGCGCTCGCCAGCGCGTCGGGATCGGGGTTGATCTGCATGACCACCAGCACCCTCCCCCTTCCCCTCCTGGAGAGGAGGAGCTCCCTCAGCTCCCTTTCCCTCCTGGCGCACTCCAGGTCCTCCAGGAGCGCCAGGAGCCTGTCGGCCGCGAGCTGGGAGAGGGGAAGGACCACGTCCGCCCCCATGCCCTTGAAATCCAGCCCGAAGAGCTCGTCGGGGACGAGGGCGAGAACGGGCGGGGAGGGAACCCTCCCCCCACCCTTCACCTTCCTCAACATCTCCTCGGCCGTGGGAAGGTCCTGGGAAGCCAGGAGCAGGGCATCGGCCCCCTGCAGGACCTGAGGCGGGGCATCGGCGGAGAGGTCCCACACCTCCACCTTGAAACCCACACCCGAGAGGAGGCCGGCCTGCCGGGAATCGGAGACCACGAAGACCACCTCCTTCCCCAGCTTTTTCAGGCGCTCCGCCGCTTCCAGCGCCGCATCGCTCACTCCCAGGATCGCGTACATCTTCTCAGGCCCCGAACTTCCTGGATTTTCCCATCAGGTCCGCCAGGATGGGGAGGAGCTCCCTTCCCCTTATCCTCCCCAGCCCTCCCTTCGCGCACGACCTTTCCCCGAAGCTCTTCACCTCGTCCCTCCGCACCCCAGGACCCACCACCACCACGGGCACGGGGTCCGCCGTGTGCTCCCTCACCTCGACGGGGGTGGTGTGGTCGGCCGTGAGGACGAGGAAGTCCGCCAGCCCCCTCAGCAGGGGGAGGTGCTCGTCGAAGCGCTCTATGAACTCCACCTTCCTCGCCGCCTGACCGTCGTGGCTCACCTCGTCGAAGCCCTTCAGGGAGTAGAGGACCAGGTCGCTTTCCTCCAGCATTTTCCTCACCTCCTCGCCCTCCGCCCTCAAATCCGTGTCCACCCCCGTGGTGGAGGTGGGCACCTCGCCCACCCTCATCCCCGCCAGCCTGCAGACCCCCCTCACCAGGGCGGCGGCTGCCACGCACGCACCCCTCAGGGAGAACTTTTTCTCCAGGGGCTCGAGGGAGGGAACCGTTCCACCCCCCCTCACCAGCAGGTAGTTGGCGGGGGGGAGGCCCTGCCTCTTCCTCCGGAGGTTGAAGGGGGCCCTTTCCAGGACCTCGTGGGCCCTCTCTATGAACTCGTTGAGCACCCTCGCCGTTTTGCCACCCCCCGCGCCGAGGGGCCTGATGCCCTCCACCTTCACCCCCGTTCGGTGGGGATCGTTGCTCGAAACCTCGTAGGAGAGGCCCTCGCCCCTCAGCACCAGAACGGCCCTGTGGGAGGAGGTGCTCCTGAAGAGGATCTCCGCCCCCTTCACCTTTATGCCGCGAAGCAGCTTCTCCAGCTCCCCGCCGTCGCGCAGGCGCCCCGCCCTCCTGTCCCTCAGGAAGAGGTTCTCGTCCACCGTGGCGAAGTTCACCCTGAAGGCCACGTCACCCTTCCTCAGGGGCAGGCCGGCCCCCGCCGCCTCGAAGGGTCCCCTGCCGGAGTAGACCTCGAAGGGGTCGTAGCCCAGCAGGGAAAGATGGGCGGTGTCGCTGCCGGGGGCGATGCCGGGGGCGATGGGGTCCATCATGCCGCATATCCCCTCGGCGGCCAGCTCATCCATGTTGGGGGTCTCGGCCTTCTCCAGAGGGGTCAACCCCCACTCCTTCAGGGGACGATCCGCCAGCCCGTCGCAGACCACCACAAGGGCCTTCAAAGCTCTCAGAAAAGAACGGCGGTCCAAGGAATAAAAAGACCGGTGTGAAAGTTCAAAACGAAGGAAGAAAAGAGGTCTGGAGGGCCCGTGGCGCAGCCAGGAAAGCGCGGCAGGCTTCGGATCGGAAGGAGAAGAGACCTGTAGGTCGTGGGTTCGAATCCCACCGGGCCCGCCTCAGCCCTCCCAAGCATCACCTTTATAAACCCCCTTTTTAAACCCCGAAGTGGAGGTGAAAACCTGAACCGAAAAGCGGCGGCGATTCTGGGCCTGATAGGCGGGATCCTGGTAACCGCGAGCATCTTCGCCACCTGGTATACTTCGCCCCTGGGAGACACCTCCGGATGGGATCTGACCAAGGACCCCTCCGACATGGTGGCACCGTACCTCCTTCTGGGAGCAGGGATAATAATCATCCTGACCTGCCTCGTCCTGCTCGTCAAACCCCAGGAAATCGTGGAGGCTCTGATGGGCACCTTCAGCGTGCTCGCGGGAGCCTCGGCGGCGGGAGTGATTTTAAACGAGAGTCAGGGGGCGGACCTGGGCTACGGCACATACGTGCTGCTGATAGGCGCCATCCTGGCCCTGATCGCCATGCTGGTGAAGAAGCCCGAGAAGTAACCCCCTCCTTTATTTTTTCCCTTTTTTATTCTCTCTGGGCCGGTGGTCCAGCCAGGATAAGACACAGGCCTCCGGAGCCTGGAACACGGGTTCGAATCCCGTCCGGCCCGCATCTTTTTGGGTTCGGGTCTCTTCAAGCAGGGCAGCCAAACAGTTAATGATGTTCAGGAGCCGGTACTCGGGGTTGCTCCAGGACCCGGACATCAGGCGCTGGTACGAGAACGTCGCCCGGGGGTCGAAGGTAACGGCCGACGTGTACTTGAGGAGGCTGGGGAGGTTCTGCGAGCAGAGGAGGCTGAGCCCGAGGGGGCTGACATCGATGGGGGGAAGAGGCTACGGGACCTCCTCATGGATTTCGTCTCGGATGCCAAGAGGAGGGGGTACGCCGGCAGCTACATCGAGTCAACGCTGAAAGCCCTCAGGTCTTGGCTCGTCCACAAGGGCAGGAGGTGCGAGGGCAAGATAAAGCTCAAGGGTGCGAGGGACACGCCCACGCTGGCGGAAGAGCGCGTCCCCAGCAGGGAGGAGCTGAGGC
>CALJER010000032.1 GCA_938074535.1 uncultured archaeon
CAGTCTATGGGGGGGAAGTCCTTGGGCTTCAGCCACTCTACGGTGGGGTCGAACAGCCACTTCAGCCTGGGCACCTCCTCGTAGGAGGGGACCCTCCCCGTCCTGAAGTCCACCCCCGCCTCCGACTCCAGGAGCTCCCTGTACTCTTTGGGCAGCCTCTCCGGGTCCTCCCAGAGGTTCAGCTCCCCCAGCGTGGTCTCCTTGTAGAGGGGGGCGGGGAAGGCGGTCAGCAGGGCCCTGGGCGGGGGTATCCCGTCGTCGAAGGGGAGGGCGAACCCCTTGAACATCTTTCCCTCCAGGAAGAGCTTCCTGATGGAGTGGAGGAGGGGGGTCCTCCTGGGCGGGCTGGAGTTCCTCCCCACGGCGTCGCACAGCAGGCCCCTCGGTCCCCTCAGGTAGACCCCAGCCATCAGCCTCGCGAAGCCCTCCCTGCTGAGGATCTTCACCATCTCCCCCTCGGGGGTGGGTGGGCCGTCGTAGCCGTAGAAGGGGAAGGGATATCCGAGCCTGTGGTTCAGGATGGCCAGCCAGACCTCGGAGAGAAAGCCCGAGAAGCTCCAGAAGCTCTGCTGGCTCCCTATGCCCGAGACTCCGGGGGAGAGGGAAATCACCAGGGGGAACTTGGACCAGCATGGCAGCATCTCGTCCAGGAAGTCCCTGACGGTGTTTCTGGCGGCGGGGAACCAGTCCTGCGGGTTGAAGGAGTACCTGCGGGGAAGCTCGAAGAGCCTGATCCCCGTCGTCAGATCCTTGCGGTAGGTGAGGTAGGTGAAGTTGGCGGGGGAGATGGCGCAGGAGCGGGGGAAGCTCATCCTCTCCTCCTCCGTCATGTGGGAGGCCAGCTCGTCCCCCACCCCTATGGCCCAGTAGGAGTGGGGCCTTCCCTCCCTGAAGTGCACGCCCTCCGCCCAGTCGAATTCCATCCTCCAGTAGTCGAGGTGGAACCAGACGAAGGTGACGGGGGAGAAGAGGGGGGAGTTCCTGAGGGCGAGGTCCGGTCTGGTGAGAAAGCCGGGGGGAAGCCCGAGGTGGGAGAGCCACTTCGTGGTGATCAGCTCCTCGGGGCCTGGCTTCTCCTCCAGCATCCTCCTCCAGACGGAAATCCCCTCCCACACCCTGTAGGCCCACTCCATGAACTCCTCGTAGGCCAGCCTGTGGTAGATCCCCTCCTCCCACCTGTATCTCTCCCTCACCCAGCTCGCCATCCAGGGCTCCACCTCCCACAGCTCCGGGGGGATGAAGCGGTCGCCTATGTTGAGGTGCTTGAGCTTTTCCGAGACCTCCTGCTGGAGGAGGAGGGTTTCACCGGCCGCCCTCTCCAGCCTCGCAAAACCTTCCGGCCCGAGCGCCAGTTCGAGGTAATCCAGGTAGGCCAGGCTCTCCCCCCAGCTGGACCTTTTTTTCCTGTAGTCCAAACATATATTTTTTCCCTGTGGAAAAAAAGTGGAGGTTGATGGAGTTTTTTGCTGATTCGTCCGGGAGGCCGGGGGGATGAGGCTCAGGCTGGCGCTCGTGCAGTTCGCGAGGGGGGAGGAGAAGGAGGAAAACCTGGAGCACATGCTGGACCTCCTCTCCACCCTCTCCGGGGCGGGCCTGGTGTGCCTCCCGGAGAACTGGGTGGGCAGGGAGGTGCTGGAGGAAGAGGAGTGGAAAAAGGTCCTGGGGTTGCTGGGGGAGGCCGCCAGGGAGGGGAGGTTCTCCCTCCTCACGGGGGGAACTTACCTGAGGAGGGGGGAGGAGATCCTGAGCAGCTGCTATGCCCTGAACGAGCAGGGGAAGGTGGTGGGCCGCTCCGACAAGCTCTTCCCCTCGCAGTCCACGGGAGAGAGGAGCTTCCTGAGCAGGGGGAGGGAGTTCGGCCCCTTCACCCTGGGCGGGGTTAAGCTGGGGGTGGTGGTGTGCGTGGACGCCCTCTACCCCGAGCCCTGCAGGACCCTTTCCGCGAGGGGAGCCCAGCTCCTCCTGAACCCCTCCAACATCCCCGAGAACAGGGTGGGGACCTGGAGGCACGTGGGCGTGGCCAGGGCGGTGGAGAACGGAGTCTTCTTTGCCTTCGTCAACAACACGCGCTCCTGCTACCCGGACGGGAGGAGGGTGGTGGGGCACAGCTTCCTGGTCTCCCCCACGGGTGAGCTCCTGGCGGAGGCGGGGGAGGAGGAGACCATTCTGGAGCATGAGGTGGACCTCTCCGCCCTGAAGGAGGTGAGGCTCAGGTGGCCCTTCCTCAGGGACACGGGAAGGTTCTGGAGGAGGGCCGGTTTTCCTTCCTCCTGGAGGGGCGGGTAGCTTTTTATGCCTCGGTCCCCCCTTTTCTTGATACCCTTGGATCCCAGGGCCAGGGCGGAGGAAATCTTCAGAGGGGTCAGGGCCGAGGGAAGAAAGGAGCTGATGGAGCACGAGGCCAAGGGGGTGCTGGAAGCCTACGGCATCCCCGTCAACCCCACCGCCCTGGCCGGCAGCAGGCAGGAGGCCCTGGAGCTCGCCAGGAGGATGGGATACCCCGTGAACCTGAAGATATGCTCCCCCGACATCCTCCACAAGAGCGACGCCGGAGCGGTGAGGGTGGGCCTTTCCTCCGATCAGGAGGTGGAGAGGGCCTTCGAGGAGGTGGTGAGCAACGCCAGGGCCTACCGTCCCGACGCCAGGATCCTGGGCGTCACCGTTTCGCAGTACGTCCCGCAGGGGGTGGAGGTCATCGTGGGCGGGATGAAGGATCCCACCTTCGGCCCCGTGGTGATGTTCGGACTGGGCGGGATCTGGGTGGAGGTGCTGAAGGACGTGAGCTTCAGGCTGGCTCCC
>CALJER010000033.1 GCA_938074535.1 uncultured archaeon
CTGAGCTCCTCCACCCTGCGCCTCGGGGCCTTCCCGGAGACCACCACGAGGGTCCGGGAGGAAGCGTCCAGGACCCTGGCGGTGGGAGGGATCCTGCCCCTCCCGTCCACCACCACCCGCAGGGGGTTCTTTCCCCTGGTCCTCCTCACGGTCAGGGAGGGATCGTCGGAGAGGACGGTGCCCGCCCCCACCATGATGGCGTCCACTTCCGCCCTGAGTCTGTGCAGCCTGTCCAGATCTTCCGGGCAGGAGATCCTGCTGTCCCCTTCTCTGGTGGCGATTTTGCCGTCGAGGGTCATGGCGGCGTTCATGATGACGTAGGGACGGCGCATCCAGAACCTCCTTCCCCCGCGTTCTCTTAACTCCATCGAAAGGGCCCCCGTCAGGTTTATATCAAAGGCGGCCGGAGGGGAATGATGCTGAGGCTCTCCAAGCTCCAGGGGTTGCGGATCTACAACGACAGGGCCAAGTACGTGGGGTCGGTCTGGGATGTGCTGCTCAACGATGAGGAGGGAAGGGTGGTGGGCCTAGCCCTGGGCAAGAAGGGCAGCGCCATCCTCTCCCTTCCCTTTTCGCAGGTCCTGGCCATAGGCGACATCGTGCTGGCCAGGAGCGGGTCGGCTGTCAAGGAGACCCCGAAGTCCCCCGAGTCCCCCGCCCCCTGAGGGGCAGGGGGATGACGGTTACCTCCACCCCGTCGAAGGTGGGGTAGCTTTCCACCCAGGAGAAGCTCAGTCCCCTCTCCCGCTCTGAGAGCCTCTCGGCTACCTCCGGACTGGTCTCCAGCCTGACCCTCCGGCGGTTCACGGACAGGAGCTCCGGGGGTATCCCGTACTTCCTGATCAGCCTCCTCCTTCCCGCCTCCAGCTCGCTCGGGGGCAGGCCCTCGATTACCCCCTTCACCAGCAGACCCTCAGAGGTGAGGGCCTCATAGGGCCTGGCCACCTTCCTGGCCCTCCTCTTCAGGCGGTTCCTGAGCTGCACCCCATCCTTCAGCCGGCTGGGACAGTAGTGCAGGTTCAATTCCGTGTTCTCCAGGGCCCACTCCAGCACCCTCAGGGCGAGTTCCTCGCTCCCCTTCACGGCCACCGAGTCCAGGGACTTCAGCCTGAACCCCCTCCTCCTGAGCTCGAGGGAGTTGGTCTCCGAGAACTCCAGCTCGTTCAGGTTGACGAAGGAGCACCCGGCCCCCTCCAGCTCCTTCAGGAGGCGGGTGAGAACCCTGAAGCTTCCGGGGAGGGAGGGCAGCTCCACCCCGCAGTTCAGCCCCTCCTCCACGGCCTTCCGCACGGGTTCTGGGCTCCAGGCGTGAAACCTTATCTCGTCCAGTCCTTCCTCCCTCAGCCTCCTGAGCCTCTCCCTGGAGAGCTCCGTGCAGTACAGGTGAACGTGGTGCTCGGGCCCCAGTTCCCGCTTCAGCACCCTCAGGTACCGGAGGAGCCTCCTGAACCTGAGGGAGGGATCCCCTCCCGTGATGCCCGTCCCCTGGGCGTCCATGAGCTCGGCTTCCTTCAGGAGCTGGCGGGTGGAGCGGATGGGCCGCTCGTTGGCGTACACCACGTCCTTTCCCCTTCTCAGGGAGGAGAGGGGGCAGTAGAAGCAGGAGCGCCGGCAGAGCCCGGTCAGAAAGAGCACCAGCTTGGCCCCCCTCACGCAGAGTCTGCACCCTTCGGGCATCTCCCCCACTACGAAGGAGCCGAACCGATTCCTCCTCAGACCCACCTTCCCCCCACCTTTTAAATCCCCGCAGCTTTAGAAGAATTTGGATGGTTTCGGGTGTGGACATAGAGATTCAGAACATCGTTCTTTCCGTGGCCTACGAGGGAGTGACCTTCAACCTGGAGAGGCTGGCGAAGGTCCTGGACAACGCCAGGTACGACCCGGAGGTCTTTCCGGGGATAGCCTACAAGTCGGAGGATCCCCCAGCCTCCTTCCTGATCTTCTCCTCCGGGAAGATGAACTGCGTGGGGGCCAGGAGCATGAGGGACGCCAAGCTGGCCATCAGGAAGCTCACCCAGAAGTTGAAGAAGGCCGGGGCCAAGATAAAGTCCGAGCCCAAGGTCCAGGTGCAGAACATCGTGGCCTCCTTCGACTTCAAGAGGGAGTTCGACCTAGAGAAGATTTCCAGGACCTACGAAAATACCGAGTACGAGCCCGAGGTCTTCCCCGGTCTGGTCTTCCGGCTGGAGAAGCCCAAGGCCGTGGTCCTCCTCTTCGTCTCGGGGAAGGGTGTCTGCGCGGGGGCCAAGACCATGAAGGACATAGAAGCGGCGGCCAGGGCCATCACCAAAATCCTCAAGTAGAAGTTTCCTTTCTACCCTTTAGCCAGAGAGGATGGAAATCCACATCAGGGGAGGAGGCGGGCTCTCGGGGGAGGTGGTGCTGCAGCCCTCGAAGCTCTACACCCAGTTCCTCTCCGTCCTCGCCTTCCTTTCAGAGGGCAGGGCCGTGGTGAGGAGGCCCCTGCTGGTGAAGGACACCCTCCCCCTCCTCAGGGAGCTGGAGAAGCTGGGGGCCACCCTCCAGAGGGGGAGCAGGGAGTGGACGATTTGGGGGGTGGGAGGGGAGATCCAGCCCAGGGGGAGCGTGCTTGAGGCCGGGAACTCCGGGACGCTCTTCGGCATGCTGGTTTCCCTGGCGGCCCTCTCCTCCAAGACGCTGGTGGTCACGGGGGATTCCCAGCTGCGCCGGCGCTCCATGGGGCCTCTCCTGGGGATGGTCAGGAAGCTGGGGGGGGAGGTGAGCCCCTCCGGGCCCAGGGAAACCCCCCCCTTCATAGTCTTCGGGAGGGGTTTGCGGGGCGGGAGGATGGGGAGGGTGGATCCGCCGGAGCTCTTCCCCCTCCTCCTCCTGGCCCCTTACACCGAGCAGGGGGTGGAGGTGGAGGTTTCGGGGGAGGGTGAGAGGATGGTGGGCATCCTCAGGAAGGCGGGGGTGCCTGTGGCCGGAAGGGGTAGGAGGGTCGGGATTTCACCCGGGAGGCCCCGTTCCCAGGTCCTCACCGTTCCCCCCAGCCTCTACTCCGCCGCCCCCCTGCTGGTGGCCTCCCTCCTGACGGACTCCAGGCTGGAGTTGAAGGGGGAGGGTGAGGAGGGAGGCTCCCTCCTCCAGCTCCTGCGCGAGATGGGGGCCAGGCTGAGGAAGGTTCGGGGGGGGTGGGAGGTGAAGGGACCACAGAGGCTCAGGGGGACCAGGGTGGAGCTCTCGGGAAGGGCCGAGCTCTTTCCTTACGCCGCCGTTCTGGCCTCCCTGGCGGAGGGCAGAACGGTTTTCGGCGGGGTCTGGAGGGCCAGGGAAATGAAGTCGGACAGACTGGCCCTCACGGTGGAGAACCTCCGGAGGATGGGGGCGAGGGTGAAGAGGGAGGGTGAGG
>CALJER010000034.1 GCA_938074535.1 uncultured archaeon
ATGTACGCCTGCTCCCCGCGGCGCGGGGAGAACTGGATAGATCCCGTGGGCGCCGGGAAGGTCCTGACCAAGCTCGCCCTCGCTTTCGGGGAACAGTACCCCCCCGGCTTCGACAGGGTGGGGGTGAACCTGGGCCTGCACTTCACCGGAGGGGAACCCTTCCTCAACTTCCCCCTCCTGTGCAGGCTGGTGGGGACGGCGGCGGAGCTGGGGATTCCCGCTACCTTCGTGGAGACCAACGCCCACTGGTGCGCGGAGGAGGGGGAGGTGAGGGAGAAGCTCCTCACCCTCAGGGAGAAGGGGCTGGACGGGCTGCTGGTGAGCGCCAACCCCTTCACGCTGGAGCACGTCCCCTTCGAGCGCACCAGGCTGGCGGTGAGGGTGGGGAGGGAGGTCTTCGGGAGCAACCTCCTGGTCTACCAGGGGGCCTTTTTCAGCTGGGCCCTGAGGAGGGGAATCAGCGGGACCCAGAGGCTGGAGAAACTGCTGGAGCTGGAGGGGGAGGAGATCCTGGCCGAGCTGGAGCTCCTTCCCACCGGCAGGTTCCCCTTCAGGCTGGGGCACCTCTGCCCCAGGTACCCCGCGGAGCGCTTCCTTCGCCGCTCCTGCCTGAGCGAGCTCACCAGGCCCTGGCACGTGCACGTGGACAACTACTTCAACTACTTACCGGGCTACTGCGGCGGGATCTCCCTGGGCGACGCCAGGAGGCTGGAGTTCCCTGGGGAGCTGGAGCTGGAGGACCTTCCCGTCTTGGCCTCCCTGACCAGAAGCCTGGGGGAGCTCCTGGAGCTGGGGAGGGAGCACGGGTACAGGGAGAGGGAGGAGGGCTACGTCTCGCCCTGCCACCTCTGTGCGGACATCAGGAAGCATCTGGTGGAGCAGACGAAGGAGTTCAGGGAGCTCAGGCCCCTGGAGTTCTACGCTTTTCTTGAGCCCGCCAGGCCTGGGGGTCCTTGAGGCTACCCCAGCTTTTCCAGGTGCTCGTCCCTCTCCAGCCCCGCGATCCTCTTCGCAAGTTCCTTCTTCTCCTCCATCCCCGCCCTCCTCCTTATCACGATCTTCTGGGCCTGGGGGGAGCCCGCTCCGTGCATGCACTCCGGGAGCTGTCCTCCCAGCGAGAGGTTCTCCACCAGCCTGAAGAGCCTCAGGATGTGCTCCGGGGGCACCCCCTTCTTCCTGGCTAGGTACTTCTCCACCAGTTTTCCGACCTCCGGGCTCCTCAGGTCCTTCTCGGAGGGGGCGGTGGTCACCAAGCCCCCCGCCAGGTCCTGCGCCAGCCTGGACCACTCGTAGGGGAGTCTGGTGATGTTGAGCTTCACCACGTTGGCGAGCAGGGGGTCGGCCAGGTAGGCCCCCGAGGGGGTTCTGTGCCCCAGGTAGGAGCAGGCCAGGGAGCAGCACCAGCAGGTCTCGGCCAGGTGGACCATCTCCGTGAGCTTGTCCTCCACGTGGGAGGAGCCCGCTATCCCGCTGTACTCCGCCAGCAGGGCGGAGGCCCCTATCAGGACATCGGCCACCCCCGTCTTGCACCCGCCGTAGTTCTGGCGGTGGAAGGTGGCGAAGACCTCCACCAGCCTTCCGGCGAACTCGTGCTCCCCGCACATGAACACCCTCTCCCAGGGGACGAAGACGTCGTTGAAGATCATGAGGGTCTCCCCTCCCACGATCCCGTAGTTGGGGTTCCCGCAGTCTATCTCCCCGTCCAGCCTCCTGGTGTCGTTGGTCTGCCTCCCGAAGACCTGGATGAGGCCCGGGGCGTCGATGGGGACGGAGAAGGCCACGGCGTAGTCCCTGTCCTCGGGGCCCAGGGCGCGGGTGGGCAGGACCACCGCCTCGTGGGAGTTGGCGGCTCCGGTCTGGTGGGCCTTGGCCCCCCTCACCACGATCCCGTCCTCCCTCCTCTCCACCACCCTCACATAGAGGTCGGGGTCGGGCTGCTGGTGGGGCCTCAGGCTCCTGTCCCCCTTCACATCGGTGACGGATCCCGAGCACATCAGGTCCTCCCTCTGCACCTTCTTCAGGTACTCCACGAAGCGGCGGTGGTAGTCCGTCCCCAGCTTCTGGTCGATTTCGTAGGTGACGATGTAGAGGGAGTTCAGGGCGTCGAGCCCCACGCACCTCTGGAAGCAGCTCCCCGTCTTCCTCCCCAGCAGCCTCATCATCCTGACCTTCTTCACCAGGTCCTCCGGGCTCTGGTGGATGTGGGTGAAGCGGTTGATCTTCTCCCCGGTGAGGTGGGAGGTGGCCGTCATGAGCTCCTCGTAGCGGGGATCGTGGGCCAGCTCGTAGGTCATGGCGGCGGCCTGCACGTGCGGCCTGAGCATGGGCTCGTCCGCCACGCTCTCTATCCTCCTTCCCATGAAGTAGACGGTGGGCTTCAGCCTCCTGAGGCTCTCGAGGTACTCCCTCCCGTTCATCAGCCTTCCCATTTTCTCCTCTCTATGTCCGGGAGGGGCGTATAAAACGTGAGGGGCATGGGGAGCTCAGAAATACCTTGCGGGCTCACGAGTCGCCTAACCCTCTTCTCTTCATCGCTCCCCTTTTCCCTGGGGCGGCGGCGGATAAAGGCTTGGTTCTCGGTGGAAAAAAAGCAAGCCCCGCATCTTAACCGGGCTTCGATGGGTCTCCTTGATATGTGAAAGGAACAGAGGTGCGAACATGCGTGGGAGCCGATCGAGAATCCCGCTGGCTGGACGATGTTTCTTCTACCGTCCGGAGGAGGCAGAGTTACAAACATTGCAACATTGGTTGATGAGGTTCACGACTTTCTTTGTCGTCTTTT
>CALJER010000035.1 GCA_938074535.1 uncultured archaeon
AGCTCGGTGCGCATGTCCATGATCACGTCCCTCACCCCCATCCCCCAGTCGTAGGGGTCCCAGTAGTACTTGGGCACGTCCCTCACCTTCACCCCCGTCCTGAGGTGCCTGCGGTTCAGCCTGTCGTCCAGCTCCTCCTTGTTGGGGGCTCCCGTCCAGGTGTCCGTGCTGGTGAGGAAGCACTTCTCGTCCTCCTCGTCGAAGTACTGGGAGATGTCCCTGGAGGCGCCCAGAAGCCACCTGTGGACGGGCAGACCATCCTCGTTGTGGTATCCCAGAATCCAGTAGACCTCACGGGTGAAATCGTCCACGTGCACGTACTCCACGGTGGCGTACTTGCCGTAGAGCATCTGACAGGTGGTCTTCCCCACGTCCGACCTGCAGAGGTAGGCCGGGGGGTGGCTCAGGTAGCAGAGGTTGTCCATGTGGTAGAGCTCCTCCCTGGAGGGCGGGTTCTTCAGCAATCTGGTTGAGGTCTCCACCGCCTGGTCTATGCGGTAGGACCACTCCACGAAGTTCTCGTACTTGAGCCTCTGCCACCTCTCGGGGGTCATGCCCAGGTGCCTGAAGATGTGCCTCCAGACCGGCATGGAGGAGAAGATTTCGAGGCTGAGGGGGACCCGGCCGGGGAAGGGGTTGATGGAGCTGAGGTACTGCCAGATCCTGTCCAGCCCCATGTGCCTGATCCACTCCTCCCACTCCGCCTTCTCCCTGGCGCTCCTTTCCTCCATCGTTTCCATCCTTCCACCTCACACCAGATCCGTTTTCGATACCATGAGGAGCGTGAACCTGGTGTATCCTTCCAGCCTCCTGGTGAACTCGAACAGCCTTCCCCTGAACTCTATCTCCCTGTCCATGTTGGCCCACAGTAAGTCCTCTCCCGTCTTTATCTTCTCAAAAGCGGAGTACTTTCCCCTCATCGTCGCTGTGTGCGCCTCCCCCTCCCTCGCGGGCCTGAATTCCACCAGCTTCCCCCCTTCCCACCTCAGGAGGAGATCCACCCTGTCCGTCTCTTTGGCCTTCCTGAAGAGGGCCTCGTCAATCATCCCTCCCTCCAAAATGGACTTCTCCATCTCCGGGGGGAGCTTGGAAAGCGGGAGCTCCTCCACCGTCCATAGGATGCTCTCGCTCGCCCCTTCCAAGCTCTGTATGTTCGAGGGATCGGAATTCCAGGCCTCCTTGATGGTCTCGAACCACTCCCTCGTCAGGACCAGGGGCACAAAAGAGTGAGGTGGGAGTTCTTAAAAAGATTGGGTTTCACGGGGCTCGGAGGATTTATAAAGAGTTCAAGAAAAGGGTGAAAAGATGACCTCGGGGAGGTCGGGAGAGCTCTCCAAGAGAACTCTTGAAAACCTGCGCTACCTCCTGGACCCCAGGTCGGTGGCGGTGATAGGGGCCTCCCGCTCCCCCATCAAGTGGGGGAGCATCATCCTGAAGCATGTGGTGGAGGGGGGCTTCAAGGGTGAGATCTACCCCGTGAATCCAAACGAACAAACGCTGATGGGGTTCAAGGCCTACCCGAAGGTCCCGGAGGAGACCGATCTGGCCCTCATCGTCACCCCCGCCAAAACCGTTCCTTCCCTCCTCAGGGAGTGCGCCGAGAGGGGAGTGAAGTCAGCGGTGATCATCTCGGCTGGCTTCGGGGAAACGGGAAAGGAGGGTGAGGAAAGGGAGAAGGAGCTGGTGAGAATCGCCGAGGAGGGGGGCCTGCCCTTCGTGGGGCCCAACTGCATGGGGGTCTTCTCCGCCACCTCCAGCCTCTCCGCCCTCATGGCCTCCGTAAAGCCGCTGAAGGGGAACATCTCCTTTCTCTCCCAGAGCGGGAACCTGGGAACCCAGCTCCTGGACCGCGGAACCTACTACCAGCTGGGCTTCGACGTGTTCGTGAGCACCGGAAACGAGGCCTTCCTCAGGTGCGAGGACCTCATAGAGGTTCTGAGGGAGAGAAAGTCCACCAAGGTCATCCTCGCCTACATAGAGGGGGTGAAAGACGGGAGGAAGTTCTTCGAAGTGGCGAGGAGGACAAGCCCGACAAAGCCCATCGTGGTCCTCAAAGTGGGAAAGACCCGGGCCGGAAGCAGGGCGGCCAAATCCCACACCGGTTCCCTCTCCGGGTCCGGGCAGGTGTACACCGGAGTCTTCAGGCAGGCCGGAGTGGTGGAGGTGGAGAGCACGGAGGACCTGCTGAAGGTGGCCATGGCCCTCGAACAGCCCCTCCCCCAGAACAACCAGGTGATCATCCTCACCAGGGGAGGGGGCTGGGGGGTAACCGCCGCGGACGCCTGCAGGGAAGACCTGGTGGAGGTCCCGCCCCCTCCCCCCCACATCCTGGAGGAGATGAACTCTTTCATGCCCCCCTACTGGAGCAGGGGAAACCCGATAGACACGGTGGCCGAGCTGGATCCCTCCCTGGAGTTCAAAATCCTGAAGACGATAGAGAAGTGGGAGGCCGGTGGGCTGATCGTTCTGGGGGGACTGGACGCCTACGCCACCAGGTTCCTCGACGGGGAGTTGAGGAAGGTCTATGTGAGGGAGGTCCAGATGCCCCTCATCAAGAGGCTGATAGCGCTCAACCGCAGAGGCAAAACTGTTTTCGCGGTGGCGCTCAAGCCTTTGGACAAGTCCAGACCGGTCAAGCTCCTCCGGAAGCACCACATACCCGTCTACTTCTCTCCCGAGGACGCGGGAAGGGCCTACTCCAAGCTCATGGAGTACAAAAGGATGAGGGAAAGGCTGAAGAGGACCGGAGAGGCCTGAGCTAGGGGTGTCCCCTCGGCCAGCACCGCGGACGTGGGATTTCGAACCCCAAAATGGCCGTCATCACGTCGTACTGGTCAAGTCCTGCTGTGGTGTTGCCTATGATGGTGGCCCTGCCCTCGTACACCGCATTGAAAACGCTTATCTCCCCCCCCAGGATCGGTACGAAGTCGTAGTACCCCATCTTGATCCAAAGGTCCGGTTCCTCTTCGGGTGGACCCTCCACCACCTGCGTTGGGTTCAGGAACATCCTTACGAACTCGGTGCCCCTCTGGGGGTGCTCGATCTCGTATACGATCAGGCGAGTGGGCGCCGAGCTGGCCAGCTCCATGGCCTTGGGGCTGGAAATCGCCCTTCCTATGATGAAATCCATGAAGAGCTCGTAAGCCGTTGGTTCCCTCCCCCTGTCCTGAATCCACTTGGAGTAGGGTGGCTGTCTCCACCAGCCGTCGGGACGGGGGAGGCACATGCTCGGAGGGGGAAGGGCCTCAGGGGTGACCCTCTCCAGAACGGGGGGAGGTTTGGTCTTTTCGAACTCCTCAGCGAACTTGGGGTACATCTCCTTCAGGGGAGGTAGGGTCTTGCCCATGCCCTCACCTCAGTGCGGCGGAAGCACCGGGTCCCTCTCCCCGGCCGGCATGAACTGTCTTATCCCCGCCTTGGCTATGCACAGCTTGGGGTGCTTGAAGTCGAACACCAGGTGGGGGTCGGCGAAGGCCACCTTCACGATGGGGCTGAGGCACCAGGAACTTCCTCTCCCTATCATGGCCGCGTAGGTGGCGGCTCCCCTTATGGCCCCGTGGGCGGCGGTGTAGGACTGCATGGGGTAGTTCAGACCCCTCAGCTCGGTCAGGTTCCCCTCCTCCGGCCTGAAGCTGCACAGGTAGGGGAGCCCTATGTGATCCTGCACCTCCTGTCCCGCCCACCCCGTC
>CALJER010000036.1 GCA_938074535.1 uncultured archaeon
GCTGGCCCGCCTGTGCGGAGTCTCCCTCAGCCGGAGGGTGAGGGAGGTTTCGCTGGAGCTGGCGAGGAGGGAGGTGGGGGAGAGGATGGCGGAAAGGGACCGCTGCGTGGTGGGGGCCTCCAGGATGCTGGAGGAGGTGGACAGGACCCTCAACCTGCTCGTGGGCCTCCTGCGCGAGTGGTACTCCCTCCACTTCCCCGAGCTGGACGGGCTGGTGGGGGACCACGAGGAGTACGTCAGGCTGCTGGTCTCGCTGGGGAGGAGGGAGGAGTTCACGGAGGAAAGGCTGGCGGGGCTGGGCCTCGCCCCCGAGAGGGCCAGGAAGCTCTCCTCCTCGGCCAGGAGCTCCATGGGGGCGGCGCTGGGGGAGGAGGACCTGGAGGTCCTGAGGGAGAGCGGGAGGAGGGTGCTGGAGCTCCTCTCCCTCCGCAGGGAGCTGGCCGGGTACCTGGACCGCAGGATGGAGGAGGTGGCCCCCAACCTCAGGGCGGTGGTGGGAAGCCTGCTGGGCGCCCGTCTCATCTCCCTCGCGGGAGGGCTGGAGAGGCTGTCCAGGATGCCCACGAGCACCATCCAGGTGCTGGGTGCGGAGAAGGCCCTCTTCAGGGCCCTGCGGTCGAGGGGCAGGCCGCCGAAGCACGGCGTGCTCTACCGCTTCCCCCCCCTCCGCTCCGCCCCGAAGAAGCTGAGGGGGAAGATAGCCAGAGCGGTGGCGGGGAAGGTCAGCATAGCGGCGAGGGTGGACCTGATGGGCGGGGGCTACCTGGGGGACAGGCTTTCCTCGGAGCTGGAGAGGCGCCTGGCCGAGATAAGGGGTGAGAGGGGATGAAGGTGGAGGAGGGGTTCCCGGGCGTTTACTGGCTCAGGTACCCCCAGGGGAAAAAACTGGCCACCAGGAACGCCCTCCCCGGTCAGAGGGTCTACGGGGAGGAGCTGGTGGAGGTGGGTGGGGTGGAGTACAGGGTCTGGGATCCCTACAGGAGCAAGCTCGCCTCGGCCCTCCACCTGGGGCTGAAGGAGATGCCCGTCCGCAGGGGCTCCCGCGTCCTCTACCTGGGGGCGGCCTCCGGCACCACCGCCAGCCACCTCTCCGACATCGTGGGGGAGGAAGGGGTGATCTGGTGCGTGGAGCTTTCCTTCCGGCCCATGAGGGACCTGCTTTCCCTCTGCGGGCGCAGGACGAACATGGTGCCCATCCTCGCCGACGCCAGGGACCCCGCCTCCTACCGCTTCCTGGTGGGGGAGGCGGACGTGATCTACCAGGACGTGGCCCAGCCCGACCAGACCGAGATCCTCAGGAAGAACCTCGCCGCCTTCCTCGGACCGGGCGGCTGGGCCCTCCTCTTCCTGAAGGCGAAGAGCATAGACGTCACCAGGGACTCCAGGGAGGTCTTCAGGGAGGAGAGGGAGAGGCTGGGGGCGGGGATAGAGGTGGTGGAGTTCAGGGTGCTGGAGCCCTACGAGAAGGACCACGCCCTCCTCGTTTTGCGCAGGGAATGAACCTCGGTTTTTATCCGCTCCGGTGGAAGGGGGGAGGTGGGAAGGGCCCCCCTCCTGCTGGCCTGCTCGGCCGTCTTCCTGGACGCCGCGGGTTACGGAATAGTGGTTCCCACCGTCCCCCTCAGGGCCTCCGAGCTCCACCTCTCCTCAGCCCTCCTGGGCCTCATCTTCGCCGCCTACCCCCTGGTCTACCTGCTGGTCACCCTTCCCCTGGGCGTCCTGTGCGACCGGTGGGGCAGGAAGCCCCTGCTGGTCCTGGGGATGCTGGTCCTGGCCGTCTCCAGCCTCTCCTTCTCCCTTTCCTCTTCCTTCCCCCAGCTCTTCGTGAGCAGGGGAACGCAGGGGATGGCGGCGGCCTCCACCTGGGTGGCTTCCCTGGCCCTCCTGACCGACCTCACCCCTTCCTGCAGGAGGGGCAGGACCCTGGGCTGGGTGACCGCCTCCATGGGGCTGGGGGCGATCGCGGGTCCGCCCCTGGGAGGGTGGATGGCTGAGGCGGGGGGCTATCCCGCGCCCTTCCGGTTGTGGGCCCTCCTCTCCCTCCTCCTGGCCCTCCTCTCCCTCACGGTTCTCAGGGAGCCCCCGCACTCCAGGCCGAGCAGCTTCCGCTCCTCTTCCTTCCTGGGGGTCTTGAGGAACCCTGACGCCCTCCTCTCCTGCCTGGTGGCCCTCCTGATCTGGATGGGTTTCGGCTTTCTGGAGCCCTTCGCCCCTTCCTACCTCTCCTCCCACCTCGGGCTCGGCCAGGGTGAAATAGGGACGATGTTCGGGCTGGCCGCCCTCTTCCTCGCGACCTCCAGACCCCTCTTCGGCTCCGCCAGCGACAGGTTCGGGAGGAGGAGGGTGATGGGGTGGGGCATGCTCTTCTGCTCGGCTTCCTTCCCGGCGGTCCTCTTCGTGGGTTCCCCCTGGCAGGCGGCCGCGGTCTTCTGCCTCCTGGGCCTGGCCATAGGGATTCCCCTCTCCTCCGCCCTCCCCCTCATCACCGAGGCGGTGCCGGAGGCGGGGACGGCCTCCGCCCTCTTCCTCATGGCGTACTCCCTGGGCCACGCGGTGGGTCCGCTGGTGGGTGGGGCGGTGCTCAGCACGGGAGGCTTCGCCCTCCTCCTCTTCCCCTACTCCCTGCTCTCCCTGCTGCTGGGCGTTCTCTCCCTGAGGGGCCTCAGGCGGTGAGGACCTCGCACCCCCCCTCCGTCACCAGGACGGTGTGCTCGGCCTGCGCCACCTTCTTTCCCGCTCTCTCCACCAGCACGTGGTAGGGCCAGAGGGCCCCCGAATCCACCAGCTCCCTCAGGGTGAGCCTGAGCCTCAGCCTGGACATGCGCCTGGCCAGCCACCTCTCCGCGAAGGGGAGACCGTTGTACGTCTTCTTCAGATCCCTGAGGAGCTCCCTGGTCATCCTCAGCCTCACCGGGCGCTCCCCTAGGTACCTGAAGATGAGCACCTCCCTGGTGTCCTCCACGTAGCCCGCCCCGCCGGTCACAAAGG
The DNA here is from genome assembly GCA_938074535.1 of uncultured archaeon. Taxonomy (GTDB): domain Archaea; phylum Hadarchaeota; class Hadarchaeia; order Hadarchaeales; family WYZ-LMO6; genus WYZ-LMO6. The sequence continues at coordinate 2,989 of CALJER010000036.1, forward strand.
GCTCCAGGGCCACCACCGCACCGCTTTCCAGCCTCTGCCCCGTGCGCACGGAGGTGTTGGGGATGGTCAGGCCCCCGTGCAGCGTCCAGCGGGAGAGGGCGTGCCCCGTGAGGTTGGCCACGGGCTTGAAGCCCGCCCCTCTGGCGGCCTCCTCCACGGCCCTTCCCACCTCCCCCGCATCCACTCCGGCCCTCACCGCGGCTATGGCGGCCTCCAGGGCCTTCTCCGCGGCTTCCTTCAGCGCTCTTCCCTCCTCGTCCGTGGCGACGGTGAAGGCCGTGTCCGCGATGTAGCCGTCCAGGTGGGCCCCCAGGTCCACCTTCACCAGGTCGCCCTCCTTGATCACGGTGGGATCGTCGAAGGGGGGGCTGTAGTGGGCCGCCACCTCGTTGAGGGAGACGTTGCAGGGGAAGGCAGGCCTGGCGCCCTTCTCCTGAATGAGCCTCTCCGCCTCCTCCGCTATCCTCACCAGCGACTCCCCCACCTTCACCATGGGTCGGATCCTCTCCCTCACCTCGGCGAGGAGCTTCCCGGCCCTGCGGTAGGCCTCCAGCTCCTGGTCCTGAAGCATCACCCACTCCCTCGGCCCGGAGTTAAAAGCTTTCAGGGGAGTATCCCAGGAAGGGCTCCTTCCGCCTGAAGCGCAGGGTCAGGGCGGCGGAGAGGGCGGCACCCAGCAGGAGGAGGGAGAGGGCCAGGAGGAGGAGGTTGACGGGTCTGGGCACCCTACGTCCCTCCAGGACCACCCTCAGGTTTTCGGCGTGGAGGTCGGGCTCCCCGCCGTGCTCGGGGCACCGGGCACGGAAGACCCCCGTCGCCTCCACCCTGTCCCCGATGTGGAAGTAGTCCCCCACCACCCTGATTCCTTCCGCCTGCTCCTTCGTGCACCAGATTCCCAGGGGCCAGCCGTTGTCGAGGAGGTTCAACCAGACATGCCCCCCTCTCTCCAGCCTGCCCACCACCTCCCCCGTCACCGTGACGGTCCTTCCGTCCCATTCCTGGGGCCCCCTCACCAGGTCCTCCACGGATACCGGGGTGGCTCCCGCGCAGGGAAGGAGGGAGAGGCAGAGGAGCAGGCAGAGGAGCGTCCTCTTCATTCCGCCTTCCTCCTCTGGAAACTCAGAGCGAGGGCAATGAGGAGCACCAGCACGGTGAGCACCTCCAGCCTGCCCATCCACATCAGCACCATGTAGGTGAGCTTGAGGCCCGCGGGCATGGAGGGGTGGGTGAGGCCGCAGCTCAGCCCCACGTTGGAGAGGGCCGAGGAGGTCTCGAACATGGACTGCTCGGCGGTGTAGCCGTAGGCCATGGTGATGAGGGTGCCCGCGGCGAAGAGGAGGAGGTAGGAGGTGGCCACGAGGGCCGCGCCCCTCACCACGGGGGGGGTGAGGGGGGAGTCCTTCAGGTGGTGGAACCTCTCCCCCACCACCACCGACCTCGGGAGGAAGGGACGCTTCAGCTCCAGCGCCAGCGACTTGAGCAGGATCCCCACCCTGAGGGACTTGATCCCCCCCGAGGTGGAGTTGGCGCATCCCCCCAGCAGCATGGCCAGGGAGAGGAGGAAGAGGAGGGAGAGGGGCCAGACCAGCGAGAGGTGGAGGGGGGGGACGGTGGAGAAGCCCGTGGTGGTCTGGGCGGAGAGGAGCTGGAAGATCCCCCTCCTGAAGAGGGCCTCCGTGGAGGTGTAGATCCCCTTCCCCAGGAGAAGGAGGATCGTGAGGGCGCCCAGGAGGAGGGCGGTGAAGAAGAAGACCCTCACCTCCGTGTCCCTGAACACTTCCCTCCTCCTGCCCGTGAGGAGGGCGTAGTGCAGGTTGAAGTTGAGGGCCCCTACCACCGCCAGCACCATGGCCACGACCTCGTAGATCAGCCCGTGGTAGTACATCAGGTTCTGGGAGTGGGGGCTGAAGCCGCCGGTGGCGTAGCCCGTGAAGGAGTGGCAGATCCCGTCGAAGAAGGCGGTGCCCGGGTCGGCCCCCTCGTAGATTCCAGCCAGGGTGAACATGAGGGCCCCCACCACGAAGAAGGTCAGGGCTATGCCGAAGATGAGCCTGGTGGTGCGCACCACGCTGGGCCTTATCCCCTCCTCCCTGGCTTCCCCCCTGAAGGCCAGCAGGCTGCTTACCTCCGTCCTGCCAAGCACGGCCAGCGAGACCGCCACGATCCCCACCCCGTCCCCCAGGAACTGCAGCAGGTGCCGGTGGAAGTGGAGGGAGCGCGCCAGGTGATCGGGATCGACGGTCAGCGTGAGGCCGGTGCCCGTGAAGCCGCTCAGGGATTCGAAGCAGGCGTCCAGCGGGGAGGAGCAGGCCCCTCCCAGCCACAGGGGGAGGGAGGCCAGCAGGGAGGCCGCGAGCCAGGCCAGGGCCACCAGGCAGAGGGCGTGCTTGAGCTCCATCTGCTCGTCGGTCCTGCAGAGGTGGGAGAGAAGGGTGGCCAGCAGGAGCGTGAAGCCCGAGGTGAAGAAGAAGTAGGATAAGGTGTCCAGCTCCCGATAGAAGAGGGCGGGGACGAGCGGAAGGAGGAAGACGAAGGAGAGGAGGTGGAGCATCCTTCCCAGGTTGTAGAGGATGACCTTCCAGTCCTCCCGGGTGAGGCGGAAGAGCAAGGGGGCACCTCACAGGGAGGAGAGGAGCACCACCAGAAGGCAGAGGGCCGCCGAAAGAAGGACCAGGGCCGAGGCGGTGAAGAGCTCCACCAGCAGCCCGCTCAGGAAGTCGAAGTTCCGCTTCAGGAATCCCCTTATCCCCAGCTTCCTGAAGGCCATCCTCACCTACTCCTTATCTGATCCACCAGCTTGGCTATGGCCTCCTCCTTGCCCATGATCGCGACGACGTCTCCCGCCTCCAGCGTGCTCTCCCCCCTGGGGACGACGAGCTCACCCCTCCTGTAGATCATCCCTATGATGCACCCCCTGGGTATGGCCAGCTCCGAGAGCTTCTTGTGCACCACCTTGGATCCCTCGGGGATTTTGATCTCCGCCGCCGTCATGGGGGTGTCGGAGAGAAAGATGGAGGTGGTGCCGGGGAGGGAGATGGCGCTCTCCAGCACCATGGAGGCCACGTGGGAGGGGCTGACCATCAGGTCGATGTTGAAGCTTTTGGACAGCTTGGCCATCTCCGGGTCCTCCACCCTGGCCATCACCAGGGGCACCCCGTAGACGGTCTTGGCGAGCTGGCAGGCCACGATGTTGTCGTTGTCGTTCCCCGTGGCCCCCACGAAGACGTCCGCCTCCTTTATCTTGGCCTCCTCCAGGATTTCCTTCTCCGTGGCGTCGCCGCAGAGGATCAGGACGTTGAGCCTTTCCGCCAGCCTCTCGCATACCTGGGGGTCCTTGTCGATCAGGACCACGTCCCTCCCCTTCTGGGAGAGCACCTCGGCCAGGTGGGACCCCACCCTCCCCCCACCGGCGATGACGATGAGCCTGGGTTCCTTCATCCTCTCTCCCTTGGGGACCCTTCTTTAAAGATTACCTATGGGAGGTGGGGTGGGCAAGGTATTTAGGCGCGGCGGGGGAGCGGTGGGGTGGGATGGATGAGGAGCTCTCCAGGATACGGGAGAGGAAGCTCAGGGAGCTCGAGGAGAGGTGGCTCCGGAGGGGGGAGATGAGCGCGTCCGGGCCGGTGGAGGTCACGGAGGAGAGCTTCGACAGGTTCATAAGGGAGAACCCCAGGGCGGTGGTGGACTTCTGGGCCGCCTGGTGCCCGCCCTGCAGGATCCTCTCCCCCGTGGTGGAGGAGCTGGCGAGGAAGTACGCCGGGAAGGTGGCCTTCGGAAAGCTCAACGTGGACGAGAACCCCTCGGTGGCGGAGCGCTACGGCATCATGAGCATTCCCACCCTCCTCTACTTCAGGGAGGGGAAGCTGGTGGACGAAACGGTGGGGGCCCTCCCCGCCGGTGCGATAGAGGAGAGGATCAGGAAGCTCCTCTAGCCTCAGGAGTGCAGCTCCACCACATCTCCGTCCTGCAGGGGGTAGTCCCTGGGCACCCACTGTCCGGGGAAGCGGGTGGACCCCCACACCCTGGCCGACCTCATCCCCCTCTCCAGCTCCTTGTGGATGGCCCTGGCCACGTCCAGGGGGGTGGACCCCCTGGGGAGGACCAGGGGGTTCTCCGAGGGCCCCTCGTTGGGTCTCTTGGTGTAGATCCTGATGAGGCCCAGGCTCTCGAAGATCTCCCTCTTGAGCTCCTCCGGGGGCTTTCCCGCGTCGATCACCTTGAGGCCCTCGGGCGGCTCTCCCACCGCCGGGGAGAGATCGGTTTTGGTGAGGAGAACGAAGCAGGGGCGATAGACCACCGACCCCTCCAGGATTTCCTCCAGCGTCCGGAGGCTCACCCTCTCCTCCACCACCACCAGCGCGTTGTGGATCCCGTGCTCCCTGAGGAGCTCCTTGATTCCCTCCTCCCCCCCCTCCGCCAGCTCCTTCCCCCTTATCACGATTCCACCCTCCCCCCTTCTCTCGATGGTCACCCTGGGCGGGGAGCGGTTCAGCCTCACCCCGCTCTCCTCCAGCTCCCTCACCAGGGTTTTCACTTGGGAGAGGATGTCGGAGGAGGCATCCACCACCAGGGCGATCACGTCCGCGTTCCTGGCCGCGCTCAGGGGCTGGGCCCCCAGACCCCTGCCCAGGCTCGATCCCTCCACGAGGGAGGGAATTTCCACGAGCTGGACCTGCACGTCCTCGTAGTTCATCATCCCGGGGACGGGGAGCCTGGTGGTGAAGGGGTACTCCGCCACCTCCGGTCTGGCGTTCGTGAGCTTCCTCAGCAGGGTGGACTTGCCGGAGTTGGGCAGCCCCACCAGCGCCACCTGGGCGCAGCCCTCCTTCTTCACGGCGAAGCTCGGTCCCCCGCCCCTCCTCTTTTCCCTCCCCTCCAGCTCCCTTCTGAGCTTGGCCAGTCTACGCTTGAGCACCCTGAGGAGCTTCTCCGTGCCCTTGTGCTTGGGGGCAATCCTGATCAGCTCCTGCGTGGCCAGGATCTTTTCCTCCAGGGTCCTGGCCTGCAGGTACTTCTGCTCGACCTTGAAGTACTCGGGCGGGAGGTTGGCTGGCATCCGCGCTAGCTTCCCGGCCTCTCACCCCAGGAGGCCCACTTCCTGAAGAGCTCCTCTTGGACCCTGAGGGCCCTCGAGGGATCGAAGGGTGCCTTCCTCGCCTCACCCTTGGTGGGGATGAAGATTTCGCTGCCTTCGTCCCTGAAGGGGCAGGGAGGATAGAAGGGGTGCGGTTTCCCGCTCCTCACGCCCGTCACCCCCTCCTCGGGGCAAACCCTGAGCATGAACCCCCTGCACCCCACCAGCCCCCTCAGGGAGGGGAGGTGCTCCAGCAGCAGGAAGTAGAGCTGGGAGGCCAGGCACCTGAACTCCGGGGAGGACCTGACGCAGAGCCTCAGGCCCAGGAGGTTCAGGAGGGAGCGGAGGTTGAGGGTCACGTGGTAGACCCCCACCGCCAGGCAGAAGGGGAGCACGTATCTGGCAGCCTCCCTGGGCAGGCCGCTCTCCAGCATCGCCTCGTACTCCCTCAGGGCTTCCTCCACCGCCCTCCAGAAGCCCCTGACGGAGGGGTCGTCCTCCCCCCTCCCCAGCAGGTGCCAGGGGACTATCACCTCGTAGACGCGTTTTTCCTTCCCCATCCCCTCGTCCGCCCTGATGTACCTGGTGGAGAAGCCGGAGTGGCTCGCCATCCTGTGTTCGAGGAACTCGGGCGCGATCCCCTTCGACATCTTCACGTCGAACTTGACCACCACGTGCTCCAGGGCGGAGCCGTAGTCGTTCCTCACCATCATCCGGAAGACCTCCTCCTCCCCCAGCGCCTCGGGCACGCCCGAAAGCCTGGCGGAGTAGACCACCTCCCTCCAGGCGTCCTTCCCTCCCACCACCTGGAAGTTCCACACTGAGGGCTTCACTGCCTTGGTCTCCATCTTCTACCCTCGTCTTTTCCCCCACTTATCCTTGAGGGTCGCCGGGGGATCAGCGCTGGAGCTTCCTGTGGCAGAGCCACCAGTCGAAGCACTCTATCTCCCCGGTCCTCGCCTTCTCCAGCCTCTCCTGCGCGGTCCTCACGGTGCTCGCGGGAGGCACGATCACGCGGCCGCCGATCAGCTCGTTGCTGGGCCAGTTGGCCGGCATGGCCACCCCGTGTCTGTCCGAGAGCTGCATGGCTTCCACCACCCTCAGGATCTCGTCTGTGTTCCTCCCCAGCTGCTGGGGGTAGTAGAGGATGAGGCGTATCTTTCCCTCCGCGTCCACCACGAAGACGGCCCTCACCGTGTTGGTGCCCTTCCCCGGGTGGATGGGCCCCCGGCCTCTCCGCCACGGCTCCGGTGTCGGAGATGGTGGGGAACTGTATCTCCACCCCCAGCTTTTCCCCGATCCACTCCGTCCACTTCAGGTGGGAGAACACATGGTCCGCGCTGAGGCCTATGGGCTCGCAGTTCAGGGATCCGAACTTTTCATACCTCTTCTGGAAGGCCGCGAGCTCCGTGGTGCGGACCGGGGTGAAGTCGGCCGGGCGGCTGAAGAGCACGAACCACCTTCCGGCGCAGTCGTTCGGCGGGAGTTTTTCACCGTGCGTGGTCCTGACCTTCATCTCGGGGAACCCGTCTCCCAGCAGGGGCATTCCTTTCCCCTCTTCCATCTCCTAGCCTTCGGGGGAGCGCTTTTTAATCCTGTTGCCAACTCCCGTGGGGGCATGCCGGTGGAGCTCAGGCCGGTGGGGGTGGTGAGGGTGGGTCTGACCGACGAGCAGGTGAGGGAGGCGTGGAGGTCGGGAGGGGTGGAGGGTGAGGTGGAGATCTACCCCGAGTACGAGCGGGCGCTGGAGGGAATAGAGGGCTTCTCCCACCTCAGGCTGGTGGTGTGGCTGCACAAGGTGGGGGAGGAGGAGAGGAGGGTCCTGAAGGTCAGGCCCAGGAGGTGGCTCAGGCTGGGGCTGCCGGAGGAGGAGGTGCCTGAGGTGGGGGTCTTCTGCACGGACTCGCCCCACCGCCCCAATCCCCTGGGCATGACGGTGGTGAAGGTGGAGGGGAGGAGGGGGAGGTTCCTCAGGGTCTCGGGCCTGGACCTCTTCGACGGCACCCCCGTGCTGGACATAAGGCCCTGCGTCCCCCGCCGGATCTCTCCGGAGCCCACCGTGCCCGAGTGGTTCAGGAAGGCAGCGGAAGAACTAAAAAAGTGAGGGGGAAGGGGGAAAGATGGGTAAGGAAGAGGAGATGCTGGAGGAGCTGAGGCGCATCAGGGCGCTCCTCGAGCCCAAGCCTTCCCCTCCTCCCCCCAAGGGCTTCCGGGCGGAGTTTCTGGACTTCCTCTCCAGGTACAGGGTGCTGGGGATGGCGGTGGCCTTCATCCTGGGCCTTTACCTGGGCGCGCTGGTTCAGGCCCTGGCGGGTGACCTGATCATGCCCCTCATTCAGCTGGTTACCCCCGGGCCCTGGGAGGAGGTGGAGGTGGGTCCCTTCAGGGTGGGCCACTTCGTGGGCGCCCTCATAACCTTCCTCATCGTTGCCCTTGTGGTCTTCCTCATCGTGAAGGCCGCGAAGAGGTGGCACATCGAGTAGCCCCCATCTGCCCCAAGGCTCTGGAGGGGGCGGGATCGTAACTTTACGAGGCTCCTTACTGAAACACAAGCTTGTACACGCTATCCCCCTAAGTAAAGCTGACTTTCAATCCTCACTTTACGAGGCTCCTTACTGAAACTCCAGCCGAATTCTCCCCTTCCTCCATTTCAAAGGGCTTTCAATCCTCACTTTACGAGGCTCCTTACTGAAACCTTCGGCCCGGTGAATGCTGAATCCGTGGTAGGTCCCTTTCAATCCTCACTTTACGAGGCTCCTTACTGAAACGCCCAGGACCGCTCCGCTGACCGCGGCGGTCCAGCCCTTTCAATCCTCACTTTACGAGGCTCCTTACTGAAACGGTAAGCAAAGGGTGATTGGTATGAAAATCTGGAAAGCTTTCAATCCTCACTTTACGAGGCTCCTTACTGAAACGGGTGAGCCCCATTTTTTACATGCGGGGCATAGGACTTTCAATCCTCACTTTACGAGGCTCCTTACTGAAACACCATATCTGGCTGGCCAGCCAGT